>NZ_JBFUIF010000089.1:0-7705 GCF_056402015.1 Allobosea sp. P4_C6
GTACGTCCGCCTTCGCGGATGTACGTCCGCCTTCGCGGATGGCGAAGCGCAGCTTCTCTTCCATCGCGATCGGGGCGATCAGGGTCACCTCCATCGAGATGTTGTCGCCCGGCATCACCATCTCCGTGCCCTCGGGCAGCGTCACCACGCCGGTCACGTCCGTCGTGCGGAAGTAGAACTGCGGGCGGTAGTTGGTGAAGAACGGCGTGTGACGGCCACCCTCTTCCTTCGTCAGGATGTAGGCCTCGGCCTTGAACTTCGTGTGCGGCTTCACCGAGCCCGGCTTGCACAGCACCTGGCCGCGCTCGACGTCCTCGCGCTTCGTGCCGCGCAGCAGCGCGCCGATGTTGTCGCCAGCCTGGCCCTGGTCCAGCAGCTTGCGGAACATCTCGACGCCCGTCACCGTCGTCTTGACCGTGTCCTTCAGACCGACGATCTCGATTTCCTCGCCGACCTTGACGATGCCGCGCTCGACGCGGCCGGTCACGACCGTGCCACGGCCCGAGATCGAGAACACGTCCTCGACCGGCATCAGGAACGGCTGGTCGATCGGACGCTCAGGCTGCGGGATGTAGTCGTCGACCGTCTTCATCAGCGCCAGCACCGCGTCATGGCCGATCTCCGGCGTGACGTTGTCCAGAGCCGCCTTGGCCGAGCCCTTGGTGATCGGGATGTCGTCGCCCGGGAAGTCGTACTTCGACAGGAGCTCGCGGATCTCCATCTCCACCAGCTCGAGCAGYTCGGCGTCGTCGACCAGGTCGACCTTGTTCATGAACACCACCAGCGCGGGAACGCCGACCTGGCGCGCCAGCAGGATGTGCTCGCGGGTCTGCGGCATCGGGCCGTCGGCCGCCGACACGACCAGGATCGCGCCGTCCATCTGCGCCGCRCCCGTGATCATGTTCTTCACATAGTCGGCGTGGCCGGGGCAGTCGACATGSGCRTAGTGGCGAGCCGGGGTCTCGTACTCGACGTGCGCCGTCGAGATCGTGATGCCGCGGGCCTTCTCCTCAGGCGCCTTGTCGATCTGGTCATACGCCGTGAACGACGCACCGCCGGTCTCRGCCAGCACCTTCGTGATCGCAGCCGTCAAAGACGTCTTGCCATGGTCGACGTGACCAATCGTGCCAATGTTGCAGTGCGGCTTCGTACGAGCGAATTTCTCTTTGGCCATGACACCCTTGTCCTCGAAGGCGGCCCTTCGGGCCTTGAAACGCGGGTCCGATTAGGAGGTTTTGGCGCAGGATGCAAGGTTGCTCGCGGCGCACCTCGCATCAGACAACTCTCATGCCTGCATCCACCACGATGCGATTGGGCAAAGGTCGATATCGCGAGCAGTCGTCGCATTGGTAGGCCGAGAGCCGACCACCCTCGGCGCTCCACAAATCCGGACTTGAGCTCCCTATCGATCTCGCTTGAAAAGCCAGCTCGAAAACTGCGGTTGCAGAGATGCGAGCATGCGGGTCATCGGGTCGGGATCGAAAGCTCCCGGCTTCCCGCCGCCAAAATCGACGATGAACTCGCCACCCGTGCCAGAGTGATGGATGGGCGGAGAAGTCAGCAGGACCTTACCGCTCTTGGCATCGACGATCGTGAAGGTCACGGTGATGCTGTTGCTGTTGCCGGCCTGCCCAGCCGCCAACGTCCTGAAGAAGCGGCTGACTGCCGGCGCGATCTGGACCTGAAGCAAACTTACAACGACACGCACAGGCCGATGGCCGCGCAGTTCTTCGGCCAGCGGCTCGGCAAATACGCGCTTCACGCGCGGTGAGAACTGCGCGGAAAGAAAAGCGCGCAGTTCGACGGGCGACGGCTCCGCTCGCGGCTGCGCCTGTTCTGGCGGAATGGGCTCGTTCCCCTCCGGCGGCAACAGCCCTTTCGGTTCTTCATGACAGGGATCAGAGCCCCGATGAACCGTGCGCGCTCCGCTTCGGTCTTGACCGATAACTGGCCGGCGACAGCCTCAGTGATGCGCTGCGTGAGCTTGTCGTAGGCACCCTGCCGGCTCTTTGCGTCCGGCAAGGCGTTGAACTGCGCGCCGAGCGGGGCCAGCCCCATCCTTATATCGCGGCCGCCTGCCCTGAAAACCACATCGCCAGCTTCGACGCGCAGGGCGCTCACGCCCGGGCGCCCCTTGATCATGGTCGTCAGCAGCCCCGCCATCTCGGTCTCGCTGAGAGGCCGAGCTTCGTTCAGCCGCTCACGTCCTATTGTACCGGCAATCGAAGCCGTCGTAGCGGCAATGACGGCGACAGCCGCGAACAGCACAACCAGAAAGCGCAACATATCGAGCCCCCCAACCCACGAGCAGCATCGCGCATTGAGAACATAATGGCAACATATTTTTCTTACGTTGCGTCATCAAACCCCGAACACCCGCCGATAGCGCGCCACCATCTCTGGTTCGCCTGAGACCTTCTCGGGATTGTCGGAGAGCTTCACGGCCGGCCGGCCATTCGCTTTCGTGACCTTGCAGACCAGCGACATCGGATCGAGCGCACGCGAGCCGTCCGGCGAGCAGCCGACGAGGTCGTTGGTGAGGTCGGTGCCCCAGCCGAACGCCATGCGCACCTTGCCGTCGAAATGATGGTAGACGCGCTCGATCGCATCGACATCGAGCCCGTCGGAAAAGACCAGCAGCTTCTCGCGCGGATCGCGCCCATGCTGGCGCCACCATTCCATGATTGTCTCGCCTGCCGGGATCGGCGGCGCGCTGTCCGGCCGGAAGCCGGTCCAGTCCGCCACCCAGTCCGGCGCATGGCGCAGGAAGCTCTGCGTCCCGAAGGCGTCCGGCAACGCGATCAGCAGGTTGCCGCCATAGACCTGCCGCCATTCGTCGAGCACGCGATAAGGTGCGCGCAGCAGCTCCTCGTCGGTATCGGCCAGCGCCGCCAGCACCATCGGCAGCTCATGGGCGTTGGTGCCGATCGCCTCGAGATCGGTGTCCATCGCGAGCAGCACGTTCGAGGTGCCGGTGAAGGCCTTGCCCAGCCCCTCCTTCAGCGCCAGGACGCACCAGCGCTGCCAGAGATGGCCGTGGCGCCGGCGCGTGCCGAAATCGGAGAGTCTGAGATTCGGCAGCTTCTGCAGCCGCTCCACCTTGTTCCACATCTTCGCCTTGGCGCGCGCATAGAGCACGTCGAGCGAGAAGCGCCTCTGGCCGAGCATGACCCGGCGCGCCCTGAGCTCGTTGATGATGGCGAGAGCCGGCACCTCCCACATGGTGCTGTGGGTCCAGGGACCTTCAAAATGCAGCTCGTACTGGCCGTCGACCTTGCGCAGATCGTATTCGGGCAGCTGGAATTCGGCGAGCCAGGCCATGAAGTCCGGCGAGAACATCTGCGTCTTGCCGTAGAAGCTGTTGCCGGTCAGCCAGATCAGCTCCTTCTTGGTGAAGCGCAGCGAGCGCGCATGGTCGAGCTGCGCGCGCAACTCGCCCTCGTCGACGATGTCGGCGAGGCGGATATGCCGCGAGCGGTTGATCAGCGAGAAGGTGACGCGGACCTCCGGATGGAAAGCCCGGATCATCTGCAGCATCAGCAGCTTGTAGAAATCGGTATCGAGCAGGCTGCGGATGATAGGGTCGAGCCGCCAGCCGTGATTATACGTCCGCGTCGCGATGTCAGTGTAGATCATATCGGCATCAGATCCGGGAGAGCTCGGCGGCGGGACTGCACAGGGCGGCGCGCGGGCGCCGGGCAAACGGGCCTCATCAGAACAGCGCCTTGAGCGCCGGCGCAAGCGTCGGCCACGCAGCCATGCCCAGCGAGAGGACCATGAGAGCTGCCAGCAGGACACCCAGCAGCGGCAGCACGGCCCGGAAGACCGCGCCTGCCGGCACCCGCATGATGCCGCTGACGACATAGACGAGGATGCCGAGCGGCGGCGTCAGCCCATGGATCATCAGGTTGACCACGAGCACGACGCCGAACTGGATGGGATCGAGGCCCGCCGCCACGGCCACGGGCAGCAGCAGCGGCGCCAGCAGCAGGATCGCGGCGCCGATGTCGAGAAAGAGGCCGGCGATCAGCAGCACGAGATTGGCGAGCAGCATCACGGCATAGGGCCCGGCACCGAGGATTTGCACAGCGCCGCCAGCACGCTACGCGCGTTCAGGCTCCGCAACGCCAGGCACGCGATGGCGGCATAGGCGACGGCCAGCGCTGAGGCTTCCGTCACGGTCACCACGCCGAAGCGAATGCCGACCACGACGACGATGCCGAGCCCGATCGCGGGAATGGCGCCGATCAGCGCCCTGCCCCGCTCGGCCGCGCTGGCCTTCGGCGCCGCATCGACGACGCCGCGGACGCTGAGATGGATGCCGATGGCGAGCGCCAGTGCCAGCACGCCGCCCGCGACGAAGCCGCCGACCAGCAGCGAGCCGACCGAGAGATTGGTCGCGCTGGCCAGGATCAGGAAGGCGATCGAAGGCGGGATGATGTTGTCGAGCATCGAGACGCCGGCGACGATCGCCGCCGCATTGGCGGGCGGATACCCCCGTGCCACCAGCGTCGGCGCCATCACCTTGGCGCCGAAGGCAGCATTTGCCACGGAGGAGCCGGACGCACCGGAGAACAACACGCTGGCGACCAGCGCCGTCTGCGCCAACCCCGCGCGCCAATGGCCGACCAGCGTCGCGGCAAAGCGGATCAGCAGCTCGGCCAGTCCGCCCTCGGTCAGGAGTTCGCCAGCCAGCAGGAAGAAGGGGATGGCCAGCAGCAGGAACTTGCCCACGCCACCCACGGTGGTCTGCACGATCGCCGGCTCCGGCAGCAATCCGCCGAAGGGACCCGTCAGGGAGACGCCGGCCAGCAAGGCGAAGGGCAAGGGCGCGCCGAGCAGCAGCCCGGCTCCCGCAACCAGCGCCGCGACGAGGCTCGGGGTCGGGAAGAGATCGAAGGAAAGCTGCGCAAGGCCGTAGAAGCCGAGGCCGAGCGCCAGCGACGCAGCAGCCCCCGCCCAGCCCCGGATGAGTCCGGCGCGCAGAAACAGCGCCAGTATCGTCAGCCCGCCGCCACAGGCGAAGACGGCGAAGCGCAGCGCTTCCGGCAGGCCGAGCACGGTGGACTGCCCGCCGACGAGCATCGCGACGCTCGCCCCTCCCATGGCAAGCACCAAAGCACCGTGAAACGCGATCGCATCGGCGAAGATGTCAGCGAGCCGGCGAAGCGGCGCAGGCAGCAACCGAGCGAGCGCATCGAGCCGCATCGCCAGCGTACCGGTCACCGCAAGCGGTGCGCCGATGGCGATCAGCACCAGATGCAGCCAGATCGCGAGTTCGTCGGACCAGACGAAGCCGCCGCCGAACGCATAGCGCCGCAGCACCGCCGCCATCACGACGAGGAACAGCACAGCCAGCACAGCGGCACCGGCGTGCTCCAGCACCGAGCGGAGAGCCGCCTCGACCCGCGCCGCCAGCCTGTTCCCGTCGCGATCTCGCTCTGTCTCGATCATCCCAGCCGCAGCACTGCGCCCTTCCCCGGCCCCAGTTCCGGCCTCGTGGGCCTCGCGTCAAGCGATCCGAATTGACATCGCCCATGATTTCGCGACAGGAGCGGACTTGTGGCGCCGGCTTGGCCGGGCTTGGATGGCGCCATTGCTGAACCGAGTGCCCAGGCCTTCCAGAAGACGAGCATGGCTTCCGAAACGACTTCGCCCACCGCCGGCTTCGGCACGAACCCCGCCACGGCATACGACCTCGCCRTCATCGGCGGCGGCATCAATGGCTGCGGCATCGCCCGCGATGCGGCCGGGCGCGGCGCGTCGGTGGTGCTGTTCGAGAAGGACGATCTCGCCAGCGCCACCTCGTCGCGCTCGACCAAGCTGATCCATGGCGGCCTGCGCTATCTCGAACATTACGAGTTCCGTCTGGTGCGCGAGGCGCTGATGGAGCGCGAGCGGCTCTGGGCCATCGCGCCGCACATCATCCGCCCGCTGCGCTTCGTGCTGCCGCATCACAAGGGCCTGCGCCCGGCCTGGCTGCTGCGGCTCGGCCTGTTCCTCTACGACCATATCGGCGGCCGCAAGCTCCTGCCGGCGACGCGCACGCTCGACCTCGCGCACGACCCCGCAGGCCAGCCGCTGAAGGACGACAAGGCCAAGGCCTTCGAATATTCCGATTGCTGGGTCGAGGATGCCCGCCTCGTCGTGCTCAACGCGATGGACGCCGCCGTGCGCGGCACGGCGGTTCACACGCACACGAGGGTGGCCTCGGCAAGGCGCGAGGATGGCCTCTGGCAGATCGAGACGGAAGGCGCGGACGGCAGGCAGACGATCTGGGCGAAGGCGCTCGTCAATGCCGCCGGCCCCTGGGTCGGCGACGTGCTGAACGGCGTCGTCCACAGCAACGCCAGGGCCGGCGTCCGCATGGTCCAGGGCAGCCATATCGTCGTGCCCCGGCTCTACGAGCACGACCGCTGCTATATCTTCCAGAACGCGGACGGGCGCATCATCTTCGCGATCCCCTACGAGCAGGATTTCACCCTGATCGGTACCACCGACCGCGACTACAAGGGCGACCCGGCCGAAGTCGCCGCGACGCCCGAGGAGATCGCCTATCTCTGCGCCGCCGCGAGCGAGTATTTCCGCCAGCCGGTGAAGCCCGAATCCGTGGTCTGGACCTATTCCGGCGTGCGCCCGCTCTATGACGACGGTGCCTCGAAGGCACAGGAGGCGACCCGCGACTACGTGCTGACGCTAGACGCTCGGCAGGGTGAGGCGCCTCTGCTCTCCGTCTTCGGTGGCAAGATCACGACCTATCGTCGGCTTGCGGAGGCCGCCATCGCCAAGCTGGCGCCGCATGCGCCCTGGGCGGCCCGCGCCGAATGGACGATGACGGGCGCCCTGCCCGGCGGCGATTTCGCGGTCGGCACCTTCGAGGAGCTAGCCGGCGAGATCGCGGCCGCGCATCCCTGGCTGGAGCGGAGGACGGCGTCGCGCCTCGCCCGCGCCTATGGCACCCGCGCGCGCGACATCCTCGACGGCGCCAAAAGCCTCGCCGATCTCGGCCGCCATTTCGGCGCCGATCTCTACGAGCGCGAGGTCCGCTACCTGATGAAGGCGGAATGGGCGCGCCGCGCCCAGGATGTGCTCTGGCGGCGCAGCAAGCTCGGCCTGCGGCTCTCCGCCGACGAAGCCGGGGCACTTGACGAATTCATGCAGGAAGCCGCACCAAGGACGGCCTAAGGCGGTCCGGACATCTGCAGGGCCGTGCCCGGACAGAGCGACCATTGTCATTCCGGGGCTTCGCGCATCGAAGAACCCGGAACCCACGACTTGAGCCTGCTGGGTTTTTGGTGGAACCACGCCGTCATTCCGGGGCGCTGCGCAGCGGCGAACCCGGAACCCAGAACCGATGCCGTCGAAGGTTTGCCCGAGCCGGCCCAAACAGTTCTCTCGGAAACCGCATCGGTTCTGGGTTCCGGGCTCTTCGCTGACGCGAAGCCCCGGAATGACGGCGTGGTTTCGTCCTAAATCGGCGGCGGGCTCAACTGATCGCCGCAACACACTCGGCGAACCTCTCGGCTGGGGTTTGATAGAGCAAGGTCTTTCTGGGCCGTTCGTTGAGCTGACGGGCGATGGCGCTGAGCTGGGCCTGGCTTTGCAGGGACAGGTCGGTTCCGTGGGGAAGATACTGGCGCAGGAGCCGGTTGGTGTTCTCGTTCGAGCCACGTTGCCAGGGTGACCTGGGATCGCAGAAGTAGAC
>NZ_JBFUIF010000090.1:0-7302 GCF_056402015.1 Allobosea sp. P4_C6
GCCTTCGACATGATCGCCGCGAATGACGCCAACGGCATCGCGCCGGGCTCCCATCTGCTTGAGACGATCTTCAAGAAGTATGCGCCGTGCCTGATTCTGATCGACGAATGGGTCGCCTATCTGCGGCAGATCTACCGGGTCGAGGGCCTGCCGTCCGGTTCGTTTGATGCGAACCTCACTTTCGTTCAGTCGCTGACTGAAGCGGTCAAAGCCAGCCCCCGCACCTTGCTGGTCGCTTCCTTGCCGGCATCGCAGATCGAGGTCGGCGGCGACGGCGGCCAGGAGGCATTGGCGCGTCTCAAGCAGACCTTCAGTCGCGTCGAATCGTCGTGGCGACCAGCGAGCCAGGAAGAGAGCTACGAGATCGTCCGGCGGCGGCTGTTCAAGGACATTCCCGGCGACAAGTTTCATCACCGGGACAACACGCTGAAGCAGTTCGCAAAGCTCTATCGCGAGAACGCCAACGACTTCCCGCAGGGCTGCGCGGACGAAGACTACCGGCGTAAGCTCGAGAAGGCCTACCCGATCCATCCCGAATTGTTCGATCAGCTCTATACGACCTGGGGCTCGCTGGAAAAATTCCAGCGCACGCGCGGCGTGCTGCGCCTGATGGCGCAGGCAATCCACGAGCTATGGATGAATGGCGATCCGTCCGTAATGATCATGCCGGGTAGCGTAGCGGTGAGTTCGCCGCGCGTGGAACCGGAACTGCTCCACTATCTCGACGTGAGCTGGCAGTCGATCATCGCGGGTGATGTCGATGGCATGGCGTCCACACCCTTCAAGATCGACCAATCTGCGCCCAATCTAAACCGCTACTCCGCGACGAGACGCATCGCGCGCGCGATCTTCATGGGGACCGCGCCGACCCACCAGCAGCAGAACACAGGCCTCGACGACAAGCAGATTAATCTCGGCGTCGTGCAGCCCGGCGAGCGCCCGTCGATCTTCGGTGATGCGCTGCGGCGGCTGACCAACCAGGCCAAATTCATGCACGCCGATCTTGGCCGTTACTGGTACTCGATGTCGGCGAGTCTTAATCGCATCGCGGCGGACAAGGCCGCGCAGATCGAGACCGCTCTTGTTTTGATGACGATCGACAGCGAGTTGGGCAAGTACGTAAACGGTCTCGCGGATCGTGGTCATTTCGACGCCGTGCAGGTTGCACCTGCCTCATCGGCGGAGGTCCCCGATGAAGCCGGAGGCGTGCGGGCAGTGGTGCTCGGCGTGGCCCATCCGCACAACGGTCGCGACGGTTCTGAAGCCCTCGTCGAGGCCAAGGATATCCTGATGCAGCGCGGCAGCACGCCGCGCGTCTATCGCAACATGCTGGTGTTCATCGCCGCAGACGGACGCCAGCTCGACAATCTAAAAGACGCGATACGCGCGTCCTTGGCTTGGGGCGAGATCGTGCGCGACACGGAGCGGCTCAACCTGACCCAGAGCGACAGTGCGCTTGCCAAGGCCAAGCTTGCCGAATCCAACGAAACGATGAAGACACGCCTCAAGGAAGCGTGGTGCTATCTCCATTATCCGGCGCAGGAGAGCGCCCAAGCCGATGTCGAATGGGTGTCTGGAAGGTTTCCGGCGCAGGACGGGCTACTGGCGCGCGCCAGCAAGAAACTCGTGGCCGAGGAAGGGCTGCTCACGGAACTCGGACCGACGCGCCTCGATCGTGATCTCCAGAAATACATCTGGAACGGCAAGCCGCATCTCTCGCTGAAGGATCTGCGGGAGTACCTCAACCGCTACATCTACCTGCCGCGCCTGAAAAATCAGGAGGTCTTGATCAAATCCATACAAGCGGCCGTGAGCGGCATGTTGCCCGGCCCGTTTGCCTACGCCGAGCGGTGGGACGAGAAGACGGACACCTATCTGGGGCTCGCGATCGAGCGAGCCTCCAATTCGGTAATCGCCATCGATGCCGACAGCGTCGCCGTGAAGCCCGATGTCGCCGAGTCGCACCGGCCAGCGCCGGCGCAGGCTGAACCGGCTGGCCGTCATGAAGGGCCAGGCGAAAGGCCGCCGGAGGCCAGTGCGCAGCCCACTGGCGGAGCGCCCGGGCAGCCTCCAGCAGATAAGAAGCCGACCCGGTTCACGGGCACAGTGATGATCTCGCCCGAACGCCCCGCCAGAGACATGCATCAGATTGTCGAGGCAATCGTGGAGCAACTCACGACGCTGCGGGGCAGCCAGGTCAAGCTCCGGCTCGAGATCGACGCGGAAGTGCCGGATGGTCTCGATCGCGCCAAGGTGCGGACCTTGGTCGAAAACGCCAATACACTCGGGTTCATCGAGAAATCAGTGGAGTAGCGAAAATGGGCTTCTATCGATCTCCAAACCAACAATATCAACCTTGGTCATGGGATCGGAACGATTGACGGGCGGGGCTGCTCGACCGGCTCTCCAAGCGCAGGTCACTCCCGACCAGCATCGGCCTGGAGGCACAGTGGTTACCCAAATTCGCTTGCCAGTTTCTGCAGGGCCATCGACGGAGCGCCATAACTCACAAGCTTTACGTCGAGCTGACGGTCCCGGACCAAATCGAGTGCGCGGTAGGTGGCGCTATGGATCCAATTGTCGCGATTGCCGAATACGCCACCACCAAGTTGGGTGAGCAGGACGGTGCTCGAAGCTGTGCGCTCGGCATTGATGACAGCAGCCCAAAGGGTCGCCTCGTACGCGGCCTCGAGGACCAGGCAGGCGAACGCCTCCCAGTCGCCCGCCGCGATACCAGAATAGGCAACCGGGAGTGCCGAGCAGAAGGCCTGCGATACCACCGGGCATTGCTCGCCCGGAGAATCGGTAACCTCGACATCCCAGTGCAACCCAACCCGGAGCTTGCCCCGCAATTCGTCCAGCGCTGCTTCATCAAGAGTGTGCAGATGACGGGTGATCGCATCGATGCCTGCGCGCCCGCAAAGCGCATAGCCGTTTCGCATCGCCCAAAGCTCGCCTACGGGCCGCTTCAGCGCCGCGCCAAGGTCTTGGCCAATGTCTTCGAGGCAATCGAGTTGTCGGTCTCGTCTTTGCCCCGTCGATGAACCGACAGGCACGAAGTAGTTCCTGTAGATGGTTGCTGCGCCAGCAGCGATGGCGCAGGCCGGACCTTGCGTGGCGTCGTGCTGGTAGATGGTGACGCCCTGTTCGGGTGTTACATTGGGCGAGGTCATCTCGAGCAGATTGAACTGCGATGCGACCTGGAAGAGCGCACCAGCGTACTCCGGCGCCTGGTGCAATCTGCGGACATCGCCCTGGACAATGTCGACACTGAGACGCCCTTGCCGTCCAGAAGCCGACCTCGCCCGGTCTCGCAACTCGCCGAGCGCAGGCAATTCAAGACGGCCGATCCCATACTGCCTGCCATTTACGAGGCAATGCAGACGGTCACCATCAAGGCGGAGCTTGGAATGCGTGTCGTCATGATCTCTTTCTCGAAAGCCGGTCAGACGCTCGAACCAGTCCATCAGCGCAGACTCCTATTACGCCGACCGAGGTGCTGCTTGGTGCGGCTCGTCGAAATGCTTATGGGGGGATCGGTCAGGCGCATTCAGACAAGAGTTTCCAGGGTTCAATTCCGGTGATTGCGCRGAACGACCGCGCGGGATCTGACGCTGCCTCGCAAGAAAGCCCAAGCAGATCGCGCGCTCCTCCGTTGGGCTCCCACTACCTGCAACAGCTTGAACGAAGGGTAATTGGGGGCGCATTTCAATGGCGAGATCCGTCAAGTGCATTCCTCCGCCAAATTGTCCACACGCGGGTGGTCTTTGCGAGAGGAGAGCAGGTCGGATACGACTTCTTTGACAGCGCGGGTACGTAGTACAGCCTAATCAAAGAGGATGCCCATCTGAAATTCTCCAGAGAACAGGCCGCATTTCGGGCACAAATTGTTTCGCTTCGGCAGCTTCAGATCAAAATTGCTGAAGTAATCACCGTTTTTCAATGTGACATCGGCCAACGCTGTGACTTTTGGATTTCCATAAGGGATGGCATAAGCGCTTCCGCATTTCAGGCAAGTATTTAGGCTTTTAATGCTATTTGACGCTCGAACATCATTGCAAGAACTGCAATAAACCGGAAAGGGCGAATGAGTCTGGAAACTGGCTCGCGAGCCGCCGAGCGTTGAACAACAGGCGTAGCCGCAGTTCGAGCAGCTGAAATTGAGCCCCATTCCCATTGTGGCCTCCCGACGTTGGTGGACAGAATGCCGCGGGTGCTTTTGCCCCCACATGATCATTGTCTTGGCGATGCCCACCGGACCACAGAAGAGAATTCAGTCCGAGGTGGGCGATGATGTGGATTTGGATTGGACGTATTTGTTTGGTGGTCGCCGTTCTTGGGGCGTAGGCGCTCCGGCTAGCAGTGCAATCATGCTCCTAATCGGCATCAGAAGCGGTTGACATGGAGACGGTTGACGTTCGCACGAGGTGCCAACGCACATTCGCGGTTAGACCCCGTTCTTGGGGCATTCTCAAAAACACACGGCGCCCCGGCTGGGCTACCGCACTTTCTGATCAGGTCGCGGAAGCCAACACACTGTCCGGCTGCTAATATCCGGGTCCACCCATGCAGCCGCAACCGTTGCACGGGCGGTGTCCACGACACATCCAGTTGCATAGGTTCGGCCGCAACAAAGCAGCCAAATGACGATGCGAGCTGCGCGGTGCATGCTTCTTAAAGTGTCGGCGAGTTTCTCGATACGCCAGGCGTGGACACCGGTGCCTGCTGCTGTTCTTTCAAGTTCCTTCCTATCAGATCGCCCCTCGAGCGGATGACAAACGCGGTGACGACATCGCGAACGCGACTTTCGGCGATCCCCCTGACCTGCGGGCGGTTCGACTGTGTGCCCGTCTCGGCCTCGACAATCTCTGTGGTAACGCGCACCAGTGCGTCGATGTCGGTTTGGCAGAAAATCATCGCGGCCTTAGCCACGACCTCGGCCTTCTCATCGGTCAGGAGCATGGTCGCCCCTTCCTTGCCGATACAGACGAGGGTCTTCGTTCGGATCAGGTCGCGGGTTTTTTCGAGCAACTCAACCCTCTCGGTCCGCGCAGCCTTGGCCCGGGTCTCCGCTTCGAGCTGCTGAGCTTCGGCCCGAGCCGCCGCAGCCTCGCGTTCCGCCAGAGTTCGCGCCGCCACAGCCTGGCGCTCGGCTTGGGCCCTCGTTTCGGCTTCCTGCCGGTCGGCGGCAAGCCGCTCGGCATTGGCGCGAGAACTTGAAATCTGAGTTGCCAACCGCGCGCGGACGGCGCGTTCCAGATCGTTGTAATATGGCCCCGAGAAGAAGGCCTGGCCGCCGAAGCCGTAGATCGTGTCATGGGTGCTTATCATTAGCGCGACCGACTGCTGGCAGACTGAGAGCGCGCGCCCAATGAGGGGGTGAAATTTGTCGTAAGCGACTGCGCTGTCGAATTCGTCGTCACGCCGGACCACAGCCGCGACACAGTCAGTTGCCGCGCGAACATAAGGGACGTGCCGGTGTCGTTTCTCCGATTCCGACTGAGCGAGAGTTGGCCCAGCCGTCAGCGCCAAGATACCGATTACAATAAGTGTACGCACTGGATGTCCCTTTTGTTGACGACAGTCAGTCAATCACCGTGAACCTCCACGCCAAATAGGATGCCCCTGCGTTGGTCGCTTGTTAAAGTCGGCCAAGAATTTGCTCGCCGCTGCCTTGGCTCTCAGAGAAGTGCAAATAGTTCGGTGACGACGCCACACACCCGATCTCTTGTCCAACGCCGCGAGCCGCTACCCTCGTGCTGCTGTGATACGGACGCACGTCGCCTGACGAAACGACATCCATCAAGTGTGAGCGCCGGCCAACCGCAGCTGGCTCGGCGCCATCCCGGTCCATTGCTTGAATGCATGCGAGAAGGCGCTGACCTCTTGAAACCCAAGCAGCCAAGCGACCTTGGAAACATGGTGGCCGCCATCGTTGAGATAGCGCACAGCCAAGTCGCGCCTTAGCTGCTGGAGGATTTCCGAGAAACTCAGGCCCTCGTCGGCAAGCTTACGGGCAAGCGTCCGTTCGCTCATTCCAAGGAGGCGAGCGATGACTTCCGCGCGAACTTTGCCATGAGGGAGCAGCGGAGCGATCGCATTCTCGACGCTCACCCGAAGCGGGCTCGCATTGGTCGTGCGGGACGACAGCGCCGCCTCGCAGTGCTCCAGCATGAGATCGTTGAGGTAAGGGTCGGCATTGACGAGAGGGCGCTCGCGCGCCTCGGCAGGCAGGACCAATTCATCGGCATTTGCCCCGAACTCCAGGGCCGTTCCAGCAAACCGTGACATCGCCGAGATATCGCCGGAGCGGTGATGCGCGATCGAAACACGCAGTGGCACAAGCATCGTTCCGGTCAGGAGGCGGCAGAGGCGGATTGCGCCAAAAATGCAGAACTCGGCCTGATGCTTGTCGGAATGGCGGGGAAGGCCGACATAGCTCAGGCGAAGGGCCAGCRCTCCGCGCTCGGCCACGCTGAAGGCCAGCGCCTCATTGGTGATCGTGCTGTAACGGGCAATACGCTGGAGCGCCTCGCCAAGCTTCTGCGACGACGCCATCACATAAAACAGCAACCCGAGAAGGCGCGGATCAAAGTCCTGCGCCAGGGTGAAGCCCAGGCGGTCATCCGCCAGCGCTGTCGCGGCGCGGTCCAGCAGGGCGACCTGACGCCGAGCAAGCACTCTTTGATCCCGGCCAGTGAGCAGTTCCTCGTTCAGGCCGACCTCGCGCAGAACCGGCGCAACCGGCACGCCGGCGGCGACAAGCCGCGCAATGACGAGGCGCGAGATACCCGCTCGGGTCGTTGGCGGGGAGAGCAGCTCACTTAACACAGTCGCAGAACTCTCCGCCTGTCTGGGATGCGCAATACTTTGGCTAAAAATAACAAGTGACGAATGCCGCGGCAACCCATCTTAGCGTGGAGGGCGCCGGCAAATGGCTGACTGTCCTCAGCTTAGAAGTGACGATGCTTTGCGCGTAGCCGAATTCTTTTAGTTCAGAATAATCGAGTTGGCCGTAGCGCACGAACACAACCGTGTCTTCAACATGTCTGGTCCCGAACCGCAAAGGAGCGACATACAATGAGTAAATGGATCAAAGACAACATTACAATGTTGCTTGTAGCTCACGCGTGCGTGTTCACGGGTCCGGCCATCGTGCATGCTGCGGGGTTCGATAATCCGCTAAATTTTACACGGCCGATAAAGTCCGAAAGGGGCGCAATTTCGCCGATTGGCGTCCGCTCCTCCTACTACGGACGCGAGGACGCTTGTCATATCGCCACCAATGACTGGGGTTGGTCG
>NZ_JBFUIF010000091.1:0-7247 GCF_056402015.1 Allobosea sp. P4_C6
CTCCTGTCCGATGGCCTGCCTTATGTCTTCGACGCCTTCACGGTGAAGGCGATCGACCGGGCGGGTACAGCCGATTTCGACCGGGCCGCGGAAACAGGTTCGGCGGTGAGCCTGACACCGGTCGTGCCTCCGTTGGCGATCCGTCGCGCACTGCCGCTCGATCTCAACGTCGTTGAATGGGGCCAGTGAGGCGCCGTCCTGGAACGGGTCGACGACGGCCGGGCGCTCTCGCGGGGTCCGTTCTGCGATCCGAAGATTTGGCGCGGAGGCGGCCAGAACAAATCCGCTGATGTGCCTAGAATGGGCTTTGCGCCTCGCCGGGCCTGCACACTGCGAGACTGGTGTCAGGCGTCGCCTTCACTGGCCGGCTGATACGCTCAAAGTTGCCGCTGACAAAAAGAAACGGAGCGCGTAGCAATACCTTGCGACGTGTCAGGTCAGGAGGCGGAGGTTTGCGACGAAGATTCAAGCCTCGGCGCTTCCTTCGCTAGCCTAACTGCGCCCGTGCCAGGCGAAGATGCGCTTACGACCCATATTCGCGGCAGGGCTTCGAAGCCGTGTGCTGATCGAAGCACAGGGCCCTCCGGCGCCTCGACTGCGATGCCGTTGTGTCCGCCAAAAACCTTGCGGGCGGCCCTGGCGACGCTCCATGCGACTGATCGGATATCACCCGCGGCTGCTGGGCATGCGCTGGCCACTGGCGGGCGCCGCATTCCAGCAAATGCGGACAGCTGCGGACAGGGCTACCTGTTTAGACCATGCGCGCGTTCACGCGCACATATGGGAGGAACCGGGCGGACTGTCCGCATCTGTCCGCCCCCCGTGGACGGCGACCTCAATCATAATCGCCACGGGAGAGCTTCGGCTTCACGCGGACGCCGCGGAAGCCCCGTGCCTTGGAGTGCCCTGTCGTGCACTTCTCGAAGCCGCGCTTGAGCAGCAGCCCGCTCAGCATTTTCTTGGTGCCAGGATTCTCACCCGCCTTCTCGCAGAAGTCCTTCCATGAATCATAGAGGCGGCGATCAGCCCGAACTTGTGGGTGTTGCCTGGCTCGATGTCGCATTCCTCGTCGAGCCACTGGCCGATGAGGTCCTGCTCCGCGAAATAGTCCTCCGTGGCGGCCTTGACGCTTTCCGGCCTGACCAACCCGTTTGCCTGCCAGTCGAGGCAGCCCTCGATCATCCAGCGTAGAATGCCGGGCCATTCGGCCTTGAGCTTGGCCTCGAGCCCGCGGTTGGCGGTGCCGGTACGGAAACACGACGAAAATCAGCGCAGAACCATGGGGTCGCAGCTGGGATCAGCTGCGCGTTGAGAAATTCGGTATCGGCCGTCTCGCGGACGCGATGAGCGGTAGCGGGCAGCTGCGTGGTGACGCGGCGGGACACGCGTGCTGGCTGATGTCGATGCGAAGACGGTTTGTGAAAGGGCCCTGCAAGCGATCCGCTTCAGCGCCGACTGAACTCAGAACGACCGGAAGGCGAGAAAAAGTTACGCGAAAACGCCGTCGGCTACGAGATTGCGGCTAGCCTCCGGTGCGGACACCTGGAAGACGCGAAATGGATCACGACAGAAGGAACGATAGTCGCTCGTCAATTCTGTGTGAGGCGCAAGCTCAAATCGTGCTGCGGTGGTACTCGCAAAATCGAGGCACGTCGGGTCGTCGCTATGATTGAAGAAGCGGGCGTCGTCGGCGCACATCACCCACCCGGTCTCTCCCGTGAGAGGAAGATAGCCATACTTCAGAACGAAATCTTTTAGAATCACTTCTTCAGGAAGTGTTTCAACGATATAATCGAATCCATGATGAAACGTCCAAATAAAAGTGTTTGCTGGTACAAAATCCTTGCAATAGAGTCCCAGACCAGCCCCTGGAATTTTACTTTCCGCAATGTAGGTCGGAATGAGTAGCATTGTTGCTTACTCCCAGATACACGGTTAAAAACGAGCGAAATCACGAATTGGATAAACGATTTTTTTGACACGAACAAGACAGTGTGTACTTTTGATGGTGTATGTGCGCCATATCGAATTCCGATCCAGCCAGGGGCAGAATTAATGGACTTACCAACGATAGATCCAATAATCGCAACGGGCGTCATGCTATCGACGGCAGTAACTGACGGCGCTTATGTGATGTTCAACGCGGCAGTTTCGGCGCGTAAACGTGTATCTGCAGCCAATTGGAGCAGTGCCTGGTATATGCTGTCCGCGTTCGCGGTCATCAACTACACACATAATTGGGTCTATGTGCTTTTTGCCGCGGCAGGTGCCTGGTTCGGCGGGTTCCTAACGATGACAGCGCTCAACTACATCGCTCCTGTACGAAGTGAATGAAGGTTAAAGCATTAGTTTGGCTGCGAGGTGTTCTGGGCCAGATCGCGCGATCCGGCCGCCAGAAATCAATGGCGCGGGCGGCGAGCACATTCTCACAGGCGGCAGGCCGCGCGTTCCGCAGTCGGGGGGAGATCCAGATCTCGTTGGCACGCTTCTTGTTGCTAACATCTATCACCCAGCTCCCGAGGCTTGGATGATCTCGAGTCAACCAWGTTGGCTCTCCTTTAGCTTGCTAGCTTCAAGTTGAGTTGCCTATTTCGTGGGCATTTTCTAGATTTCTGCCAAATATGTCCAAGTTCTGCGCAAAGTGTCTATGCTGAGGCGGCACAGGGGAAACTTGCCGATGATCACAGCTATGATCGATTCTGCCCAGTTGGCGATGTTCGATGTCATCCAAGCGAGACAACTGGAGGATTTCGAGGGCTCGTTACGGATTAGCGAACGCGTCGCAAAATCGACCCTTATCTACAACTACCAGCTCCAGAGCAGGGTGCCGTTGAGCGCTAGCTTCGCCAGGCCAATTTTTAGCCTCGCGACCCGTAGCGCTGGCGCAATCGTTGCGACCTACGCTGACAGCAGCTTCGCAACCAATCTCTCCATCAATGGCGACGAAGGCGATCTTTTCTGTTTCACATCGATCATCGTCGGCCAAATGACATTGGCCGAACGAGGCCATTGCGCGACTGCCGTGGGAGGCCAAGGCCTCGCGTGGCGGCCGGGCCCTGGCAGCCAACTCCTGATCAGCGATGACAACGCGCGCTCAAACGTCTTCTTGAAGGTTTCGGATGTTGAGGATGGGCTGGTGCGAATGCTCGACGAACCGCTCCGCCAACCGCTCGAATTCGCGCCCAGCGTCGACTGGAGCAGCGGGCTGGCTGCCAGCCTCAAGCGTCAGTTCGATTTTGTATTGGGCGACTTTCGGGCCGAGGACGGAGTGGTCAGCAGCCCCATTGCACTCGCGTCCTTGACAGATCTGCTGGTCTCACTTGTGCTGCGTGGCACCTCACACAACTATTCCAATCGGTTGACCAAGGGCTCTTCCGGGGCGGTGCCGGCCTACGTTCGACGTGCGGAGGATTTCATGCGTAGAAGTGCCGCTGACCCTATCCGCATGGCGCATGTCGCGGCTGCGGCTGGATGTAGCCAGCGGACCCTTGACGATGCGTTCAAGCAATTCCGCGGCAGCACGCCGTTGGGCGCATTGCACGCCATTCGACTCGAGTTGGCGCGCGATGAGCTAACCCTTGGGGCGCCGGGTAGCTCAGTTACTACCGTCGCGCGCCGATACGGCTTCACCAATTCGTCGCGGTTTGCCAAGGCCTTTCGTCTTCGTTTCGGCCAGACGCCGGTGGAGGTTGCGCTACGCGCGTCGCGCTCGTTAAGGCAAGAAGTTTAGCGGTCGGGTATTGGACCGGATTGACTGGAACCCGAAGACGAGGGCTACCTCTACCAAGGTCCCGCCGTGAAAAATATCCACTTTCTGCGGCACCCGTCGCAAGCCAGAAAACATTGGCAGAGTTCGGGCGGCGCGAATACGAGGCGTTGATTGCCTCCGTTCCTGTCGAGATGCCTCTCGAGCTCAACCAGTGGTGCAAGCCTTTCGGATTTGAGACATGGACATCGCGGGGAATAAGAAGCCATGAGCGTTTTAGGATGAGCGCTGCGGGCCAGAGAAGATCAGATTGACGAAGCTGCGCAAGGCCAGGACCTGCCGCGTCAGGCGGCTAGGATCGCACAGCGTCTTGGACATGATGATGCCGCCGTGACCGCGCAGGAGAGCATGTCGGCCAGATCGTCAAGATCGACCGGCTCGCGCGGCGAGCGACCATCGAGATCTCCTCGAGGATGCCGCGAAAGCGCGCGTTCCAGCGAGGCCTGCCTGCCGCCTGTGGCACTGAGCGCGTGAGGACGCCCCGCCCGGAAGCGGAGGCCATCGCCCGCCGTCCAGCAGGCGGCCTACCACCTTGGCGGTGTAATCGACCATCGGCACGACGCGGGCATAGTTCGGCCGCGTCGGGCCGATGATGCCGAAGCCGCGCTGCTCGGCCGTACGGCCAGCACTTGCTGCGCCCGACGGCCTTCCAGGGCTAGACGTGCGATCACGATGGGCGCAGGACTCACAGGCTGCCGCTGGAGAACCAGAACCCGCGTGGACGCGCTCGACCGTCGCCTGCTGGCCATCGTCTGCGCTGATGTCGCCGGCTATTCCGGCCTGATGAGCGCCGACGAGGAGAGGACCTTTGCGCGCGTTCAGGCGCTCTTCAGCATGGTGGTTCAGCCCGAGGCTCAGCGGAGCCAGGGGCGCATCGTCAAGACAATGGGCGATGGGTTTCTTGCGGAATTCACCAGCGCCATCAAGGCTGTCCAGTTCGCGGCGGAAGTCCAACGAAAATGCGCTGTGGCTGACCCGCAGATGAGGTTCCGTATGGGGATCCATGTGGGCGACGTCATCGCTCAGGACGGGGACGTCTTCGGTGACGGCGTCAACATCGCCGCGCGCCTTCAGGAGGCTGCTCATCCGGGCGGGATCCTCGTCTCGCGCGCGGTCCGCGATCAGGCACGGGACCGCTTTCACTTCGAGGAGGCTGGTGAGAAGCATCTGAAGAACATTCCCCGCCCGGTGCGCACATTTCGTGTCGCGGGAATGGGGCACGCGCCAGTCCGTTCAAGGAAAAACCGCTGGTTTGTCTGGGTGCTCCCAGCCTCGGTCGCCGCCCTCTTTCTCGCCGTATTCGCGGCGCTGCCGGGCTGGAGCCCATTCCACCGAGCCTCTGGAAATTTGTCCGGCCAGATCCAGCAGGGAAGGCCCTCGATTGCCGTGCTGCCCTTCGCGAACCGATCCGGCGACGCTGCTGATGACTACTTTAGCGACGGGCTCACCGAGAATGTTCTGACCGCCCTGGCACGCTTCCCAGACCTGTTCGTTATCTCGCGCAATTCCACCTTCGCCTACAAGGGCCGGGAGGAGGATACCGCTGAGATCGGGCGGGCCCTCGGGGTTCGGTATGTCCTCCAGGGCAGCGTACAGAAGGCAGGACCACAGCTCCGGGTGACGGCGCAACTGATCGATGCACGAGGCGGCGGCAACGTCTGGGCCGAGCGCTATGACCGGCCTCTGCAGGATCTGTTCGTGATCCAGGACGAGATTGCGGAACGGATCGCCTCGCGTCTCGGCAGCTCGATCCAGCGAGCGGAGGTCGCAGCCGGAATGCGCAAGGCGCCGACCGACCTCACGACTTACGACCTCTATCTCCGGGGACGCAGTCTACGTCAGGTAGGCAGCAAGGACAAAGCCCTCGCGGCCCGCGCCATGTTCGAACAGGCTATCGAGCTCGACCCCACATTCGCCCCCGCACTCGCGGAGATGGCCTTCGCTTACTACCGCGGGGTGGCATTGCGGTGGGACACGCCCGACCGTGCGGCTGCGCTGGAGAAAGGGTTGGCGTTTGCGCAACGGGCCCTAGGGGCCGACCCGACCCTCCCGATGGCGCATATGGTCATGGGCGACCTGCTTCTTCGCCGGCATGCTCACGACGAGGCCGCGCGCTGGGCCAAACGCGCCGTGGAGCTCAACCCGAACGATGCCGAGTACTATGCCGGCCTTGCCAACATTATCACCTTCATGGGCCGCTCCGAGGAGGCCATTGCCCTTATGCAACGGGCGTTCGTCCTCGACCCACTCCATTCTCCGAACTACGACATGTACCTTGGACGCGCGCTACTGCTGAGCAGTCGCTTCGACGAGGCCCTGCCTTACCTGCGCGACTGCGCTCGCCGTGCGCCGGAATACTGGCCGTGCCACTTGTTCTCGGCGGTGACCGACGCCCACGTGGGTCACAACGAAGCCGCCAAAGCCGCGCTAGTCGAATTGCGACGATCGTCGCCGATCCGAACCGTGCAGGACTTCCTAGGGACCGGTGACTACCTGCCCGGCCCAACCTTTGACCTCATCAGTGAGGGCCTGACGAAAGCTGGGTTGCCCCCGAACTGATGGCGCCCCAAACGGAACGCAGTAGATGCTTCTACATGGTGGGCACTTGGCGCGCTGGAACGATACCGCTGCCGTCCATACCCTGTGTTAGCTGCATCCCGTCCTGGCACCTGACAACCGAGGCTGTTATAATTCAATGGCATTTTTGCAAAATCGAAGGGCGCTTTTGATTTGATCGATTGCAAGTTTGCCCATTGAGTTGGAAGTTCGGACTTCCGCTTCCTCGCATGGATCGTCGCTAGAGGGCTTATCTGATGGCTACGGCGCGAAATAACCCGGCCAATACGCGAGGCAAACCGTTCGCCCCCGGCAACGCCGGCAGGCCCAAGGGTGCCCGCCACAAGGTGACGCTCGCCATCGAGGCTTTGCTGGAAGGCGAGGCCGGCGCCCTCACACGCAAGGCGATCGAACTCGGGCTCGCCGGCGACATGACGGCGCTGCGGCTGTGTATGGATCGACTGGCGCCTCCCCGTCGCGACCGACCCGTCACGTTCGACCTTCCCAGGATCGAGACGGTCGCCGATTTGCCCAAGGCGACGCAGGCCATCCTGGAGGCGGTCGCGGCGGGCGAGCTGGCGCCGTCCGAAGCCGCCGAACTCGGCCGGCTTGTCGATGCCCATGCCAAGGCCATCGAGGTCACCGATCTGCACCGCAGGCTCGAGGCACTGGAAGGAGGGCGAGCATGAGGAACGCCGTCCACCGTCGCCTCGCCAGGCTGGAGGCCSGGCGCCGTCCCGTATCGGATCACCGGTCGAAGGCCGCGCGCGACGCCGCAATTGCGATGGTGCTCGCCGCCCCCGAGTGGGCGGAGCAGATCAGTGCCGAGCTGATCGGGCAGCCTGGCTACGCCCCTCGCGCCGTTGCAGCAGTCCGCGCCGCGATGAGGGCGGATACATGACGGCCCTCCAACGCCGCCTCAGGG
>NZ_JBFUIF010000092.1:0-7009 GCF_056402015.1 Allobosea sp. P4_C6
GGGATTCCACCGCCCATGGAAGCAACGATCAAATTCCAGGCTGACTATCATGCCGCGTTGGATCGAATACAGGAGCTAACGGGCGCCCTGGAAGACCCGCCCGAGGAGCGCGCGCTGATCCAATTGTTCTCGATGTCGAGATTTGGCGGGCGAAGCATCAGCTCTAAGCTGGCTCCCCTCGGCGAGCGAATCTGCGATAGCGCTACCATGCTGTACCCCCTGCCAACCCTCCGCGTGTCTTCTCCATCCTCGCCGGCCGTGAGGTTTGGACCTGGTTGGAGGAGTGGCGCCACGAGTGCGAGGTCGCGATCCTGGCGGGCCTCACTCTGGCCCAGCGCATAGGCGCTCGATGGCGTGAAGGACGGCATGCGGGGCATGAAGAGCATTCGGGGCGACGCGGCCGACCAACACTACAACACCCTGCGCCCGCAACCCTCGTTGGGCTACCGGCCACCAGCACCGCGCACTATCGTGTGGCCGGCTGCGCAAACCCAACACGCCTCGCCGGCCACCTCAACCGTGGCCGCCAAGCCCACAATGCATCAGATTAGAACTGGGCCACCAAATGGGGCAGGCCATTTGCGTTCAGCTTCATTCCGATCCCTGAGCTCGGGCCAAAGGGCTCCGCTCGCGTCACGCCTTGGCGAGCCAGGCTTCGGCGAGTTGCCAGGCGCCGCCTGAGTCGAGCACGATGTTATGCAGCTCCTTGCGGGCGACATGTCGTGCCTCGCGGAAAAAGAGCCAGGAGTAGTAATCGTTCTTGTTGAGGACGGTCTGGAGATCCTTGTAGATCGACTTGCGCCTGGCCTGATCGGTTTCCTCGCGCCCCTGATCGACCAGCTTGAAGACCTCCTCGTCTTTGATGCCGGACCAGTTCTGCGAAGCTGTACGGCCGAAGAACGGGCCGAAGACATGATCGGGGTCTGCGCGCGGAACATTGACGCGGCCCATCGCCAGTTCGTGCTGGAGTCCGAGCACCTTCGGCACCCAGGCCTGCCGCTCCAAGATCTCGATCTCCATGTTGATCTTGAACGGCTTGAGCTGGGCCTGGATGATCTGCGCGACCTGCGTGTCGGGATCCCGCTGGATGATCGAGATCTTGCAGGCGAAGCCGTTGGGCTGGCCGCCTTCCTTGAGGGCCGCCTGCACCTTCGCCGGGTCGAGCTTCGGAGCGGGGACGCTGGCGTCGTAGGACCAATCGGTCGGCGGCACCCAGGTCGGCGTCACCGCGCCGAAGCCGCGGGTGATGCCCTTCATCAGCACGTTGCGGTCGATGCCGTGGTTGACCGCCGCGCGCAGCGCCGGGTTGGCGAAGATGCCCTTGCTGACGTTGAAGGTCAGCCACTGTGCGACGCCGGGCGGAACCGAGACGAGCTTGAGCGCTTCGTTCTTTTCGACCTCTTCGAAATCGCGCGGGGTCACGCCGTCCACCAGATGGACGCCGCCCGACTTGACCTCGACCATCTTCACGGCGGTCGTCGGGATGATGCGCAGCGTCACGGCATCAGCATAAGGTAGCTTCTTTCCGTCGGCGCCCTCGCGCCAGTAGCGCTCGTTGCGCACGAACCGGATCTGGCTGCCGCCGACCCATTCGGCGAATTTATAGGGGCCGGTGCCCACCGGCTGGCGGCCGAAATCCTCGCCGAGCTTCTTCAGGGCGGCCGGAGAGCACATCATGCCCGCCTCGACTGCGAGCGAGGCCAGTGCCGCGCCGGAAGGCTGCTTCAGATTTATCCGGACCGTCATCGGATTGACCGCCTCGGCGCCCGCGATGTCGGCGAGATCGGGGCTGCGCGGTGCCGTCGAGCCGGGCGCGACGACACGCACGATATTGAGGACGGCGGCCTCGGCATTGAAGGGCTCGCCATCATGGAAGACGACGCCTTCGCGCAGCTTGAAGACGACCGATTTCTTGTCCTCCGACCACTCCCAGCTCGTTGCGAGCGAGGGCTGGAGATTGCCTTGCACGTCGAACTTCAGCAGGCCCTCGAACATCTGGATCAGGGCGTAGCGATCCGAGGTCGGGGCATCACCCATGATCGGGTCGAGGCTTTTGGGCTGCAGGTCCATTGAGGCGACGATGGTGCCGCCACGCACTGGCGATCCCTGTGCGAAGGCAGGCAGCCCGGCAATGAGGCCTAGGCTCGAAGCGCCGAGCAGAATGCCGCGACGTGAAATCATCTCCATTGCGAAATCTCCTCCCAAGGCGCTCTTGCCGACGCCCATGAGGGATTGCCTATCAGATATGTTATGAGATGGGCAATCGGATTTTGAATTTTCACTTGCTTGAATAACCCGGAAATTATGCTGCAGATGCGAATGCATTGCGCATCGCGACGCCATTCCTCTCGACAACGACGATGTCACACGCAAGAGGTGGCCCGTTGACCGCCTTCAAGTCACAAGATATCTGATAAGTTATGAGCGACACCACAGCACTTCAACCCGACAAGCAGCGCCTGACCGAGGCTGTGACGCAGTTCGTGATCGATCGTGTCGCGGAGCGCGTCTTTCGCCCCGGCGATTCCCTCCCGTCGGAATCGGACCTCGCCAAGCGCCTGAATGTCTCGAAGCCAGTCGTGCGCGAGGCGCTCGGACGCCTGTCGGCGCTGGGCATCGTCCAGATCCAGCAGGGGAAGGCGACGACCGTGAGGGGCCTCTCGGTCGCGCCGCTCGACCAGTTCCTGCGCTTGGCAGTCCGGGTGACCGATAACGGCCTGCGAGAAGCGGTCGAGCTTCGTCGCGCCATCGAGGTGGAGGTKGCCTCGCTTGCTGCCGAGCGCGCCTCGCCCCTGCAGATCGAGCCGGTCGAGGCTGCCCTGGAGAAGATGCGCGCCAATATCGATGGGGATTTCGAGCGTTGGCTCCAGGGCGACCTCGCCTTTCACGTCGCGCTGGCGCGCTGCTCCGGCAACGCATTGCTCGAACATTTGGTCAATGCGCTGGCGGAGACGATCAAGTTCACCCAGCGGGCGCTCGGCCTGCAGCGCGATCTGCGGGACCCTGCCGCGACCGTCGCGCGTCACCAGGCGATCATCGACGCCATCCGCGCTCATGATCCGGCAGCGGCGCGGGTGGCGATGACGGCGCATTTCGCCGTGTCCGACGCCGTGATCGCCGAGATTGCGCGCGACCATCGCCGGCTTGATCGCTACTGAGGGACTTTTCGTGCTCAGCTATCTCGGTAGGAAGCTCATCCAGATGCTGCCGGTGGCCTTCTTCGTCACCGTCATCGTGTTTTCCTTGACCAATCTCCTGCCGGGCGATCCGACGGTGACGATCCTTGGCGAGCAGGCCACGCCCGAGCAGCGCGCCGCCGTGCGGGTCGAGTACGGTCTCGATCAGCCGGCGCCCATTCGCTATGTCACATGGCTCGCCCGCGTCGCCCAGGGCGAGTTCGGCCGGTCCCTGCGGACGCGCGAGGATGTGGGCGCGATGCTGGCAGCGCGCATCCCGGTGACGCTGCAGCTCGGCTTGCTCTCGATCCTGATCGCGGTGGCGATCGGCGTGCCAGCCGGCATTCTCGCCGCGCGCTTCCGGGGCGGGCTGATCGATGTCGCGGCGAGCCTCGTGGCCATGTCGTCGGTCGCGGTGCCCTATTTCTGGATGGGCGTGCTGCTGATCATGTTGTTCTCGCTTCAGCTCGGCTGGCTGCCGGCATCGGGGCATGTCCGGTTCCTCGACGATCCCGCCCAGAACATGAAGCTGATGGTGATGCCGGCGCTGACGATCGGCACCGCCTTTGCGGCGCTGGTGATGCGCCAAACGCGGGCCTCGATGCTGCAGGTCCTGTCGATGGACTATGTCCGCACGGCCCGGGCGAAGGGTTTGAGCGAGCGGCTGGTCCTGATCCGCCATGCGCTACGCAACGCGCTGATCCCGATCATCACCGTGATCGGCCTGCAGGTCGGGGCGCTGCTCGGCGGCGCAGTGGTGACGGAAACGGTCTTCGCGCTGCCTGGCCTCGGCCGGATGCTGGTGGACGGCATCTTCCAGCGCGACTTCCCGGTGATCCAGGGAGCGATTCTCTTCATCGTCATCGCCGTCTTCCTGGTGAACCTCCTGACCGACATGCTCTACCGGGTCCTCGACCCCCGGGTCGAGGCCTGAGGCGATGGTGGCCGTGACCGGATCGATGCCGCCCTCCCCCGCCTCAGAGCAGCGCGCGCCGCGCTCGCCAGGCGCGATTATCATGCGCCGCATCCTGACGTCCTGGCAGGGACAGTTCGGGGTCGTCGTTCTCGCCGTCATCGTTTCGCTCGGGCTGTTGGCCCCCTGGATCGCGCCTTATTCTCCGACCGATATCGACCCGGAAGCCTTCTCGATGCCGCCGAGCGCAGCGCACTGGTTCGGCACCGACGAGATCGGCCGTGACGTGCTGTCACGCGTCCTGCATGGCGCCACGGTCTCGCTTCAAGTGGTCGTCTTCGCCATCGGCCTCGCGCTGGTCGTCGGCTCCGTGCTGGGTTTGATCTCGGGCTGGCTCGGCGGCGGCTGGGATGCGCTGATCATGCGGGTGATGGACGCCTTCCTGGCGTTTCCGCTGCTGGTTCTAGCGTTGTCCATCGTCGCGGTGCTCGGCCCCGACCTGATGAATGCGATGTTCGCCATCGCGATCACCAAGATGCCGGGCTTCGCCCGCCTGGTGCGGGCGGAGGTGCTGAGCCTGCGTGAGGTCGACTACGTTGTTGCGGCGCAGGCTGCCGGGGCAAGTCCCTGGCGTATCCTGTCCCGCCACATCTGGCCGAACGTCTCCGGCAACGTCATCGTCTATGGTTCTCTCTCCGCCTCGCAGGCGCTGATCACCGAGAGCGCACTCTCCTTCCTCGGCCTGGGCGTGCAGCCGCCGACGCCGAGCTGGGGCTACATGGTCGCGACCGGCATCCAGTTCTACCAGTCCTGGTGGATGAGCTTCTTCCCGGGGCTTGCGATCTTCCTGATGGTGCTAGCGCTCAACTTCCTCGGTGATGCCGTGCGCGACGCCTTCGATGCGAGGCTCGGCGATCGCAATGACTGAGCCGAACGGACTTCACCCGGAGCTCACGGGCCGGCGCGTGCTCGTCACCGGCTCATCGCAAGGGATCGGACTCGCCATCGCGAAGGCGCTGGTCAACTCTGGTGCCAGGGTCTGCATCAATGCGCCGTCGCAGGGGGCGGAGCTCGACCTGGCCTGCCGCGAGGCCGGCGCTGCCATCGGCATCGGCGCGGATCTGACCCGGCCAGACGAGGTCGAGCGGCTGGTGGCGGCCGTCACGGACGCTCTCGGTGGGGCCGACATCCTCGTCCTGAACGCCGCGCTCCAGGAGAAGCAGCCTTGGTCCCGCTTCGACCGCGCGTCGATCGACCGGCAATGGGAGATCAACCTCGCGGCGAATTATCGCCTGATCCAGGCTTTCGTTCCCGCCATGGCCGAACGCGGATTCGGCCGGCTGATCGCGATCGGTTCGATCCAGCAGGTCAGAGAGCATCCGGAGATGCTGGTCTATGCGGCCAGCAAGGCGGCGCTCGAAAGCATGGTCCGCAACCTCGCCCGGCAGGTCGCAGGGCAAGGGGTCACCTGCAACGTGCTGGCCCCCGGCGCGATCGCGACTGCGCGCAACCGCGAGGCGCTGGCAGACGCGGCCTATCGCGGCGCGGTCCTCGCACGCATCCCGGCTGGTCGTCTCGGCACGCCGGAGGATTGCGCCGAAGTGGCGCTGTTCCTGGCCTCCGACGCTGCCCGCTACGTCACCGGCACGACGCTCTTCGTCGATGGCGGAATGCATCTCTAGAGGAAACGAGAGCAATGAAGATCGTCGACATGAAGGTGCGCTGCGTGGCGATCCCGCTCAACGCGCAGCTTCGCCACAACACCGGGGTTCATCCCGGCTATTTCCTGCGCACCATCCTCGAACTGGTGACGGATGAGGGCATCGTCGGCCTCGGCGAGGTCGGCGGCGGCGACCAGCGCGGCGCGCTGACGAAACTCAAATCCCGCATCATCGGCATGGACCCGTTCCACCTCGAGCTGATCAAGCTCAAGACCTTGCGGGCGATCTACTATCTCTCGAACGCCCGTCTCTATGCCGCGATCGAGATGGCCTGCCTCGACATCCAGGGCAAGGGGCTGGGGCGACCGCTATGTGACCTGCTCGGCGGACCGGTGCGCGACCGCATCCCGATGATCGCCTATCTGTTCTGGCGCTACGACAGGCCCAGCGGTGGCCATGACAAACATCCCGAGGACATGGCCGATCTCTGCCAAGAGCTCCATGAGACCCTCGGCGTCACCGCGATGAAGCTCAAGGCCGGCGTCCTCGATCCGAATGTCGAGGCGCGCGCCGTCGAACTCTGCCGCGATCGGATGGGGCCTGATTTCGGCCTGCGGATCGACCCCAACGGCGTCTGGTCGGTGCCAACTGCGATCCGCATCGGCCAGCGGTTGGAGGCAGTCGGGATGGAGTATTTCGAGGATCCCGCCTGGGGGCTGGAAGGCAATGCCGCCGTGCGCAAGGCGGTCCGCACCCCCATCGCCACCAATATGTACCCGGCCAAGTTCGACGATCTCGGCCCCGCGATCAGGCTCGGCGCCGTCGATATAGTGCTGACCGACATCCACTACTGGGAGGGGCCGCGCGGGGTGAAGGACCTGTCGGCGGTCTGCCGCACCTTCGGGCTCGGCGTCGCGATGCATTCAGGGGCCGAGTTCGGCATCGAACTCGCCGCGATGCTGCACACCGCCGCGACCATCCCGGAGATGAGCTTCGCCGGCGATGCCCATTACCACTACCTCACCGACGACATCATCGAGGGCGGGCTGATGAAATACGAGGGCGGCGCCATCCGCGTGCCGACCGGGCCGGGGCTCGGCGTCGCGCTCGATGAGGACAAGATGCGCCACTACGGCGCGCTCTATGAGGCGAAGGGCGACTACTACGCTCGCTTCCACCAGGACCCCTACCGGCCGGACTGGCATCCGGTGGTGGGCGGGCTGTGACAAGCCGGCTCGCGACTTCGCCAACCTGACAAG
>NZ_JBFUIF010000093.1:0-6998 GCF_056402015.1 Allobosea sp. P4_C6
GGCCCTCGCTTCGAACGTCGAGGTCTACTTCTGCGATCCCAGGTCACCCTGGCAACGTGGCTCGAACGAGAACACCAACCGGCTCCTGCGCCAGTATCTTCCCCACGGAACCGACCTGTCCCTGCAAAGCCAGGCCCAGCTCAGCGCCATCGCCCGTCAGCTCAACGAACGGCCCAGAAAGACCTTGCTCTATCAAACCCCAGCCGAGAGGTTCGCCGAGTGTGTTGCGGCGATCAGTTGAGCCCGCCGGCGCCAGCAGACAGCCGCGCGGCTAGAACACGCGCAGCCGGCAGATTTAAGATGCGCGTGCTGCAAACGAATACCCTTACGCTGCGTCCTTGTTGCCCAAGTGACCGCGCAGATTTCATCGCGTTAGAGCTTGATCCGGAGAAATCCTCACGTCGCGTAATGCAAAATCGAGATGACACACGTCTACACAGACTTCCCAATTTTCCCGTTCGCGTACCATGCGTCGAGGAAGGTAAAATTTGGCATGAACTGCTTCATTCGGATTGGAAGTCCACAAGGTCTGATAGTAACCTGCGCTAGTGAGCGCTATAATGAGACGGGCCTCATCGCCAGTCGTAACGTGTAAGCGCATATGATTTCATAGGAATGCTATCATGGACTATATCGCCTACATGCTGCATTCCAATCTTCTCAGCAATGCGGTGAGAGGCGACATTTCGAATGTCGATGTCCGCGACTATCTCGGGCAGTCCGATGTCTTCGAAGGCATAAGACACAAACGGCAGGGCCGCTTCCGTTCCGTATCCCCGACCCCAGGCCGACCTATTCAGACGCCAGCCGATTTCTACCTTGGGCCCTGTCCCATCGTATGGAATCAAAAGAATCCAGCCTAAAAAACGCCTCTCTGCATCTCGACTATATATCGACCAGTAGCCAAGCCCGTCTCCAAAATCAGCTTGGATGCGTTCGCGCAAAAAAGCCTCATGCTTCGTGGCATCGTCCCACGGACCGGGGATGTATTTTACCACCTCCGGGTCGCGATCCATCGCTAGGCATGCTTCAAAATCGGCGATCGTTCGGCGCCGGAGCGATAGGCGAGCGGTCTCGAATGCAGGGAGCATTCCCAACACTAGCGCTCTCGCTGAAGTCTGCAATGGGTCGCGAGCGGACCAGCCATGAGATTGGCTGACCGAATTCGGTTGCGTTCTGCCGCCCGGGCGCAACGTCTTCAGCGCTTCCTGGCCACGAGGAAGGGCCGCGGATCCCGACCGCGCGAGGCATGGTGGGCACGCTCGACGATCTCGAAGCCCGCTGCCGCGATCTCGCGTTCCAGCTCTCCCGCGGACAAGGACGACACATAGGGAGCTTTGCCGAGGAGCTGCATGACGGGAACGGCGATGCGTATAATCGGGTTCATCTCCTTCAGGCACGGCGTCTTGGAGATGAACAGCCCGCCGGGCTTCAACAGCCGGCGGATGCCGCTCAAGGCTGCTTCCCGCGCTGCCACCAGATGCAGGACGTTGAAGCCGAGCGCGATGTCGAAGGTCTCGTCCGGCCACGGCGCAGCGTCGGGAGCGGCAACCGCAAATTCGACGTTGGCGTGCTTCCCGGCCTCGGCCCGTTCACGCGCGATGGCGATCATGCCGCCGGATATGTCGGTCGCGACGATGCGGGCTAGGGCGGGGGCGAGCCTGAGCGCCGTCGTCCCCGTGCCGCATCCGAACTCGAATGCGGTCTGTTCGCCCTTGAGATAATGCCGGGTGCGCTCGATCGTGCGCTCATAGCCCGCCATGTCCGCGATCGGATCGGCGGCGTATTTGCGGGCGATGCGGTCCCAAAAGCGTGCATCGTTTGCGGCGCGGATCATGGCGGCGGCGGGGGCGCGAGGGCGGTCAGCTCGCCAGCCGCTTCATCGCCCCTTCGCGCCCGCCGACGAGGATGTTCTGGTCGACATCCCTGATGTCGCGCAGGCCGCAGAGCGCCATGGTGACGTCGAGCTCCTTGCGGATGATGTCGAGCGCGGCGGTGACGCCCTGCTCGCCCATTGCGCCGAGCCCGTAGAGGAAGGCGCGGCCGATGAAGGTGCCCTTGGCGCCGAGCGCGATCGCCTTCAGCACGTCCTGGCCGGAGCGGATGCCGCCGTCGAACAATACCTCCATGCGGCCGCCGACCTGCTCGACGATGCCGGGCAGGGCCTCGATCGAGGACAGCGCGCCGTCGAGCTGGCGGCCGCCATGGTTCGAGACGATGAGCGCGTCGGCGCCGCTCTTGGCCGCCATCTCGGCATCCTCAGGATCGAGGATGCCCTTGAGGATCAGCTTGCCGCCCCACTGGTCCTTGATCCACCGGACGTCGTCCCAGTTCAGCTTCGGGTCGAACTGGCTGGCGGTCCAGGAGGAGAGCGAGGACATGTCGGCGACGCCGGTGACGTGGCCGACGATGTTGCCGAACTGCCGACGCGGCGTGTCCAGCATCTTCAGGCACCAGCGCGGCTTCATCGCCAGGTTGATCAGGTTGGCGATGGTCGGCTTCGGCGGGGCGGAAAGGCCGTTGCGGATGTCCTTGTGGCGCTGGCCGAGGACCTGCAGGTCGAGCGTCAGCATCAGCGCCGAGCAGCCGGCTGCCTTGGCGCGCTGGATCAGGCGGGAGATGAACTCGCGGTCCTTCATCACGTAGAGCTGGAACCAGAACGGCGCGCTGGTGTGGTTCGCCACGTCCTCGATCGAGCAGATGCTCATGGTCGAGAGGGTGAAGGGCACGCCGGCCTTGGCTGCTGCGCGGGCGGCGAGGATCTCGCCATCGGCATGCTGCATCCCGGTGAGGCCCGTGGGCGCGAGCGCGACCGGCATCGCGACGGGCCGGCCGATCATGTCGGAGGCGAGCGAGCGGTCGGTCATGTCGACGGCGACGCGCTGGCGCAGCTTGATCTTGGCGAAGTCGGTCTCGTTCGAGCGGTAGGTGCCCTCGGTCCAGGCGCCGGAATCGGCGTAATCGTAGAACATGCGCGGCACGCGGCGCTTGGCCAGAATGCGCAGGTCTTCGATGGTGAGGGGCTGGGCCATGTCTCGTCTCGCCGTTCGCTTCCCGTCAGTCCTTCGGGTTGGACTCGCATGACGGACGGCGGCGCGCAACCTCATGCGCAGCAGGGCGATCTGCGTCAGGAGACCGCCATGTAGCGGCCCGGCTTGTGGTTCATCGCCAGGATGGCGTTGATCACGAGCGTGCCGACCAGGGACAGCGCGACCTTGTCGAGCGGCAGCAGGAAAAGCGCGGCGGCGAAGATCGCGCCGTCGATCGCGAGCTGGACCCAGCCGGCGCGCAGGCCGTGGCGCTCCTGCAGGTAGAGCGCGAGGATGTTGACCCCGCCGATTGCGGTGCGGTGGCGCGCCAATGCCAGCAGGCCGAGGCCCATCGCGACGCCGCCGACGATCGCGGCATAGAGCGGCGCGACAGCCTCGATGCGGAACCAACCCGGCGTCGCCCAGACGAAGAGCGAGATCAGGGCGACGGCCGCGACGGTGCGCAGCGTGAAGGCGAAGCCCATCCGCCGGAAGGCGAGCCAGTAGAACGGCAGGTTGATGACGAAGAAGAGCAGGCTGAAATCGGCGCCTATGGCGAATTGGAGCAACAGCGCCAGCCCGGCCGCGCCGCCGGTCAGCACCGTGGCCTTGGTGAAGAGCACGATGCCGAAGCTGATCATCAGCGTGCCCAGCGGCAGGGCGAGCAGATCTTCGTAGAGGCGGTGTCTGTGCGGCATGGCTGCGATGGTGGTCTGAGACATTGCGAGCCCTGTATCGGCTGACGACTTCATGCGCCAGAGGCCATGCAACGGTTGAGCCAGAGGGAGCGATCCTGTAGGGCGCAGGCTGCTTGATGGCCTTATCGCTTGGGGATTCCCTTCATGGTTCTGCGGCTCGTCGCTGCCCTTCTGCTGTTCTGCACGGCCTCCGCTGCCTTCGCGCAGCAGCCCGTGGCCTGGAAAACCGGGCGGGAGGCGCGCGAGATCGAACGAAAGGTCGACGCGCTGATCGGGCGGATGACGCTGGAGGAGAAGGTCGGCCAGCTCCACCTCTCGGGCCGCGGCGAGGGCTTCGACATCAACAAGGTCCGCAGCGGCGACATGGGCGCGGTGATGAACTTCGTCGTGCCGGCCGAGGTTCTGGCGGTGCAGAAGGCGGTCCGCGAAAGCCGCCTGAAGATACCGCTGATCATCGGGCTCGACGCCGTCCACGGTTTCTCGACCTATTTCCCGCTGCCGCTCGGCCAGGCTTCGAGCTGGAATCCGGCGCTGATCGAGCAGGCCGCCTATTGGACCGGGCGGGAGGCCTCGGCCGCCGGCATCAACTGGACCTTCGCGCCGATGGTCGACATCTCGCGCGATCCACGCTGGGGCCGCGTGCTCGAAGGGGCGGGCGAGGATGCCTGGCTCGGTTCGATCGTCGCGACGGCGCGCACCCTCGGTTATCAACGCGGTGGCGTCGCGACCTCGGTGAAGCATTTCGTCGGTTATGGCGCTGCCGAGGCGGGCCGCGACTACAACTCGACATGGATCCCGACGAGCCAGCTCTTCGACCTCTATCTGCCGCCGTTCAAGGCGTCGTTCGAGGCCGGCTCGATGACGGCGATGGCGGCCTTCAACGCCCTGAACGGCGTGCCGGCGACGGCGCATAAGGGCATGCTGACCGATCTGCTGCGCGGGAAATGGGGTTTCCGTGGCTTCGTCACCTCCGATTTCGGCTCGATCACGGAGCTGCGGCTGCACGGCATCGCCCGCGACGACGCGGAAGCCGCGCGCAAGGCGCTGATCGCCGGCATCGACATGGACATGATGGGCGACGTCTACCACAAGCACCTCGCCAACGAGGTCCGCGCCGGGCGCGTGCCGGTGAAGGTGCTGGACGAGGCAGTCCGGCGCGTGCTGCGCGTGAAATACCATCTCGGCCTGTTCGAGAAGCCGGATGTCGACCCTGCCGCCGCACCGAAGCTGATGCAGACGGAAGCGGCCCGCGAGGTCGCGCTGCAGGCGGCGCGCGAGGGCGCGATCCTCCTCAGGAACGCCGACCAGACGCTGCCGATCCGGGACACGGTGAAGTCGGTCGCGGTGATCGGCGCCATGGCGGTGCCGGAGGATGAGCGGGTCTGGACCGATCCGGCGGGGCTGGGGCGGCGCGTCATCACGCCCCTGCCGGATGCGCTGCGCGAGCGGCTGCCGAAGGATGTCGCGATCAACTACCAGCCGGCCTTTGCCAAGAATTGCGGCACGGAGTTCGCCGACAAGGAGGCTGCGCTCCGCGCCGCGGCGGAGAGCGATCTCGTCGTCGCCATGCTCGGCGAGGACTGCGAATTCATGGGCGAGGCAGCCTCGCGCACCAAGCTCGAACTTCCCGGCGTGCAGCAGGAACTGCTCGAGGCGCTGGTCAGGACCGGCAAGCCGGTGGTGCTGGTGCTGGCGACGGGCCGGCCGCTCGTGCTGACCTGGGCGAGCGAGCATGTCGCCGCGATCCTGCAGACCTTCCATGGCGGCACGGAGGGGCGCACGGCCATCGCCGACATCCTGACCGGGCGCTACAACCCGTCGGGCCGGGTGCCGATGAGCTTCCCGCGCTCGGTCGGGCAGATCCCGGTGTATTACAACCAGCTCCCGACCGGCCGCCCGGAAAAGATCCGCCAGCGCTACGAGTCCATCTTCATGGACGAGCTCAACGAGCCGCTCTACCCCTTCGGCTACGGGCTGTCCTACAGCCGCTTCACCTATGCCGATCCGCGCGTCTCGGCTTCCTCGATGGCGCTGACGGGTGTGGTCGAGGTTTCGGTCGATGTCACCAATACCGGCGCGCGCGATGGCCACGAGGTGGTACAGCTTTATATCCGCCAGCCGGTGGCGAGCCTCTCGCGGCCGCTGCGCGAGTTGAAAGGCTTCGAGAAGGTGATGCTCAAGGCCGGAGAGACGAAAACCGTGCGTTTCAGGCTGGAAGCCGCGAAACTCGGCGCCCATGACGAACAGGGACGCTACGTCGTCGATCCCGGCGAGGTCGAAATCTACCTGGGAGGTTCATCCCGCGCCGCAGCGAAAACGCAGGTGATCCTGACCAAGTCTTGATCGATCAGCCGTTTCGACTGCTCGGTGTTTAATCTCGACAAGGATCGGTTTTCGGTCAATCCTTCCATTGCCGGCTTACACGCTAGGGCACGCGCCGATCAAATCGCAACGCGACCTGTTCGGATCACGCGTTCTCTATCAGTAGCTTGGAGGCGGATTCCCCGACCAGGTTGGTTCAACCTGATCGGATCCGGCTCGAGGGCGTGCGGGCCGGCAGGCGCGACTTCGAGGGATGTGGCGATGGCGACCGGAACCGTCAAATGGTTCAACACTGAGAAGGGGTATGGCTTCATTCAACCGGCAGAAGGCGGCAAGGACGTGTTCGTCCATATCACCGCCGTCAAGGAAGCCGGGATGATGACGCTGACGGAAGGGCAGAATGTGTCGTTCGAGCTGAAGACCGAACGCGGCAAGACCGCGGCGGGCGATCTGAAAGTGCTCTGAACGTTATTTCTGCTGCCGATAGACGCCTGCCGCGCATGGTTCAGGGCGTGACAGGCTCGTGCTTGCCATAATGACCGGATCGGCGCTGCGTTGCCGAATCCGGCGTGATGTCGGCTTTTGCCGGAAGAGATGCACCGAAAGCCCCGTCAGGCCTGAGCCTGCGGGGTTTCGGGCTTGGACATCCGAGGGATGCGCGGAGCCGGGCGGCGTTTCGCAGTCGACGGCTGCGTGCCGATGTCGAGTCGATGTCGATGGTGTCGAACAGCGACGACCTCGCGCCGTTCGGCTCCGCGCACGGGTATCTGGGGGTTCCGCTTCGTTCTGGGTTCCGGCGAAGGAGCGGGCCTGCCTGTTGGGCCCGGACGAAGTCGGCACCTCCGCGCTATCGCATCGGATGTTTCCGATGCGATATTGGATAAATCGATCACCGTTATCGCGTCCAATCGGACGCGCGGCGATCGAGCGGACCCGCAACGGTCCGGGA
>NZ_JBFUIF010000094.1:0-6867 GCF_056402015.1 Allobosea sp. P4_C6
CTTGTCTAGACCGTCGGCTGCGGCGAGTTCGAGAAAACGGAATTGGGTGCTCGGAGGCTCCGTGCTTGCGACACGCGTGAGCGGTATTCATCTCCGCCACTTGCTCCTTTAGCACCGAGAGGATCTCCTCGCTCGAGCGGCTGATATGGCGGCAAACTGCGGCTCGCACGAATCATCCTTTTATCGGCTTCGCCGCGCATCGCAAGCGCGCATTTATGGGAAATAATTTGGATTGCCACGCCCATTAAATGTGGCAAATCTGATCGTGGTCGATTACAAATAAATGCGCTTCAATGACGCTCAGGGGGAGCCGCAGTCCGTGACGCTCGTGATCACTACATGTACGAACCGAAAGCGAAAGGCCGTGCCTGGCCGGTTCTACATGGGCGCCCTTGCGCGCTCCCCCCTGGCTGGCGTGGCGGCGGACTGGGGCAACCGGCTTCGGGAAACCGCTGTGCAGTTTCCGGCTGCGGAGATTTATGGAGGCCGAGGGTTCCAGGAAGCTATGGCGGCCGCAGCATTGCTCGACGCACGCCTGATGATTGTGTCGGCGGGCTTGGGCTTGATTGATGCGTCGACCTGCGTTCCGCCCTATGCCTGTACCATATTGCACAACGCTCCTGACGGGGTCGCCGGGCGAGTGAGCGATGGCTTTACCGCACCTGGGTGGTGGGCAGCGCTTGCCAATGCCTCACCATTTTCTCTCACGCTGCGGTCAGTGGCCGAGAGCAAGGGCGGGCTGATCCTGGCGGCGCTCTCCGACGCTTATATCAACATGATCTCCGAAGACCTGCTGGCGCTTCCACAGGCAACACTCGAGCGCCTTAGGCTCTTCACACGCGCGCCGGCTGAGCGTGTACCGGAAGGAATACGGCCGCTGATCATGCCCTACGATGATCGCCTCGACGGCCCGGACAGCGAGATCCAGGGAACGTTGAGCGACTTTGCCAGCAGGGCAGTCCACCATTTCGCGAAAACGGTGACAGTTGCTCAAGATGGTCGCTCCGCATCCGAGCATGCTGCTGCGGTGTCGACCTCGCTCGATGGCTGGCGGCTACCGACAAAGGTCGAGCGTGTCCGCTACGATGATGAGACGATGCTCGAATTGATCCGGTCCCACTGGGACGATCCTCGCGGCCGATCGCTCCGGCGTTTCCGTGATGAATTCAATGTGGCGTGTGAGCAGGGTCGCTTTCGGTCACTGTCTGACTTCGTTCGGGCAGAAAGAGCATGAGCAATCGTGAATATCTCAAAGTTCGCGCTGTGCGGGCGGAGCAGGGCGAAGGAACCGGGGTCTACGCCTTCTTTCTTTATGGCGCTGACATCCACCGGATTGCGGACATCAGCCGTGTTCGTCGGGAGGACGGCGAGTTGAAAGGATTTCAGCGCCGTGAGATCCGCGATCACGTGAAGGACATCACGAGTTTCCTTGACAGCGGTCCCGTGCTGTTTCCGAACGCGATCATCCTCGCCCTCTCCGATGAGGTCGACTTCGCTTCGGCCCGCGGCCGCTCCCCGGGCAATATGTGCGAAGTCGGCGATGCCGGCACGCTGTCGATCCCACTTTACCCCGAAGGCGCCCGCGCCGCGTGGATTGTCGACGGCCAGCAGCGGTCTCTTGCCCTCGCTGAGGCCAAAAACAAGCAGATTGCTGTTCCCGTGATCGGCTTCATCTCTGACGAAGTATCCACGCAGCGGGAGCAATTCATCTTGGTCAACAAGTCGAAAAAGCTGCCGACCGGCCTCATCGACGAACTTCTGCCTGAGGTCAGTGTCAAACTGCCGCGAAACCTTGCTACTCGGCAGCTTCCCAGCGAACTCTGTACCCTTTTGAACAACGATCCGAAATCGCCTTTCCATGGCCTGATCAGGCGCGAGTCCGACCCGAAGAACGGGACTGGCATGGTGAGCGACAACGCCCTGATCGAAACGATGAAGGCCAGCCTTAAAACTACGGCCGGCGCTTTGGGTCAGTTCAAACATAATGGCGAGGGCAGCGACACCGCCGCCATGTACGATGCGCTCGTAACCTACTGGTCTGCTGTCCGAAAAACCTTCCCGGACGCGTGGGGCAAATCTCCCAAGGACAGCCGACTGATGCACTCGGTGGGTATCCGAGCGATGGGAGCGCTCATGGATACGATTATGCTCCGAGCAGACGGGGCGGCCAACAAGGCGTCGGTGATCATGGAGAGCCTTTCGCGACTGGCCCCCCATTGTCGCTGGACCGAAGGGCAATGGCAGGGCCTCGGCCTAGCTTGGAACGAACTTCAATCCACACCACAGCACATCAATAAGCTGAGTGAGCATCTCATTCGAATTGAGCGCGAGCAGGCTCGGGTGTCGGCATGAAGTTCATTTTCGCCGATAGTTTAGACTATGTCGATCCCGCGTTCGACTTCATTGCGGATCGAAGCCCCGCCGACCGTCAGCCCTATTGGGATGATGCATATCCTCATGAGATACTCGGATACGCGCCCTATGATGGAGTCCTTGTGTCACGCGGGATCATCGGAGATCACCGCGTAAAGGGGAAATACACCGCCAGCCAAGCGCGTCGCTTTCATCTTGTTGGCGCCCGCAAGTTTCTTCGGCTCGACACGCCCCAATTCGCGAAGCTAGACATTTTCGGCGATTGCGGAGCCTTCACCTATGTTGAAGAAGAACGGCCGCCATACACGCCGGCAGAGATGGCTGAGTTCTATGACGAGTGCGGGTTTACGCACGGATGTTCTGTCGACCACATCATTTTCGATTTTAACCCCGCCCTGACCGGTCTAGCCGGCGGTACTGACGATGCGAAGAACCGCTTCGAGATCACGCTAGAGAACGCAGACGGGTTTCGCCGCGAAGCTCTTGCAATGGGCGCGTCGTTCACGCCCATGGGCGTTGTTCAGGGCTGGTCACCGGGAAGCATGGCTGAGGCGGCGCGCCGGCTGGTCGCGATGGGATACACCTACCTTGCGATTGGCGGGATGGTCCCGCTTAAATCACCGGAGATCACGCTCTGTCTCCAGGCTATCCGTGATGCGATACCAGCGGCGACCCGATTGCACATCCTCGGCTTCGCTAAGGCCGACGATATCGATGGTTTTCACGGCTATGACATCGCCAGTTTCGACACGACTTCGCCGCTGATCCGCGCATTCAAAGACGCCAAGCAAAATTACTATCTTCCGGGCGAGGGGCTGGCACTTCGCTATTTCACTTCAATCCGGGTCCCGCAGGCGATTGAAAATCCCAAGTTGCAACGCGGGGTCAAGAAAGGGAGCTTCCGTGCGGAGGAATTGGTGCGGCTTGAGGCCCTTGCGCTGAATTCACTGCGGGCTTTCGATCGGGGCGAAGCGGATCTGGACGAAACACTCCACAATGTTCTCGTCTACAGCGCCCCTTTGGTCGAAGAGAAGCCATACGAGGACTGCAAAAGCAGCGTAGCGCTGGCAAAGCTTGCCGAGCGTTATCGCATCACCCTCACTGAGCAGCCTTGGAAGCAGTGTGCCTGCAAAATCTGCCGCGATGCCGCGATTGATGTGATCATCTTTCGCGGCAGCAATCGGAACAAACGCCGCGGGATCCACAATCTCGTAGTCTACCACGACCATATCGAAAAATTGGATTTGAAGCGTGCCGTTGAACGAACCGATCACCTATCTCAGCGTCTGTGCGGAGCAGAGCGATGAGCACACTGTCCTTAGTTTCGCGGCTCGGGCTGCCGACGTGCTACGCTTCGCGTCGATCGAACGCATCGGTCGGGATGCCCAAGGCGAACTCAGGGGCTTCCAACGACCCCAGGTCGCTGCACACATCCGCGAAATCCGCGACTATCTTGAAAAGCCGAACGCGGTTCTGCCTAACCCCATCGTCGTAGCATTTACGGATCGGGTCGAGATGCAGGACCTTGGTGATGGCCTTGTCAGGCTCTCGATCGACATGAGTTCCGGCATACCTGGTCTCGTTGTCGATGGGCAGCAGCGGCTCTCGGCGCTCGCCGAGATTGACCGCGACTTCCAGATTTTTGTTTCAGCTCTCATATGCCGAGATGAGGCCGAGTTGCGGCGCCAGTTCGTGCTGATTAACAACACAAAACCCCTCCCAAAATCCTTAATCTATGAGTTGCTTCCGACTGTGAGTGACTTGCCTCCCCGGCTCAGTCGACGCTCGACGGCTGCGGACATTACCGCGCGGCTGAACTTCGAGAACACCGCCCTACGAGGCTACATCAAGCAGCACACCGCGCCGGAAGGTATGATCACCGATACGGTCATGCAGAAGATCATAATGGAATCGCTGACGAACGGCGTGATGCGGGAACTCATTCGAGGGCCAAAAGGTGCGACACGGTGCGTGCGGCTTGTCTCCAACTTTTTCGATGCCGTGAAGAAGACCTTCCCGGACGCTTGGCACGGCCACAAGCCAGCGAGTTCCAGGCTCCTTCACGGCGCCGGCATCGAGGCTCTAGGTGACGTCATGGAGGTTCTGGCGCAGCGGAGCCACGCGCGCAGCGCCGAAGATTTTCGGGAAGGGATGGAGTGTCTTAAGGGCAAGACAGCCTGGACTGCCGGTGAGTGGAACTTCGATGGCGAGGTTCGCCGATGGAACTCGTTGCAGAACGTCAATCGCGACGTTGCATTGCTCAAGCACCATCTCGTCGGGGTAGTGAAATCTAACCAGCGACAACAGCGAAAAGCAGCACCGGCGCCGCTGCTTGAACCGGTAGAGGGGACATCATGACTTACGCTGTCAAAGAGGTCTTTAAGACACTACAGGGGGAAGGCGCCCAGATGGGCAGAGCGGCCGTCTTCTGCCGGTTTGCGGGTTGCAACCTATGGTCCGGCCGGGAAGTCGACCGTGCCACGTCAGTCTGCACATTTTGCGACACTGATTTCGTGGGTATGGATGGAACTGGTGGCGGTCGGTTCTCCGATGCTGATGCTTTGGCCGACGCGATAGAAGCGGAGTGGGGTAGCGCGATGGTTCGCCGCTATGTTGTGCTTACCGGAGGCGAACCGCTGCTCCAGGTTGATCAAGCCCTCATCGAAGCGCTTCACGCGCGTCACTTTGAGATCGGCGTCGAGACTAACGGAACCCAGCCTGCGCCAGACGGGCTCGACTGGATTTGTGTCAGCCCAAAAGCCGATGCCCAACTCGTGCAGGCGGCGGGGCATGAACTCAAACTGGTGTACCCGCAGCGCCAGGCGATGCCTGACCGCTTCGAGCATCTCGCCTTTGACCACTTCTTTCTTCAGCCGATGGACTCGCCGGAGGCTGCCGCCAACCTCGCGGCGGCCATCACTTACTGTACCGAAAACCCGCGGTGGCGGCTTTCACTCCAGTCACACAAGATGATCGGGATACGCTGATGTTTGAGATAAGTAAGCAATTTCGATTTGATGCGGCCCATACCCTCGACCGGGTGATTGACACAGAATCGAGCCGGCGGATCCATGGCCATAGTTATCGCGCGGAGGTGACGGTGCGGGGACGGCCTGATCCAGTGACGGGTATGGTGGTCGACCTCGGTCTTCTGCAGCGTTCGATGGAGGAGGCGCGCGACGGTCTCGACCACCGCTTTCTCGACGAGGTCAACGATCTTGGCCCCGCAACAATGGAGAATCTGAGCCGCTGGATTTGGGATCGCCTCTCCCCTGTCGTCGGCAATCTCCACAAGGTCAGCGTCTATCGGGACAGCGGCGCCGAGTCCTGCTCCTACTGGGGCGGGGATGTCGCGGCATGAACGGAGAAGGCCACGCTCTCGTTCTCTTCTCAGGGGGGCAGGACAGCGCGACCTGCCTGGCTTGGGCGCTGGATCGGTTTGACGCTGTCGAAACGATCGGATTTGACTACGGTCAACGCCATCGGGTTGAACTTGAAGTCCGCGAACTGCTCCGCGACGGCATCAGGAGGTCGTTTCCGGCGTGGGCGGCCAAGCTGAAGGACGATCATATGATCGACCTCGCTGTCCTGGGCCAAATAAGCGAAACTGCCCTGACGACCGGGGTCGAGATCGCGATGGCCGACAGCGGACTACCAAACACCTTCGTTCCCGGCCGCAATCTCCTGTTCCTGACCTTTGCGGCCACCATCGCCTATCGCCGAGGCATCAAACATCTTGTTACTGGAGTCTGCGAGACTGATTACTCGGGCTATCCCGATTGTCGGGACGATACGATCAAAGCGCTTCAGATCGCACTCAATCTCGGTATGGAACGACGGTTTGTGCTGCACACGCCGCTCATGTGGATAGACAAGGCGGCGACGTGGAAACTTGCTGGCGAGTTAGGGGGGGCGGATCTGGTAGACCTAATTCGAACCGAGTCTCACAGCTGTTACATCGGCGATCGTCAAACCCTAAACGATTGGGGCTATGGCTGCGGCGGGTGCCCAGCCTGTGAACTACGCCGTGCTGGCTGGCACAAGTTTGCAGGCAACACGGACGCTTAACCTCGATTTTTGGTTGGCACTTCAGCCACTCCCATTAAAGTACCTTCAAGAGCGAACGTAAGAAGATTCGCTCGCGGAGGGTCGAGAAGCTGTTCAGGGGGATGTTGGTCGGACTGCCCGGGCACAGAGGTGTCGGGAAACTGGAAGCGGCGGCCGAAGGGCGCTGCACCATTTCTGTTTTCCATTCGCTTCAGCGCACGCAGTCGATCGAATGTGCCGCCTCCGAGATCGAGCGCGCCTTTTTGAGCCCGCAAACTCGGGCTTATGTCCGCGAAAATGACCGCATGCGCGTCGGGCGGGTCACCGGTTATGATCTGCATCATGAGAACGGCGTCGTCACCTACGAGGTCCGCTTTCCAAATGGCAAACAGCGCGACGTCAGCGAAGTCGACATCTTCGTCCGCCCCTGGAATGCTCCAGAGGACC
>NZ_JBFUIF010000095.1:0-6864 GCF_056402015.1 Allobosea sp. P4_C6
CAGTAGGACAGGTGCACATGCACTTGGCTCATCTCGCCGGCATGGGGCACGACCGGCAAGCGATGCGCGTGGGCGAGGTTGGCGACCTGGATGTATTCGGTGATGCCCGCGAGCCTTGTTACATCAGGCTGGACGTACGTCAGCGCGCCGGCTGCGAGAAAGGTTTTGAAGGCATCGAGCGTGTAAAGCTGCTCGCCGAGCGCAATCGGGATCGAGGTCGAGCGGGCAAGCGCCGCGTGACCCGCCACATCATCGTACCAGAGTGGTTCCTCGAACCAGAAGATGTCTAGGGGCTCGACCTGCGCGCAGAAGCGGATGCAGGTCGGCAGATCCCATTTGCCGTTTCCGTCGATCGCCATCCGCACGCCTGGACCAATCGCCTTGCGGACGGCAGCGAGGCGATCGATGTCGATATTGGGATCGTCATGACCGACCTTGACCTTGATGCGGGTGAAGCCGTCGACCTCAACGGCCTTCTTCGCTTCCGAAAGCAGGGTTTCCCTTGAAAAGGACAACCAGCCCATATCGGTGTTATAGGCTTCTAGTGCCTTGACGCCCTGGCCCCCGAGGAATTTCCACAGCGGCAGCCTCGCCTGCTTCGCAGCGAGATCCCACAGGGCGACATCGACGGCCGCGAGCGCCAGATGCGTAATGCCGGCGCGCCCGACCCACTGCAGCGCAGGAGAGCGCGCAAGCTTCGTCCAGAGCCGCGAGCGGTCGTTGGCGTCCTCCCCGATCAGCAACGGCGCATAGGAGGTCCCGATGCAGGAGGTGATCAGGCGATCGGATGCGATATGGCCATGGGTGCCCGTGAAGCCGTAGCCCTCCAGCCCGTTATCCGTCCGAATACGTGTGCCGACGACACCCCAGTGGGTGATGCTGTGGGTGGAGTCCGAGATCGAGCTCTGCGTCAGTGGCAGGTGCAGGATGAACGGTTCGACGGCAACGATCTTCATGGGGGTGTTAAGTCCTGGAGGGGGACGGGCAAGCTCAGAAGCAACTGCGCGAGAAAGCTACGGGTGCGCTCATGGCGCGGCTTGAGAAGAACCCCTCCGGCGGCGCTTGGGACGTTTGTCGTTGTGATCCTCCGGCAAGGACCATAACCAGAGTCCTCGACAAAATAAAATAGAAAATTTTTTATTTTCAATATTGCATTATCTGCCCGCGCAGCGATCATAGCGATATGAACTCCGTCGTCCGCGCCACCTTGTCCGATCAGGCCTATGAAGAATTGCGCGCGCGCATCCTCTCCGGAGTTCTACCTGGCGGCAAACGACTCCTTCCCGAGGAACTCGCTCTCAGCCTTGCCATCAGCCAGACGCCCATTAAGGAGGCGCTGCTGCGGCTAGAGGCGGACGGTCTCGTCGTATCCGCGATGCGCAAGGGGGCAGTCGTGCGGCAATTCACCTTCGCAGATGTGGAGGAGCTCTATGAAGGGCGCATGCTGATCGAGCTCAACGCCGTAGGCCGCCTCTTCGAGCTACAGGCAGTGAGGACCGATCTGCTCGGCGAATTGTCGCGCTGCCTTGAGACGCATGAGTTCTACGCGCGGCGCGGCTCGCTCGACGACATCACCACCGCCCTCGTCCACGATCGCAAGTTCCACAGTGCCCTTATGGCGGCTGCCGGTAACAGGCTCATCTGCGAATGGCACCAGCGAATCCTAGGCCAGACCCATACCGTCTTCGTCTATCTGGCCGGTGATTACAGCCGCTCGGCCGACGAGCACCACGATATCCTAGACGCGTTAAAGGTCGGCTCACCCGACCAAACTCGCGAAGCTCTGCGCCGGCATCTCCTGCACAGCCGCGACAACGCGCTCGAAAATGTCAGCCGCTCAATACTCAGCGAGACAACAGAGTCCTGATCGGGCCGCGTGCGCTCTGTCGCACATCCCGGAGAAATACGATGAACTATCTGGACTTTTCCGGCGCGCGCTCGCAGGCCGCAATTCGTCGAGGGCGGCATCGGCACGACAGCCTGGTCCTCCCTCTACCGTGTCGGCCACCTCGCGCAGGCAGCGCAATGGACACTCCTGCTCTCGCTGATCGCCTTTGCCGGCGGCGGGCTGCTCGGCGCCGGACTGACATTGTTGCCCGTCCCGATTTTCCCGCCCTTGCGCTGGATCATCGCCTATTTCGGGGTATCTCATCTCGGGTTCGGCTTGCGGGTAATCCTCGCAGCAGGGCTCGCGCTGACGCTCTGTGCGGCGGCCTTACTGACCGACATCTGGCGCGGCGCGATCGAGTCGGTCGGGTGCGGCCCATGGGAGGGAGCCGACGGGTTGGCTGCCCACGGCGATGCGGTTTGTCATCCTGCCGCGGGGGTTGCGGCTCGCAGTCCCCGACAGTCGGCTTTTCCGTGCAACTGGTGAAGAACACAGCGCTCGCCGCCGTCATCAGCTTCATTGAGCTGGCGCCCGACGGCGATTTCGGCCGAGAACCTCGCGCGCAGCGCGATTCTCGCCGGTGTCGATCCGCAAGAAGCCTATCTCCGCCACGGCAAGTTCTAAGGGGTTGCTCACGTGAGGATCACCGATATCGAGGTCCGCTGCTGCCAGCGCAAGCCTGAGCATTTTCAGGCTGCCGCCTTCCGCACGGGCGATTTCGGCAATTTCGAATTCCTGGTGGTGACGCTGAAGACCGACAGCGCCCTGTCGGCGACGACCTTCGGTTTCGCCGGCCGGTCCGCGCCCGGTGCTGGCCAGCTCATCGCCGACACCTTGCGGCCTTTCTTCATCGGACGCGATCCGCGCGATCGCGAAAAAGCCTGGCACGAGTTCCGAACTGCCGATCGCTGGTGGGGGCATCTGCCGATCTACGCCTATGGCCCCTTCGACACCGCACTCTGGCTGCTCAGCGCGCAAGCAGCCGGCCAGCCGCTCTACAAATATCTTGGCGCCTATCGCGATTCCGTTCCGGCCTATGGCAGCTCGATGATCCTGAAGGAGCCTAAGAACTACGCAGCCGAGGCGCTGCGGGCTCAGGCAGAAGGCCTGCGCGCCTACAAGCTCCACACGCCGGGCAACGATATCGAAGAAGATCTGGAGGCCCATCGGTTGGTGCGCGAGGCGGTCGGGGCGACATTTACGCTGATGTCGGACCCCGTCTCGACCTATAATCTCGAGCAGGCGATCCGCTTCGGTCGAGCACTGGAGAAGCTCGACTACTACTGGTTCGAAGAGCCGCTCTACGACGAGGATGTGCATTCGCTGCGCGAACTCAGCCGGACGCTGGAGATACCGATTGTTGGGACCGAAGTCCTCGCCAAACATCCCTACAGCATCGCCGAATGCATCGCGACACGCGTCGTCGATCGGGTCCGTGCCGACGTATCCTGGACCGGCGGCGTGACCGGCGTCATGAAGACCGCGCGGCTGGCGGAAGCCTTCGGCGTCAATTGCGAGGTCCACACCTCGATCTTCCACCCAATGGAGATCGTCAATCTGCACTGCTGCGCGGCGATGAAGAACTGCGATTATTTCGAGGTTCTCTATCCGATCGAGGGCTTCGCCTTTGGATTGAAGGAGAAACTGCCGATCAGCGACGGTCTGGCGACACTACCCACCCTGCCCGGTCTCGGCGTCGAGATCGATTGGGACGACGTCGATCGCATGACCGTCAAGATCGTTTGAGGTGAAATGAAAGCCCTCTCCATCGACCGCCCCAGTTCGATATCCTTCGCCGAACGAGGATGCTGATCCGCGCCAACACCAAGATCCTGATCGATGTAGGAGACCGCTTGTGACTGCATCCCACCCACTCGATATTTTCTCGCTGAAGGGACACCACGCGCTCGTTACTGGCGGCGGCAGCGGCCTGGGCCTGGGCATCGCGCGCTGCTTTGCAGCGGCCGGAGCCAGAGTAACGCTGGCAGGCACCAATGCGCAGAAGATAGAGAACGCAGCGGCAGATCTGGGCGGCGAGACTGGATCTTTACCATTCGACGTCACTCGCGTCGATCAGGCTGAAGCCTATGCCGAGGCGGTCATGCAGCGTTTCGGGCCGGTATCGATCCTGGTGAACAACGCCGGCAACACGATTAAAAAACCCATTGCGAATATGACACCAACCGACTTTAGGACGATCCTGGACGTGCATGTCCATGGTGCTTACGCTCTGTCGCGCGCCTTCCTCGCCCAGATCGAGCGAGCCGGGAACGGCTCGATCCTGTTCACGGCCTCGATGAGCTCCTTCCTCGGCATTCCCAACGTGATTGGCTATTCGGCGGCGAAGGCCGCCTATGTCGGAATGGTCCGGGCCATGGCGACCGAACTCGCGCCCCAGAAGGTCAGGGTCAATGGCGTCGCGCCGGGCTGGATCGACACGCCGCTGTTTCGGCAGGCAACCTCGACCGACCCTGCCCGAAAGGCCAAGATCGACGGCCGTATCCCGATGAAAAGCTATGGCACCGAAGCCGATATCGGCTGGGCGATGACGTATCTAGCGTCGGCAGCTGCAGCCTATGTCACCGGCCATATCATGGTAGTCGATGGCGGCGCACTACATGGATTCTAAGCAATTTCGAAAGCACCGATTTCTTTCAGGTCATCTGGACTTACGCCCTGAGGTCGCGATCGAGGGGGGGCCCGGGTTCGCTAGAGAGCGGTTTCCGGTCATTCTGGATCGTACCCAGCGGCTTTGAAGAAGTTTGAGCATTCGGCTCGCGAGAATAGCGGGATGATGTCTGCGATCCTGCTCCATAGATTGTCGCGCGTTCGCTCTGCTGTCTTGCGCAGCACGGCTTTCACCTTCGAGAAGGCGTTTTCGACCGGGTTGAAGTCGGGGCCGTAGGGCGGGAGGTAAAGCAGGCTCGCCCGGGGCCTCGATGGCCGCACGCACGCGCGCGCCCTCCGAAGTTGACCATGACGACTATGTCGCCGGGCTTCAACTCGGGCACGAGCACCTGATCGACATAGGCCTGGCGGCACGGTGGGGTTCTTCTTCAGCGAAAACCGTGACCTGCCGTCGGCCAAATGCTTCCTGCGGAAGGCACTTGCGCGCCATGGCAGACCGGATCGCATTTCATTGACACGACTTCACCACCCGCGCTGGCGCTTGATCATGTCCTTCTGCGCTTCTTTCTGCTGCTTCCAGTAGGATTTCTGATCGTGCCGCTGCATCTCGTTGAAGTCGCGGATACGCTCCTTGCGAGACGTCGAATTGCGATAATCGTTCCAGTCATAGTGGTTGTCGTGGACGAAATCGTCCTCGCCATCGTCGCGGAAGAGATCGCGCAGGAGCGAGCGGGCCGGCTCGACCAGCCCCGGCGCCTGAAGGCCGAGCACGGGCGATGCCGCAGAGGCCGAGCCCCGGAACACGACCACCGCCAGAACTGGCAATGTCAACACCAGACCGAGCCGCATCAGGCTGTAAAAGCTCGTCATCGGACCCTCCCTATTGCTCGGACTGTCGGGTGAAGAGATGGGGCAGCTCCGGATTGATCCAACGCACCTGCGCAACCCGCCCGGTCACATCGCGCTCGAAGCGCATCTGGACAAAGGGCGTGTCACCGACGATCGCAACGATGGCCTCGTAGCCTCCTGCCGCGGTGATCCGTGCCTGGAACAGGTTCGGATCATCCTTGTGGGCCTCGAGGAGCATGCTCAGGTCGGTCCGGTCGAGCTTCATCTGCGGCTTGCCATCAGCCACCGAAACGACCGCGTCGCCAAGAACCGGCGACGCATAGGTCCCGAGAAGGGCGGCGATGTTGGCCGGCATCGGGCCGACAACGAACGCCGCCTGCTCCAGCTTCTCCTGCTCTCGCTGCTTCTTCGACGAGGCGGCCGCCAGCGCGATGTTGTCGACCGCAGGGTTGCCGAGCACCCGGTCGTAGAACCAGAGTCCAAGCGCATCGGCCAGGCTCGGGCCGCCGACATTGGTCAGGATTACGATGCCGGTTTTGGCGTCGGGCAGGAAGCCAACATGAGCGCCGAAGCCCGAGGTGCCGCCATTATGCCAGATCGCCCGACCGCGCGGCATCGCCATCGCAAGCCAGCCGACGGCGTAGCTCATACGCTCGTTCACCGCGACGCGCGGCGTCCAGGTGACGTCGAGATTCTCCTCGGAGACAATGACCTTCTCGCCGAAATGGCCGCGCCCGAGCTGGAGCCGCAGCCACTTTGCCATGTCCGGCACGTTGGAGTTGAACGCGCCCGCCGGTCCCAGCGCATAGGGGAAGGCAGGGTGGAACGGGATCGCGACCGGCTTGTCATCGAGCCTGTGGCCCATGGCACGGTTGGGCGCCTGCGCGATCGCCTCGGCCGTTGCTGTGGTGGAGGACATGCCGAGCGGGTCGAGCAGGGTCCGCTTCACCGATGCTGCCCAGGACTCGGCGCCATTGACCTTGGCGACGATTTCGCCGCCGGCCAGATGCGGGATGTTGAGATAGCGGAAATCGGAGCGGAAGATACCGGTCTGCGGCGCCACGCGCATCGAGCGGAACAGCGTCTCCTTGTCGAATCCGAGGAAGGCCAGCCCATCATTTACATAGGGCGTCAGGCCGCTGCGCTGGGCGGCGATGTCGAGGATACGGAAATCACGCGAGATGAACGGGTCGGATAGCTGGAAATCCGGAACGAAGTCGCTGGCATGGTCGGTCCATTTCAGCTTGCCGGCATCGACCGCCTGGGCCAGCGTCGTCGCGAAGAAGGCCTTGGTGGTCGAGCCGACCTGGAACATCGTGTCGGGCGTGACGGGATCGGGCTTGCCGGCCTCCTTGACACCGAAGGCCTTGCTGAAGATGAGCTTGTCGTCGAAGACGATGCCGATCGCGACGCCAGGGACCGACAAAGCGCTCATCCCCGCCGCGACCTGCTTGTCGAGATCGGGCAGCAGTGCCTCGATCGACGCCTGCGTCGGCAGT
>NZ_JBFUIF010000096.1:0-6060 GCF_056402015.1 Allobosea sp. P4_C6
CGGCGGCGGTGTCGAATACGCCTTCACCAACAACTGGACGGCCAAGATCGAAGGCCTCTACGTCGATACCGGCGAGGGCCGGCGCGCCCGATCCTTCGACAATGCGGCGGGCGGTGTGCTCCCGGCCGGAACCTATACCGCAGTCAGCAATGGCGGCGGCGGTGCCGGGCTCGTGCGCGTCGGCGTGAACTACAAGTTCTGAGCGGCACGTTGCAGCAAACAGCCCGGCCGATGCGCCGGGCTGTTTGCTATTCATTCGCCTACCGAATCGAAGGCCGAACTTCGACGCCAGGCGCTGGGCCACAGGTCGTGACAGGATGAAACTCGAAAGCTGCCGACAGCAGTTCAAACGTTTGTGCTCACCCTAATAAATCAAGTCATCATCCCAGGGCGTTTGCCCATGGCAAGCTCGCCGGCTTTCTCTGAAATCGCACCGACGCGGTCGGCGACCGCAAGTCCAACCTGACGCTGAGCCAGAAGCGGGCCGATGCAGTTGCGACGCGGTGGTCACCACACTCGGCATCGCCCCCGCCGGGATTGTCTCAGTCGGCCTCGGCGAAGGGCAGTTGCAGAACCGGGAGAACCCGGACCCCGCGGCCAACCGGCGCGTCCAGATCGTGAATGTGGGTCGGTTCAGATAGGCTGGCCAAATCGTGATGGATCGGCTTGATTGCATGGACTTGAGCGTGAGGACGGCATGCGACACGGAATGATTGCCCTATCCGCAATGGCGCTGGCGCTGGCTCCAGCCAGCGCCGTTCTCCCCGGCCTCGGCGCCGCATTCGCCCAGCAGGCTGCTCCAGCGCCACAGGCCGCGCCAGCCCAGGCCGCGGACACGGTCTTCACCCGTGCCGAGATCGAGCCGCTGGTGAAGCCGATCGCACTCTACCCCGACCCGCTGCTGGCGCAGTTGCTGCCGGCCTCGGCCTATCCGCTCGACATCGTGCAGGCGGCGCGCTGGTTGGATCGAAACAAGGCGGCTGTCGAGAAGGCCGATTTCACAGCAGCCGACGCCATGACCTGGGATGCCAGCGTGAAGGCGCTGATCCGCTTTCCCGACCTGGTCAAGCAGATGAACGAGAACCTTGATTGGACGAGCGATCTCGGCGACGCCTTTGTCTACCAGCCGACGGATGTAGCGGCCGTCATCCAGGATCTGCGGGCCATGGCGGCAAAGGGCGGTGCCCTGAAATCCACGCCACAGCAGACCGTGGTCCAGAAGACCGAGGGCTCCAGCACGGTCATCTATATCGAGCCGGCGGAACCGGAGGTGATCTATGTTCCAAGTTATGATCCCGGGGTCGTCTACCAGCCGGTCGCTTCCGCCGTCCCGGGCGCGCTCCTGACCTTCGGGACCGCCATCGCCGTGGGCGCCGTGATGTACAACAACCCGTGGAACTGGGGCACCGGGGCGGTCTATCCTCCGCGCTGGCCTGGCTATCCAGGCTACCGGCCCGGCTATCCCGGCGCACCCGGGCGCGGAAACATCAATATTGGCAACGAGATCAATATTGGCGGCGGCAATATTATCGGAAGCGGGAACAACATCGGCAACGGCAACAGCATCGGCAACACCAAGCCGTGGCGGCCCGACCCTGACCGGTATCGGCCTGGGCAGGGCTCCAAGCCCGGCCTCGCCCGCCCTGGCGGCCCAGGCCGGCCAGGTGGCCCAGGCGGTGTCGGTGGTCCGGGCGGCCCAGGCGGCATAGGCGGCCCCGGGCCGGCTGGCGGCGTCGGTGGTCCGGGAGGGCCCGGCGGCATTGGTGGCGTCGGCGGGCCAGGCGGCCCGGGCGGGGTTGGCGGCGTCGGTGGTCCGGGAGGTCCAGGCGGTATCGGCAGCGTCGGCGGAGCAGGCGGTCCAGGTGGTGTCGGCGGCCCCGGACCGGCTGGCGGCGTCGGTGGAGTGCTGGGCGGTGCGGCAGCAGGCGCGATCGGCGGTGCGGCGGCTGGCATGATCGGCCAGCGACCGTCCCAGCAACCCGCACGCCCCGATGTGCGACCCGGACAAGATCGCCCCCAGGGCGGGACCGGGCAGGGCCGACCACAGGCCGACACAGGCAGGCCCGCGACGCGACCGTCGGGACCAGAACGGCCCTCGGCACGGCCGCCGACGGCACAGGCGCGACCAGCGGCGCCGCAGGGGGGTGCAAGGCCCCGCCCAACAGCCCCGAGCGCTTTTGACGGCATTGATGCAGGGCGTGGCGCGGCGGCCTATGGCAATCGCGGAGCGTCCAGCCGCGGCCAGATCAGCATGCCGGCAGGCCGCGGCGGTGGCGGCGGGCAGATCGGCGGCGGGGGTCGCGGCGGCGGCGGTCATATCGGCGGTGGTGGCGGCCGCGGGGGCGGCGGCGGTCGCGGCGGACGGCGCTGATTGGGGGACATGATCATGGCACATCACGCTTGGATTTCAGTTCGGGTCTCGCTCACTGTCCTGATGATGGCGGGCCCTGCCGCAGCCCAGCAGAGCTTCCCGTCACCCGATGCGGCGTCCAGTGCACTGATCGAGGCGGCGCGGGCGCGCGAGCCCGCGCCCGGCGTCCTTGATCGCATTTTCGGGTTGGGGGCCCGCGACGTGCTGAGCACCGGCGACGCCACTCTGGACCGCGAGAGACTCGAGCGCTTCAACGAAGCTGCGGCGGAAGCCGTCACGCTGACGCCGCGCGGCGACGCGACGCGGATCCTGACGATCGGCAAACGCAAGTTCGAGTTCCCGATTCCGATCGTCCGGCGCGGCGAGGCCTGGATGTTCGATATCRCAGCCGGGCGGGACGAAATCCTCAACCGCACGATTGGCGCGAATGAACTGCGCGCCATCGAGGCCTGCCAAGCCTATATCGGCGCCCAGCGCGAGTATTTCCGCATGGACCATGATGGCGATCAGGTGCACGAATATGCCCAGAACCTCATCTCGACACCTGGCACGCAGGACGGGTTGTACTGGCCAAGAACCGGGCAGGCTGATGTCAGCCCGCTCGAGGGTGCCTTGAGCGAGGCGCTGCTTAATCAGGAGAACCGGGCGTATGGCGGTTACCTTTTTCGCATCCTGAAGGCACAAGGACCCTGGGCGCCCGGCGGCGCGCATTCCTACGTCATCAACGGCAACATGATCTCTGGCTTCGGCCTCGCGGCCTGGCCGGCCGCGTGGGGCAAGACCGGCGTCATGACCTTCATCTGCGGGCATAATGGCGTCGTCCTGCAGAAGAATCTCGGCTCGAAGACCAGCGCCTTGGCGGACCGCCTCCTCCGCTACGACCCCGACAGTAGCTGGGCGCCAGTCGAATAGAAGGGGCGCCCCTGCTCCGGCGCCTCTCGGTGAGCCAGAGGAGGGCGAAATCGCCCTTTCACGGCCGCAGACCGTTCCCGAGAAGACCGTTGCCGGCCGGGGAACAAGGGAAACAGGATGACGAGGAATCAACTCTATGAGGGGGCGACGACACCTACTGACGCAAAACTTGCTCTTTTAGACGTCGACAGCGTGGGGTTGAAGCTCTCGAGGGTGTTGGAGTTCCGCAGCCGCATGACCGGTCGACTGACTTTACGGATGCGTCCCCCCCCGGGACGTATGGCGCGGATCAGGCCGTCCCCGAAAATGCAGTGCCTTCGACGGCAACTGCGGGGGCCACTTCGGACGACCCATCTGACGCAAGCGATCTATAGATTGACCACGGAGAGAACCCTGAACCGGCGTGTGCGCGGCCTTCATCAGCCGACTTGACCGGCGCGAGCCAGGGCAGCTTTCATCGGCGTGAATGCGCTAAGAGCAGGCTATCATCTATCGCTACGCGAAAGGTGATGTGGCCGATGCAATGGGAAAAGATCAATTTCCGCGCGGCTTGCGGAGCACTGCTCGCCAGATAAAACTCAGAATCCACTTCCCCGTCAGCATCGCCTCGCCGAGGGCCATTCGGAAGAGGTGGCTCGGCGCATCGACGTAAAAAGTTCCGCCCGAGGCCATGATGGGCAGACTTGCCGCGAGAATTACAAGCGCTGCGCTGCCTCGGTAAGACGACCTTTCTGCAGATGAGAAGGTCGGGCCGCGACCCTCTTGGTCTTGGCTGTTCGGCAAAGCCCCTGCGGGATTCCGTTCGTCCATGGCAGACTGTAGGAGACTGCCGTCCGCAAGACACAACCGCGCAAAGTGGGTAGCTCCGACGAGCAGCAGACCCCACCTTTCAACTTCGGCATCGGAAGCCTGACGGGGCTCGGCATTCGAACGGGGGCACATTTAGCCGCGCGGCCCACGTCAATTGGGCCCAGGGTTTCAATCCAAGGGTCAGGCGCACGACTGTTAACGTGAACTGCCCGCTTCCTTCTGGCCGCGGGCTTTTTTTTGTCTCAGATCAATGCGCGGGTGATGCAACTGCCTATATTTTCGGGCGCACCCCACAGCGGAGGAAGGAGCCATGCCATTCTCGTCGCTGAACGACCCCGTCGACCTTGCTCGGGCGCAGGCAGTTTTGAAGGCCGTATGGGACGAAGTCAGGTCGAGCACTCCTGATGCGTTTGAGCAGCGGCAACGGACGCGGTTAGCCTATATCGTGGCTGCGCTTGTGGCCGTCGCGGAAGACGAGGAAGTATTGAGGCGAAAAGTCCTCGTTCTGTACAGGCAATCGGCCGTATGAACCCGGAAGAGAAGTGGAACTATGCACCAGGCGAGCCGGCAATGTCCGATCGGCGCGTAGGACAGGGAAATCAGTAGCGGCCGTTCGCCTGCGCACGAAGACGGACATCGGCTCGGAGCTCCAAAGGGGCCGGGCCTCTTGCTTCCGCCGCTAGCAAAGATGCATCGCCGGTCATGGCCAGATTTTGCTTTTTTTAAGTTAGGAACTGAGATGAGGCGCCCACGTTGATGGCCCGTCGCACCAAGGTGCGTAAATCGGAGGAACCATCATGAAACACACGATTCTTGGAATGGTCGCGGCCTCTGCGCTTATCGCCAGCTCGGCCGCCTTTGCCCAGACCAGCACTCAGATCACGATCGGTCAACCCGAGCAGACCCGGATCAAAGAGTACGTGGTCAAGGAGAATGTGAAGTCCGTCATGGTCAAGGAGAAGGTCACGGTCGGCGCGACCCTTCCGGCCGATGTCGAGCTTCGTGCGGCCCCTACCGATTGGGGACCGGACGTCAGCAAATATCGCTACGTGTACACCGACAACCATGTCGTGCTGGTCGAGCCGTCGAGCCGGCGCATCGTTCATATCGTCGAGTGATCGAGATCTTCCGGAGCCGGGTTTCAAACCCGGCTTCAGTCTATCCCCGCCATCGCTGGGACCGCAATTTGCCTGCACCTCAGCAGCGGCGGGGTGTTGTCGGGTTTCCAGGTATAATGATTTCCGGAATTCAAATCAGTCTTTCGGAATAACTTCATAGGAGGCACTAATGAACGGCGTGATTTATATTGTCGGTCTTATTGTTGTAGTACTCGTTGTCCTGTCGTTCCTCGGTCTTCGATAGGAATCGCCATGTCCATATCTGGAACTGACGTTGTCGTTGCCCCTGTGAGCGTCAACAAGGAGAACCGCTCCTATGTGCAGTGGGGGCCGATCCTCGGTGGCGCGGTCATCGCCACCGCCATCTCGACCATCATGACGGTCTTCGGCTCGGCGATCGGGCTGTCGATGGTCTCCGCCGATTTCGAGAGGAGTTCCAGCGCCACCGCACTGGCGATTGCGGGCGGCTTGTGGGCGCTTTTGGTCATGGCCTCAGCCACGATGGCCGGCGGGTATCTCGCAGGCCGCATGCGCCACCCCAGCTTCGATGCCAATGGCGAGGAGTGTAAGGTGCGCGATGCCACCCATGGCCTGCTCGTCTGGGCAACCGGCGCGCTTCTGATCTCCGTGGTCGCAACCTCCTCGCTCTTCGGCGCAGCGAAGACGTAGGCCAGGGGCGTCGGCAACGCCAGCTGGACACCCGCAAGAACGGTCTGATTTCTGGCGCTATGGTGGGGTCGGCGCGATTTCGGGATGATGATCGGCCTCAGGCTGCCTGACGGCCGTCATTTTGAGCCGATTTCAGCGATTTTGGCCGGTTCTGGACAGACTCGCCCCATGGCCCTGTTC
>NZ_JBFUIF010000097.1:0-6057 GCF_056402015.1 Allobosea sp. P4_C6
TGTGGGCATCGACCAGCCGGCCGAGTTCGGCGGCTTCGGACGGCGTCAGCTCGCCCGCCGCGACCGCCTCCAGGATGGCCTGCGTCGCCTTGGGCAGATCGGCCACCGTCTCGATCCTGGGAAGGTCGAAGGTGACGGGACGGTCGCGACGGGCAGGCGCCAGTCGGTCCATACACAGCCGCAGCGCGGTCATGTCACCGGCCTTGGCAAGCTCCACAGCCCTGCGCGTGAGTTCCTCTGCCTCGCCCTCCAGAATGGCCTCGATGGCGAGTGTGACCTTGTGGCGCGCACCCCTGGGCTTGCCGGCCGGGTTGCCCGACTGGCCCCGCTTGAAGGGCGCGCCCCGCTGTTTTCCCGCTGTATTTTCAGCGCCAACCATCAGACAAAACCTCTAGCGACGATCCATGCGAGGAAGCCGAAGGTGCCCAGGGTCATCGGGAGAGCACCTCTGCTCGCGTCCGAACTCCCAAATCAATTGGCAAATTTGCAATCAATCAGATCATTTGGCTCGCCAGATTATGCAACATCGCCATTGGAAATAACACCCGGGAACGGGCGCCGCCGGTTTAGGGAGGGAATGCCCAGCGGAGCGCTCCCAGCTCGGTCGGACTACTGATGCGCGCGCGTTGATGGCTCGTGACGCTCACAACGTCAGCTTCCGGACGGAGATCGAAGGGGCAAAATCGACCCAACTGAAGATCGGCGTCTGCTGACCGGAGTTGGCCCCATTGCCGACATCTGCAGGGTCCGCTTGCAGGTAAAATGACTGAAGGCAACGTAAGGGCGGCCGGGTTTGGCAGACTCGCGAAGTCCCGCCCCGGCTCGGAACCCATCGTATGAACTGCCTTTGAAGTGTCGGCAGGCGCCGCGCCTACCAGGTGACGCGCAGGCCGAGATTGCCCTTGATGCCGCGGCGATCGTCGCCGCCGAGATTGCTGGTGTAGCTCGCCGCCGCGAAGACGCCGACGTTCGGCGTCACCTGGGCCGCAACGCCGCCGCCGAGTTCCAGCGAGGTGGAGCCGAAGCCGGTTGTAATCGGCGTGACATTGAAGGTCGTCGTGTCGCTGCCGGAAAACGTGCGCCAGACATTGGCGAGGAGATAAGGTTTCAGCGTCATCCCGCCCATCACCCAATCGCCGGTGAGCCGTGCGCCGATCCGGCCGGTCAGCGCATCGTCGGGCGAAAAGCGGACCGCGGAGAAGCGATCGCGCTCCGTTCCAAACGAGACCGATTGCCAGATAAGCTGCGCCTGCGGCTCAAGCGACAGCCCGGCACCGATCTGGATCGGATAGCCGGCCTCGAGCGAACCGGTGAGCCCGGTTCCGTCGGCGCTCATCCCGATGCCGCGGGTCGAGCGCGGATCGCCATCGAACCAAGAGGTCAGCAGCACCGCATCGACATACCAGCCTGACGGACCAATATGGGTCCAGTAGGCGCCGAGGCTGGTTGCATCCATCTTCAGCTTGCCGACCAGCGCCCGCTGCTGGGCGATCGCGAAACCGCGAGCATCGACATCCGCACTGGCGAAGCCGATGAACAGCCCAAGCCGGTCGCGATGGCCGTTATTGTCCCAGCCAAAAAGATCCTGACCGGCCTGGAAGCCGCCGATATTGCCCTTCATCTCGGGCGAGAGCGGGCCTGAGCGACTCTCCTCGGCATGGCGGCCGAAGACACGGCCCCAGGCGCCCGGAAGCGCGCCCGAGCCGAGCAACATGGCTTGATCGCCCTGGCGCTCGTGAAAGGTCCCGAGCGTCGCCAGGCCAAGCTGGCGCGCCACCCCCGGCAACAGCGTGTAGAGCGCCGCCTCGGGGCGGAAGAGCGGGACGGGAGTGCCAGGAGCCGTTACGCCCGGCGGTATCACTCCGGGCGGTGTCACGCCGGGAGGCGTGGGTCCGGGGGTGGTCGGGGGTATCGGGCCGGGCGTGCCGGGCAAGGGCGGCTCTGGGTCAACCGGTCCGGCGACATTGCGCAGGAAAAAGTCATTCTCGTTGCCGGGCGTGACGCCGCCACGAAACAGGAGATACTCGTAAGGCCCCGACGCTACCGGCCCGCTCAGGCCGAATGCCCCGGGAACTGTCGTGCCGCCATTCGTCGTAACGACCACCGGAATGCCGTTGCCTAGTGTGAGATCACCCGGACCGCCGACGTTCGTGACCTGCAGCCCGGAGGTTCCGCTCGCTGTGCCGCCGCCGTTGATGACGAGCCTGTCGGACGGCGAGTTGTCTCCGCCAAGAACGGTGTTGATCGCGATCGTGCCGCCATTTCCCAAGTAGTTCGGCGTCGTCAGAACCGTGCCGGGCGCCGTGCCCGTGCCCATACTCACCAAGCCGGCATTGACCACGCCGGGAATGGTGTGGCTGAAGCCATTGAGGTCGAGCGTTCCGCCGAGCGCGACCGTCACGGCCGAATTTGGGCTGAACGTGTTCGGCCCGCCGGCCCGCAACGTCCCCGCGCTGATGGTGGTCCCGCCGGTGTAGGTGTTGGCGGCTGTAAAGATGGTCGTGCCGGTGCCGTTCTGCTGGAACGCGCCAGAGCCGGAGATCACCCCGCCAAAGCTGAAGGCGTTCGAGCGATTGATGGCGAAGATGCCGTTGTTCGTGACGTCGCCAACGATCGAGCCCGTCTCGCCGCCATTGCCAAGCTGGAGAGTGCCGGCGCTGATGGTGGTCCCGCCGGTGTAGGTGTTGGTGCCGGTCAAAGTGAGCGTGCCCGTACCGTATTTGGCCAGCGGACCGCCGGCGGTCAGGTTCTGCGCGACGGTGAAACTGTTTGCCGCATCGGCGATATCGAAGCCGCCGCCATTCGCGCCCCAGGTGATGGTCCGCGCGGTCGAATTGAACGCGGTGCCGGTGACTTGAAGAATGCCGCCGTTGAAAGTCAGGCCTCCGCTCGCCGCGCCGAGATTGTTGTCCGCCGCGACACTGAGCGTGCCGCCATTGATGGTGGTCCCGCCTGTATAGGTGTTGTCGGCTGTTAAGAGGGTCGTGCCGGCGAGCACGTTGACGGTGCCGGGGCCGCTGATTGCAGGCGCAAACCCGTAATTGGGGGACGTGTGATTGAAATTGATCGTGCCGGTGCCGTCGCCAAATACGACGCCTGCCGCTTCCAGTGTGCCGGGTGCAGCCGCCGCCGTGCTGACGAGCGGGTCCGCGCCGATGTTGAGTGTTCCAGTCGAGCCGGCGGCTAACGCGATCGAAACGGGCTGCCCGCTGGCGACAATGCCGCTATCCGCAATGGTGAGCGTGCCCGTGCCAAGGCCGCCGATAAGGAACCCACCCGGACCCACGTTCCAGGTGGAGGACAGGCCGGTCACGGTCACCGTACCGATCGCGTCGGGAACGAATCCGAGGACGGCGCCAAAGTTACTGTTTACCGTCCCGCCGTCTCGGACGGTCATTGTGCCTGTGCCCCCGGCGCCGGCGCCGACCACCGCGAGGAAGTTAGCGAACGTGCCGGAGACGATCACCGTACCTTGTGAGCCCGGCGCATTGCCCAGCTCCGCAACACCCAACACGTTCAACGTCCCGCCGCTTCGGATGTCGAGCTGTCCTATCCCGTTGACGAACTGTCCTATCCTGAGCGTTCTGGCTACTGCGCCGGGCGTCGGAATCACCGTCGGATTCGGTGCTATAGTATCAATGATTGGCTCTGTGACGGCCCCGGTCAAGCCGGGAGGACCGGCTGTCCAGTTGCTGAACGTAAACCAACTAGCGAAGCCGTCCGTGGTGGTTATTCCCTTCCACTCGGTGACCTGAGCGCGCGCCGAACCCGTAGACGCTGAGAGAAGTGCGATTGTCACTAGCGCCGTGGACGAGCCAAACCTGCAACCTCGTGCCAACAACCGAGGGGGGCGCGTCGTCGCCGCGATAAGCCGCCCATTTCGGTGTTTCGCGCGGGCGCCCGGCAGCATACGTCCCAAATCCATTACCGCGCCCTTTGCGTGCATCCCGCAACGTGATCGGTAGGTGATCGCGTTGCGGCCAGTCGAATCAGAACCAGCGGCAGAATCACATTAGGCTACGCGTGACGATGGTGAGAGGAAGCACCGACGATTATCTACAAAGTGTTACGAGGGCATGTTTGGTGTCAATGTGGACCCACATATTTTGAGGCCCCGTTGCACGAGCGCCACGATTTCAGCTCAAATTTTTAGTCGGCGCAATTACTGGACCGAGTGACGCAGCATTGCGCCCGTCGGGAATGGGTTCTGACCTGCTTGCTGACCTTCAAGCAGGTAGCGTCCGCTTCTGGGCAGCCCGCCAAAGTTTGGTGGCGGCGCGTTTATGCCATCGGTTGCTGCGTGGCTATCCACCCTTAGCCGCGCCATACAACGTCAGCTCTTGGGCACGTTATCGAACGATAAAGCTCCAATTCCGATGAGCCTGATCAGCGCCGCGGGCTGGTCGTTGTTCCGGTCACGCGCCCGCTGGAATCACGGAACGTCGTCGTCCCTTGGCTGTCGGTCGAGGCGCGCCCCGTCGTCCTGCCGTCTGGGCCGTAGAAGTTCTGGTTGCCTTGGCTGTCGGTTGTCGAGCGGCCTGTGACGCGCCCGGAACTGTCGCGGAAGGTCTGCTGCGACTGCTGCGCCCCTGCATCGCCCGCCAGAGCTGCGAGCGTCAGGCCGAAGATGATGGCGGTCGTCCTACTCATGGTCGCCTCCCAGTTCAGTCTGGTTACGGACGCCCGTGATCCGCTCTCGGCGCTACGGCGGGCCGGGCTTTTCCATTCCGGCCGGGAACCTTGGCTTCGCGTCGCGGTTGGCCAAAGGTCTCCTTTCGGTTTGAGCGAACTACCCCGCTTGCGTGCGCAGGCGGGGATTTTCTGATGTCAAAATATATTGCCTCCAGTCGAGATGCATAGATTCTCGCCCGTATCCAGGGCGGAGGAAGGAGCCATGCCATTCTCATCGTCGAGCGACCCCGTCGACCTGGCCCGCGCGCAAGCCGCGCTCGATGCTGCCTGGTCCGAAATACGATCGACCGTCCCCGATGCCGATGACGAGCAAGTGCGGACGAAGCTGGCCTACATCGTCGCGAGCTTGGTCGCCGTAGCTGAAGATGAGGACGATCTGACGCTACGGGCGATCGAGCGATTTCGACGCTCCCTCGTGGCATGAGCATTTTGCCGCGGCGGAACTCCGCTGCGGCTACCTCGTTTTGGCAGTGCTATTGTCGCGACGTGACCCGCGATGGTGGTGGTGGCCACCTGCCCAGATGGCTACCGAAGGGAGCCGGTACAGCCCCCCAGCCCTCGGCTCCCTTCTCCCGCCGATCGGGAAGCTGTAACCGCGAGCGTGGTGCGTTTGCGTTTTTCCGCCCGCGTTTCATTCAACGCCACATGCTCACAATTGTGACGTGCCGTCCTGGTTCGCGGCGACAAATTTCTTTGCTTCGCTCACAAACAATAGCCACGTCGGAACATCGCTGCTCGTCAGGCTGTCAATGAATGCCTTAGCGCCAGTGACAGCGGGTATCGCCTCGTCGAGGGGTTGGTCGGGGTCCAATCGTTTCGCTCGACACATAGCCCGCGCGATACGAATGACCCGGGCACGCTCATGTTCATGCACGTCGTCCATTATGGTCCTCCCAGATTCGCCAATCCGCGCTGCGCCGTCAGAGATGGTCAGGACATCAGAGTGCGGTGAACTTCACGCGACATGCACCTTCCCCGCCCACGCTCTCGCCTTCAGATGGACCGAACCGTCCTCCTGGCGGGGCAATGGCGGTGGAGCGACAGAGAACCAGTCAAACAATGCATTGATCAAACCGCTTAGCGTCTGCCCATTGCAATCTTCGCCGGCGGTCGTAAGCGCAGGCTCACTGCCGCAGCGATCTTGGCCGCTATGTTTGTCTCGAGATCGAAGCCGCTGCCAGCATTTTGGTCCGCTTCATAGCTGCCTGCCCAGATGATCGCGGTCGTTTGCCCATCCAGCAGGCGGCTTGTGATCCTGAGCTTGCCGTCGCCCGCACGGATCACGCCCTCCAGGATATGCCGCCGGCCAAGCTGGCGATCGATTTGTGCGGCGGACGCGGAAGATCCCAAGGCAGCTGAAGTCTG
>NZ_JBFUIF010000098.1:0-5858 GCF_056402015.1 Allobosea sp. P4_C6
GACCGAACCGACGACGCGCATCGGGCTTATCAAGCTGAGCAGGGCGGTGACCTCGGGCAACTTGTCGCGACGAACGACGGATGGGTCTGCCCCGTGTGCGGATATCGGCAGCAATGGGCGCACGGTTCATGGCTTCGGCGCCCCGGGATGACCGCTAACCGGTCCGCCGTCCCTGCCACTATGCCGAGCGAGGAGGACGTGGCGCAGGCAATTTACCACAGCAAGTCACGCAACAAGCCGTGGGATGTCCTGACGCACGAGTTCAAGAACCAGTATCGCAAAACGGCCCGCGCCACCCTTGCCGTCTTCGCCCCGATTCAGGCGGAGAAGGAGCGGTTAGATTTCGAGAGCACGAGGCTTGCGATTGAGGCTGACCGCAATGAAGTTGGATTGAAAGCAGCCGAAGCCCGCGCCCTAGCCGCTGAAGCCGCCCTCGATGCGGCAGAGCAAGCCATACGCAACTGCCCGTCTCTCGATGAGAACGGATACATCTGTGAGAAGGCTGCGGCGATTAAAGCCATCCGGGCGCAGGGCAAGTAGCCCGTGACCCGCGCCAACGGCTTTACCATCACCATTGCGGTCATGGCTCTGGTGTTCGTCGGGGTCTATGGGTGGCTGACAGGGGCTCGGCAATACCTCAGAGCAGCGAGGCCTGCGCCGGCCGCGATCAACTTCCGGGTCGCCGCCGTCTTTCTTCACCCGCGCGCCACGATATGGAGCGAGGGCGGTTTCATTGGTTATTCGGCATCTCGGACAGGTCGCGCCCCTTGCGAGAAGTGCCCGGGCAGCCGCGCCAAGGCGCGATCCCGGAGGAATTCGAAGAGCACACCAGGGTGCTATGAGGCCGGAGCGAACCCGCCGTCGCACTTACAACGACTATCCACGCCCCCAGGATGACGACGATTTCTGGACCATCTTTCACCAGGGCTCTACGTCGGCACGATTGTTTAGCAACAAGGCCCGGGCGCCGAGCCTCCCTATTGGATGTGGGTCATTCAAATGCACGCGGGGGGCACGCCAACGGCGTCCGCCAGGTGACACCAACAGATGGTCAGGCTGAAACTCGCGACGCCTGCCTCCCGGCCTTCCGCAAATCCACCTGACCTACATCGGCGACGAAGGTTGGGCCGCCCATGTCGAGCACATCAGATTGCTGGGAACTCGGAGCGGAACGAAGCTTTACTGAGCCCATTAATCGCCCATGAGCCGATTGGTGATACGACGCGAAGACGAACTGAGCGCCGCTTTGGACCAGGCCCCAGATCGGATGGGATTCACCAACAACAGCGACGAAGAGCGCGAGATGGCGGTTTCGCGGACGCCGTGAAGGTCTATAAGGATTCGCTCGATGAAGGGCGTTGGCGCTCCCCTCAGCGCCTGTCCGGAGCGCCTGACCTAAGTCTGAGGGCAGACGGAAAAAATCGTGATGGAGACGGAATACCAAATAGGTGATTTTGTCGATCTCCAGCGAAATTTTGCCGGTGCGCTCCGCCCTGGCCCTTTCGAGATCATCCAGCTTTTGCCGAACTGTAATGGTGAGCAGCATTACCGCGTGCGCGGCCCGGACGACGCGCACCATGTGATCGGCAGATGCGAAATCGAAGAGGCGCCATCGTACGGTTTCGGCGAAGGCACGCTGAGAAGAGCTGACGAGCCGGCACCTCCGCAGAAATAGGCCGTGACAAGGAAAGGACGTGGGTAAGCCCCATCAGGCTTCAGGGCAGCTCAGTGACCTCAGCCGCCTCGGCATCTTCGCGCAGGCCCTTGTACGATGCATGCCGCAGCTTGCCATCGTCTGTCCACGCTCGGAACTCGACCTCTGCGACCAGAGCTGGCGTGAGCCAGCGATAGGCCTGGCGACTTCCCTTCACGCTGAGCGCCGGCTTCGGGATAACGAGCTCGTCCATTTGCTTGCGGAGTGCCGTCGCGCTGGCGTGGCTGAAGCCGGTACCGACGCCCCCGACATGGACCAACGCTCCGTCCTTGCGAGCAGCCAGCACCAATCGACCGATGCCGCCGAGCGCAGCGGTGGACGGTTCATAACCCACGATAACAAAGCTTTCCGACTGCACACACTTCACCTTTAGCCAGTCGCCGCCGCGCCCCGAGCGATACGGAGCCGAGCGGCGTTTCGCGATGATTCCTTCCAGGCCGAACTCACCTGCGAGCTCAAGAAACGGAGCGCCTTCCGTCTTGATTTCCTTGCTGGGCCGGATCGAGCCATGCGGCTGGTAGGCGAGTACACCCTCCAGCATCGCCCGGCGCTCATCGAGGCGGAGCGCGCGCAAATCACGGCCGTTGAGATAGAGCAGGTCGAACGCGTAGAGCATCGCGCTCGCAGCCGATCGCTTGCCGCCCCGCCCGCCAAGGGCCTTCTGCAGGGCGCCAAAGTCGGAAGCGCCGCGCTCGTCGAGCATGACCGCCTCGCCATCGAGGATGGCGCTGTCCAGGCCGAACTCAAGCGCATCGTTTGCGATAGTCGGAAAGCGATTGGTCCAGTCGTGGCCGCCTCGGGTGATGATCTGCACCTTCTTGCCAGGCCCGATATGGACGGCGAGCCGGTAGCCGTCCCACTTCACCTCAAAAGCCCAGTCGTTGCCGGCTGGAGGTTTGCTTTGGAGCAGCGCCAAACAAGGCTCAACGCGTTCCGGCATCGGGTCCACAAATTGATCGCGCTCGGCTTCCCGCCGCCGCGCGAGCGGGTCTTGGACGATATCCGCTGCAGGCGCGCCTCTGACAGCCCGACAGTCACACATTATACAACCTCCGCAACTAACAGAGTTGTAAAAGACGGGCGGAATGTTTCGTTCCGCTGCAGTGGTCTAAACCTCCTTTTACGGGGTCTGAACTAAAGTAGGGAGTGCTATTCTTTCGCCCTCTGGAGGTAATCCGGCAGATTGTTCGGACCCTAACAGTTTGGCGTATTGGCCCAGATTGGCCTTCCGCGATGGGACGGGCCCTCTATAGCCAGTCGCCTGATATCGACGACGTCGTTGAAGGGGCTCAACGCATGGCGCTCCGGATTGGCAGCCACGGCCGGACGATAGAATCGTTCCGCGTCGGAACTGTTGGGACGCGCCCGTCGTTGGCGCTGAAAGTCCGCGCCACGACGAGGTTGTTCGGTGAGAAAGCTGTTCCTGAAGAACATAGACGAGTATCGCGACGCTGCACGCCGGCTCGACGCAATCGGCAAGATCGAACCCGGTAGCCCGGCTCCCCCCGAGTACGAACTCCTGCTGGCCGCGGTGGATCGCTGGGAGGAAACCCACGACGATGGCGAAGCGGTTTCCCTCGACGAACTTGATAGTGACACCGCCGTGAAGAAGCCGAACGAACGCGGCCCAAGGGGCTGAGTTTTGCCCTGCTGGCGCCCTGTCGTGGATTACCGCTCGATCGGTGCTACCGGTACATCCGCAGCTCGCTTCCTGATCGGCAGTAGAATGAAGGGCATTGTCACGGGAATGGGCGATTTGAACCTGGCAGGTTAGGGTAGGGGGCATGCAGCCGATTTCCTACGCCCGTCACCAGTTCGCGCGCGAGATTATCAGGCACGCCTTGTGGCTCTATCTGCGGTTCGCCTTGAGCTATCGCGATGTCTAGGAGTTGCTGGCGGAGTGCGGCCTCGACATCGTTGGCTGGGCGATCAGAGGGTTTGAAGCTGATCTGCCGAGGTGCGACCTGAGCGCTTGTCCTGGGCAAGCTCGAACGACACCTTCTGACCATCGCGCAGCTCGCGCAGACCCGCTCGCTCCACGGTACTAATATGCACAAAGACATCCTGCCCGCCTTGATCCGGCTGGATGAAGCCAAATCCCTTCGTCGCATTGAACCATTTCACAGTACCGGTCGCCATCGCAGATTACTCCTAGTAAGACGCAGCATTTTCAATGCCGGCGCGTTCTGACGCAACCCCTCAGGTGCCTGGGAGGAGACGCAAGCCCGTCAATCTCCCCCCTAAGACTTCCTGAAGTTCGGGTACGGGCGCTCTGCGATTGGAAGGGGCGAGGTCGCAATGCACCATTCACAGCTCAGCTTTTGTCGAGATCTCGCGCGCGAGATCGGCCAGATAGCCRCATTCGGCGGCGGATTCATTGTCCCACCACATCGCGCAGAGATTGTGGGACGGGATCGGCGGCCTGGTCTCGAGCACACGCAGGGCAAGGTCGTCGCCCGAGACCCTGATCATCTCGCGCGGGATCAGGGCCGCGCCGGTGCCGGCATTGGCGAGCCTGGCGATCACAGTCAGCGGATTGCAGGTGTTCATGCGGTGGGGTTTGAGCCCTTTCGTGCCGAACCACATCTGGATCGTGGTGAACAGGCCCGAGGGCGAGCTATTGGTAAAGATCGGCAGATCGACGAGATTCTCCGGCGTGGCGACATCGCCGTCGAAGGGCAGGTCCTTGCCGATGACCCAGACGAGATCGATCAGCCAGAGCGGCACGATGGTGATGCCCTCATGCGCKCGCGGCTGCGACAGGAACGCGATATCGATCGAGCGATCGAGCAGGAGCTGTTCCAGCCGCGTGCTGAAATCCACGGTGACGTCGACCTGCAAGGCCGCGTGGCGAGCCGCCAACGCCGCCAGCAGATCCGGCAGGATCAGCGCCGCAAACGAGTCGGCGGCGCCGATGCGCAGCAGGCCGCGACCCGGCAGCGCGTCCTTCGAGCGGCGCTGGACCTGATCGGCGTGGGCGAGCATGCGCTCGACATCGGCATAGATCGCGCTGCCCAACGTCGTCGGCACCGGCCGGTACAGCGCGCGGTCGAACAACTCTCCGCCGAGGATGCGCTCCAGCTCCTTGACGCGCAGGCTAACGGTGGGCTGGGCGAGATTGAGATGCGTTGCGGCGGGGCGGAACCCTCCGAGCCGGGCCACCCAATAGAATGCCTCGGCCTGACCGAAGGTGTAGCGCATGGGCAAAGACGATAGTGGGCGGCTATCGAGACGCCAAGAGTTCTTATTTTCATTGGTCTTTGCGCGGGTGTTACGCTTCCCCCCGTTGAGCGCCACGTCCGACGATGCGCACTGCCAAGGCTTTGCCAGCCAAAAGGGGATGTTCGATGGTCAATCTACCGACGGATCGCCGACAATTTCTAACAGCGAGTGCCGGTGGCGCGCTGGCCGCGCTGTTGCCGTCCAGCCTGCTCCACGCCCAGCCGAACGCCGGAAAGACGCTGACGATCGTCCTGCCGAGCAATCCGATCACCATCGACCCGATCAACCAGCTCAATCATGACGCGATGGTGCTGGGCCAGACCGTCTTCGAGAACCTCGTCGAGTTCGATGTCGATGGCGTGCTGAAGCCGCAGCTTGCCAAGGCCCTGCCGACGATCTCGGCCGACAAGAAGACCTACACCTTCGAACTGCGCGACGACGTCACGTTCCACAACGGCAAGAAAATGACGGCCGAGGACGTGAAATACTCGTTCGACTACCTGCTCGACGCCAACAACAAGGCGCTGCGCCGGCCGCTCTTCACCAAGATCGCCAAGGTGACGGTGCTCGATCCGCTCAAGGTCCAGGTCGAACTGTCCGAGCCCTATGGCCAGTGGGTCTACTTCCTGACGAAATACATGGGCGTCTTCCCCGCCGGCTCGCGCAAGGAGCATGGCGACGACTATTTCAAGTCCAAGCCCGTCGGCATGGGCACCGGCTTCGGCATGTTCGAGGAGTGGAAGCCCAACGACTATATCAGCTTCAAGAAGAATCCGAATTACTGGCGCAAGGGCCTGCCGGCTTGGGACCGTCTCGTCGTCAAGATGATCCCGGAGGATGCGACGCGCGTCGCCTATCTCCTGACCAACCAGGTCGACATCATCAGCGCGCCGCCGGCGCGTGAATTCAACCGCCTCAAGAC
>NZ_JBFUIF010000099.1:0-5834 GCF_056402015.1 Allobosea sp. P4_C6
CCCGTGAAGAACACGCAGATCAGAATCGATGGCCCGCTTGGCGGCCAAATAATGCCGATATTGTTGTGCGTCGCCCGCGCCCCGGTGCCGGTCTTGTGGCCGACGGTGTAGCCGGCGGGGACGCCTGCCTTGATCCGGCCTGCCCCGGTCGGAGTCTCGGTGATCCAGCGCACAAGCAACTGCAGGTGCGCCGCCGAGAGCAAGTTGCCGCGCAAGACCTCGTCGAGATTGGCGACATACTGCTCGGCCGTGGTGGTGTCGCGCATGTCGCCGGGCAACGCGGTGTTCAGCTCRGTTTCCATTCGATCAACGCGTGTGACCTGGTCGCCGATGCTGCGATACCACTGCTGGAATGCAGCGAGACCGCCCATTTCGCGGATGAGGATATTCGCCGCTGGGTTGTCGCTAATCTCGACAGTTGCTTTGCACAGCTCCTCCAGCGTGAGCGTTCTGCCGATCGCCGGCTGCGTGACCGGCCCATGCGGCACCATGTCGGCGGCTGTGATCGGGACGGCTCGGTCGAGCCGGTCGCGCCCCTGCTGCACAGTCTGCATCACATAGGCTGCGAGAAACAGTTTGAATGTTGAACAGAAAGCGAAGCGCTCGGTCGAGCGCCAGCCGACCCGCTGACTCTCCCGCGTGGCGAAAAGCCCGAGGCGGCCGCCATGGCGCACTTCCAGGGACCGAAGATCGAGACTAGCCCGAGGTGCAGCCGCGGCATGCCCGGCGCCAAAAAGAGCGGCACCAGCGCCGATCAAGAACCAGCGGCGGTCCGCCACAAGGGAATCGATGGTGCGAGTTGTCATGTGCGTTTCGTCTCCAGAGGGAGGCGCAGAGGTAGCGAGGCCGCATGGCCCTAGCCAAATGATCGTTACTCAGATTTGATATGAATAAAATTGGGGCTTCTGGATGGATGTTTCGAGACTGCCGCTCAACGCCTTGCGCGCCTTTGAGGCATCGGCACGGCTCGGTAGCCTGACCAAGGCCGGGATGGAGCTGCGCGTCGGCCAGACCGCTATTAGTCATCAGATCAAGCTGCTTGAGAAGGATCTCGGCTTCATCTTGTTCGAGCGCTTGCCGCGTGGCATCGCCCTGACCGAGGAGGCCCAGGCGTTGCTGCCGGTGCTGACGGATGCGCTACGGCGAGTCGGCGACAAGGTGCACCAGCTGCGTACAGGCGGCACGGCCGAGATTCTCACGATCGGCGTGGTGAGCAGCTTCGCCCTCGGATGGCTCCTGCCGCGCCTGCAGGACTTCAACGCGCGGCATCCGCAGATCGAGGTGCGGATCAAGACGAACAACAACCGTGCCGACACGCTCCTAGACGGCCTCGATCTGTTCATTCGGTTCGGTGACGGCGCCTGGCACGGCACCGAGGCGGTCGAGCTGATGCAAGCCCCGCTTGCTCCGGTCTGCAGCCCTGCGCTCGCCATGTCAGTCCGCACTCCGGCTGACCTGCTGGCCCAGCACCTCCTGCGCTCATACCGCCAGGACGAATGGCCGCTCTGGTTCCTTACCGTGGGGCTGACCCCGCCGGTTGCGCGAGGCTGGATTTTTGATAATTCGCTGGCGCTGGTCGAAGCGGCAGCGCAAGGTCTAGGCGTTGCGCTTGTCCCCGCCGCGATGTTCTCGCGTGATATCTCTTCCGGACGGATCGTACAGCCGCTCGACCTCGGTATCGTCACCGGGGCCTACTGGATGACGCGGCTGAGATCACGGACCGAAACCAGCGCCATGGTGGCCTTTAAGAGGTGGATTGTCGCTGAGCTGTAGGCTGAGAATGGCAACCGGTCTGCGTCATCAAAGCGGACCATTTTTCAACGGTAAGCGGCAAGATGGACATTGGCGCATCGCCCGGAAACAGACATTCACACGGTGCGGCTCCAGGTCATTTTCGAGACAAATGGATCCTCTGCCTGCCTTCCTTTCGAGGCTCTCACAGGTAAATGTTGATCTATCATGTCCTCTCGTGCACGCGCCGCCTGCTTGCTGCCGATCAGCCTCTTGCTGACGAGCCTCGCGCTGGCATGCGCCGCGCACGGCCAATCAGGCACTCCAAGCGCTGATGGTGTCTACGCCAGAATCCCGATCCGCGACGAGTTCGGCCGCGACCAGATTCCGATGTTTCGCTCGTGGAACCCGAACCCGGTGGGAAATCAGGACGCCAACCTGCGTGCGCTCGACCCAATCCTCGCCAATATCGTTAGAGGGGCGCAAGCCGGCCTTCCGAACCTGCGCTTTGTCATTGGCTCGGGCCGGCGTGACCGAGATCAACAAGGTCGGGCCGTGGCCTGGGGATGGTCGAGGACGAAAAGCTCTTCGCATCGCTCCGGACGGGCTGTGGATCTCTGGCCGCTCGACGGGGAGGGGCGTGTCGTCTTCGATCCGACGCTTCAGGGCCAAATCGCCGCGGCCATGAGAAAGGCCGCCTCGGACACTGGGGTCCGGCTTCGCTGGGGCGGTCACTTTGGTCGCTACAAGGACAATGACCGGTCGCATTTTGAACTGGCGGCGAGGCGTCATCGCAGATGACGGCAACTGACGAGACCTGTGAGGACGCACACGGCCGACTAGAGGCACGGTTTCCACTGGATGGCACGTCACAACCGTCGCTAACATCGCGGATGCCGACGGGATTGCGGTTGCGCGGCACTACGGGACACTCAACGATCGCCTGACGGATGCGCTCGCTGATGAGTGTTTCCCCCGCCGGCAGCATCACGGAGTTTTTCGACCAGGAGACTGGCAGGAAGCGACAGTCCCTTGTTCCTTACCGAGATGACAAATTGGCGGCGGGCCCAAGGGTCGGTCAGCGGGACCACCGTCAGACACAGTGCCTGTTGAACGGCGCGCGCTTCCTCGCCAGGGACGATGGCGACTGCCAGACCAGCGGCGACGATCCGGTAGGCAGCATCCACTGTCGACACCTGGATCCGGTGGATCAGCTGCTTTCCGGCTGCTCCTGCGGCGCTCCGTTGTCTCTGCTGCAAGATGCTACGCGCCAGGATATCGACGTGCTCGTAGTCGAGAGTCTCGATGAAGGCGACAGAGGCGCGACTGGCAAGCGGGTGCCCCTGGGGTACAACGACGGCGAGGTGATCCCGGTGATAGGGAAAGAGGGTCAGATCTCGGAAGTCCACCGCATCCCAGCAAACGCCGATGTCGGCTCGTCCCTCTTCGACGCCCCTTACAACCTCCCAGATTTCCCGCTCTTCCATGCTCACTCGGACGTCGCGATACATCTTGGCGAAGCGACCAATATCATTGGGTAGAAACTGGGCGAGCGCCGACTTGCTGCCGAAAACGCGAACGTGGCCCTGCACACCCTGCGCAAAGGCGCCGAGGTCCGATTTGATCCGGTCGAGCATCTGCAGCGACTCGCGCGCATAGCGGCAGAGCGCCTCGCCCGCGGCCGTGACCGTCACGCCTCGGCGACCACGTTCAAACAATCTGACGCCGGCTTCGCTTTCCATATGGGCGAGGCGCTTGCTGACGGCCGAGGGCACGATCGCTTCCCTCTGGGCTGCGGCCGCGATGTTGCCCTCCTCGCAGACGGCTACGAACAAGCGCAAGGACACGGGGTCGAAACTGCGCATGACGCCTCCTGCAGAGCTTTTCAGCCATCTCCAAATGGAACGGCTTGGATGAAAAATGACCATGCCAGCGGTGGCTGATATTCCCTTCGCCTCGCTCTATCGTCCCGTCAACGAAGAACGGGGAGGCGACGATGGCGAAACTGGCTCTTGGCATTTTGCTGGCGGCGGCGATCGCGACGCCGGCTGCGGCGCAGAATTATCCTTCACGGCCGATCACGATGATCGTTCCTTTTGCCGCCGGGGGGCCGACCGACACGGTCGCTCGTGTGACCGCGGAAACTATGGGCCGCATTCTGGGCCAGAACATCATCGTCGAGAATGTGGCCGGCGCTGGCGGCACGACCGGCAGTCATCGAGCGGTTCGCTCCGATCCCGATGGGCACACCATCCTGCTCAACCATCTCGGTCTGGCGACGGCTGTCACGCTCTATCGCAAGCTGGCTTTCGATCCGACGGCCGATCTCAGGCCCGTCGGCGTCGTCTCGGATGCCAGCATGGCGATCATCGCCCGACCGGGATACCAGCCTGAATCGCTGGTGGATCTGATCAAGGACGTCAAAGCACGCGGGCAGGATGTGACATTTGCCCATTCTGGCCTGGGCGCCTCCTCGCAACTCTGCGGACTGCTGTTCATGGCCGCCATGGACAAGAAGCTCACTCAGGTGCCTTTCCGGGGCGGCGGGCCAGTACTGCAGGCGCTGCTGGCGAACCAGGTCGACCTTGGCTGCGAGCAGGCCACCACTGCCGCGCCCCAGCTGCAGTCGAAGAGCATCAAGGGCTATGCAGTTACGAGCGCGCAGCGAATCCCCGCGCTTCCTGATCTGCCCACCGTCGGCGAAGGCGGCCTTCCCAACATGGAAATTAGCGTGTGGCACGGCCTCTTCGTGCCTGCGAAGACCCCAGACTCCGTGGTTCAGACTTTGTCGGCCGCGTTGGCGAAGGCGTTGCAGGACCCCACGCTCGCCAGACGTTTCATTGACATTAGCACTGTGCCGACGCCTGAAAAGGCCACGCCGCAGTCCCTGGCGCAGACGCTGAAAGACGACATCGGCCGCTGGCGTCCGCTGATCCAGGCCGCCGGTCAGTTCGCCGACTGAACCCAGCCGCTCCTCCCACCAGGAAGCCCTCTAAATGCGTATCGTCGACATCCGGGAGCGCACCGCTCCGATCGCCTCGCCCATCGCCAATGCCTTCATCGACTTCTCGAAGATGACGCTGAGCCTGGTTGCTGTCGTTACCAACGTCATCCGCGACGGCAAGCCGGTGATCGGCTACGGCTTCAACTCGAACGGGCGCTATGGCCAGGGCGGGTTGATCCGCGAGCGCTTCGCCCCGCGCGTGCTCCAGGCGGCGCCCAACAGCCTGCTCGATGCTGAGGGTGGCAATATCGATCCAGGCAAGGTGTGGGCCGCGATGTTCACCAATGAGAAGCCCGGCGGCCATGGTGAGCGCTCCGTCGCCATGGGCACGATCGACATGGCGGTCTGGGACGCCGTCGCCAAGATCGCCGGCAAGCCGCTCTTCCGGCTGCTGGCGGAGCGCCACGGTACGCAGGCCGATCCTAAGGTCTTTGTCTATGCCGCCGGCGGCTACTACTACCCAGGCAAGGGGCTGGAGGGTCTGGCGGCCGAGATGGAGGGCTATCTCGACCGCGGCTACACGGTCGTGAAGATGAAGATCGGCGGCGCGCCGCTGGCAGACGACTGCAAGCGTATCGAGGCGGTGCTGAAGCTGCTGCCGGCCGGCAGCAGGCTCGCGGTCGATGCCAATGGCCGCTTCGATCTCGATACCGCGATCGCTTATGCCAAGGCGCTGCGCCAGTACGACCTGTTCTGGTACGAGGAGGCCGGCGATCCGCTCGACTACGATCTTCAAGCCAGGCTCACCGAGCATTATCCCGGCCCGATGGCAACCGGCGAGAACCTGTTCTCAATGCAGGACGCACGCAACCTGATCCGCTATGGCGGCATGCGGCCGGATCGCGACTGGCTGCAGTTCGACTGCGCGCTGAGCTACGGCCTCGTCGAGTATCTGCGCACGCTCGACATGCTCAAGGAAAACGGCTGGTCGTGGCGCCGCTGCATCCCCCATGGCGGCCACCAGATGTCGCTGAACATCGCGGCGGGGCTGGGGCTCGGCGGCAACGAGTCCTATCCGGACCTTTTCCAGCCCTATGGCGGTTTCCCGGATGGCGTCCGCGTCGAGGCCGGCCACATCGTCATGCCGGAACTGCCGGGC
>NZ_JBFUIF010000100.1:0-5814 GCF_056402015.1 Allobosea sp. P4_C6
TATCAGGATGAATCGGAGATTTACCCCTTTGGGTGAATCGTAAGTGAAGCCAGAAACGCTTAAGCTAAAGCGTTTGTTACCATGACTCGCCGCAATCGAGCGATGTGCGCGCGCAGAGATGCCGCCGACGTGCAGGATCGTGATGGCGGCAAGCTGCCGCTCAAAGGCTCTCGCCAGCGTTACCCTTTCGTTAGCCGCCTCTTCGCTGAAGGCGGCAATGCCGGTCGCCTCGCGCAATGGACCGCCGACAAGACCCACATCACTCTGGACATCATCCGCCGCGGCGCTCACGCCAAGGACTTCGAGGTGCTGCCGCGGCGGTGGATAGTCGAGCGGACCTTCGCCTGGATCACGCTGGCCAGGATCAAGTTCTCCGACGAGGCCCTCGCGGCCGTTAGGCGCTTCTGCAAAAAGGCTGAAAACACCTTATGCGGCGTATTTTAGAGTCACGTTACTGGCGAGCCAATGGACTATCCCAGACGAGAAACAGCAGCGCCTTAAGCTCGGTGAAACGCTGGGGCCCAAGTTCGATGCTCCACTCGTGCTCGATGTCTCGCAATATATCGACCATCTTCCGAAATGCAGCGTGTCCACGTTCGGTAAAGCGGATTTCCCGCGCGTTGCCGTCGCCCGGAACATCCGACCGGATGATATAGCCGAAGCCCTCCAGGCTTCGGAGCAGTTGGTTGATGGCCTGCTTGCTCATGCCGGCTCGCTCGGCGAGCGTGGCCGGGCGAACTTGATCAGGACCTGGAAACTGCAACACCGCCATATGTGGCAAGCGCAACTCGTCAAAACCTGCGGCGTTGAGCTCCTTGATGAGACGCCGCTGGATTGCCTGGGCCGGAACGCGCAGCAAGGCGCCGATAAGCATGTCCTCGGTTCTCATCGGCAGGCTCTCTGAGATAGCATTGACTTCCGGTAAATTAAGTTTACCACTGCAGTGGTAAACGTAGTTTACCTCAAGGGGGTTCGCAATGCCACAGCTAGCCGTAGGTCCTCGCACCAACCCGTCCGACGAAGCCATTGTTACCAAGGGGCTCGCCGTCCATTTCCTGCTGACCGGAGACAATTCGAACGGCAGCATTGCAGCTTTTGAACTTCTGGTTCCAGCGTCTCAGCGTTTGCCAGCTCCGCCGCACAGCCACGACCACTATGAAGAGACAATCTATGGCATCGAGGGCGTGCTGACCTGGACGGTCGACGGGAAACAAATCGATGTTGGACCGGGACAGGCCCTGTGCATTCCGCGAGGTGCCGTTCATCGGTTTGATAACAATGGAAGCCGGGATGCGAAGGCGCTTTGCGTGATCACGCCGGCCGCGATCGGACCGGAGTATTTCCGAGAGGTCTTCGCAGTGGTCAACGACACGCCTGGCGGTCCACCGGACCGGGCCAAGATGGTCGAAATCATGCGCCGTCACGGCCTAACGCCGGCTGCGCCCCCCGATGCAGGAGCCAGGTGAACCAGCAGGCGTTGCTCACAGCCTTCGCCAGTGCACCAGTCGCGTTCGGTATGACGGGGTAAGTCTGCCATTTGGTTCTGACACCCGGTTGCGCACCAGTTTCGGCCTCGCCGCCAGATAGTGAATTGGATTACCCGGAAGCGGACGGTCCGAGGGTCGCCTATGGGTCGAGGCAGCGACATATCGGCGAGGGGCGGCAGCGCTGCCAAACCATCTCAGAAACGGATTGCGGACATCTGTAACCAGACTGAACTGGGAGGCGACCATGAGTAGGACGACCGCCATCATCGCCGGCCTGACGCTCGCAGCTCTGGCGGGCGATGCAGGGGCGCAGCAGTCGCAGCAGACCTTCCGCGACAGTTCCGGGCGCGTCACAGGCCGCTCAGTGACCGACAGCCGAGGCTCGACCACGTTCTACGACTCCATGGGCCGGACGACCGGGCGCGCCAGCACGGACAGCCAAGGGACGACGACCTATCGCGATTCCAGCGGCAGAACGACCGGGACGACGACCGGCCCGCGACGCTGATCGGCCTCAGCGGAATTGGAGCTTTATCGTTCGATAATGTGCCCGAGAGCTGACGCTATATGGGGCGGCTAAGGGTGGTGGAGTGCCGACATCTGATCGGTGACGCATATCGTCTGCTCACGGTCATAGTGGAACTCCCTGGAATCTTCCGGCTTCAGCGACTTCGATTGGTCGAAGGGCGGGCTTCGGCTTCATTGTCGAGCCTGCCTTCGAACGTCGGTGGTCCCATCTTCGTAACGAACATCGCGACCATGCCACTTTTGCGCACTGCCTGACATTGACCGGGCTTGCGCCGGGATTGAAGATGGTCGTCGAGAACGGAGGCAATCGGCATGGGCGACGTGCTTCTCCAACTCTGGTATTCGGATTGGGTTCTGCTGGCGTTCACGGTCCTTATCTTCGAGGTGCCGCGCTATACCTTTTCCCTGGTTTCCCTGACCGCGCTGACGTTGGGCCGACAGCGGCCGCATCCCGTTGCGCCAGCGCTGCGGGTCAGCGTCGTGATGCCCGCCTTCAACGGGGCTGATGGTCTGCTCCATTCGATCGCGTCGCTGCGCGCCCAGACATACCCGCCCTTCGAGATCATCGTGATCGATGACGGGTCGGTCGATGAAACCCTCGCCATTGCGGAGCGGGCTCGCGCGGATGGTTTGATCGACCTCGTAATCCATCACACGAACCGCTGTGGGCGTAGCGCCGGCGTGAATGCGGGAGCGCGTTTCGCGCGCGGCGACCTGATCCTGACGGTCGATCCAGACACCGTCTTCGCGCCCACTGCGCTGGCCCTTATGACGGCAGCGTTCTCAGATTCACGCATGGCCGCGGTGAGCTGCAACATCAGCGTCAAGAACGAGAGCGCATCGATCTGGACCGAGCTTCARGCTCTTGAATACCTGATGTCGATTAGTGCCGGAAAGGCATTCCTCCGTCAGTTCGAGGGCATCTCGTGCACCTCCGGCGCCTGCTCGCTCTATCGCCGCGACATCTTTCTCTACCGTGGTGGACTTGATGTCGGGCCCGGTGAGGATATCGAGTTCACCCTGAGACTGCGGCGCTTCGGATACCGGATCGGCTTTGTTCCCGAGGCCTGGGCCGCGACAATGGCGCCGGAATCGTTCATCTCGCTCGCCCGCCAAAGGCAGCGCTGGGACAGGGATGCCCTGCGCGTGCGCCTTATCCAGTACCGCGAAGCCTGGCCTTTCCAGTCCGAAAGCCTGGCCGATACGCTGCAGCGTCTGGACTTCCTGATCTTCGATCTGGTCCCGACACTGTCTTTGCCCTTCTATCTTGCCTATTGCGCCGTGCTCTTCGGACCGGCCACACTGACGTTCCTTGCCGGTGTCAGCCTGCTGCTGCTGGCTCTCAACCTGTTCAATATCGCGTTGGCCGGCCTGCTTTTCAATCACAAGCCGCGGCTGTTCAATGTGTTGATTGCCCCGGTCTTTCCAATTTACCAGGGCCTGCTGATGAAGGCGGTTCGCTTCTGGGCCTTCACGAGCGAACTGCTCTTTTCTGTCTCGCGCCACGACGACTTCGTGCCCCCACGCGTCCGGCGCGCCCTGCTGACGCCCGATCTTTGACGGAGCGATCGCCATGAACCGTGAGATTGAACGCCTCGACGCCCGGGTTCCGGACCCGGTTGAAAGCCGCCGCAGAGGTGCTGGACGCATTGTCCGTTTCATCTACGCCGCCCTGGTTTTCGGTGTTCTCGGCTTCTTCATTGTCAGTTTTGGCCTGCCGCTGATCTTCCTAGACGGTCCTGGCGTGGTCTCGGCGCCGCGCACGGCCATTTCGCCGCCCTATCTTGTCCAGATCAAGCGGATGGATGTGGGGCCGGGCTCGGTCGTGCAGGAGGGCACGCCGATCGCCGAGGTGATTTCGCCCCAGATCGAAGTCGTTGCTTCAGGCCTTCTGCAGACCCTCGCCGATATCACGGGCCGCGAGATTGAACTCCGGGTGAAGGCACGCGTCTCGCATGCAGCCATCGAGCATGCCCGCGCGCGATCGCAGTTGGCTGAGGAAGCCTTCCAGCGTCTGGAGCGCAGCGCAGACCTCGGGACCGCCAGCCTGATCTATCGCAGCGACGTGTTCAAGGAGCGCTCACTGGCGGTCCAGAACCTCGTGACCCTGGAAGCGGAAGCCGAGGAGGCGACGGCGCAGCTGGTGCGCCTGGCTGCCGTGAGAGAGGAAGTCCGCGGGCAGTTCGCCAAGATCCGGAAGGAATTTAACGACGGTATCATCCTGTCACCGGTGAGTGGTATTATTTCGAACCAGACGCGTCAGGCGGGCGAAACAATTGCAGCGGCAACGGCGATCGCCGAGGTCTATCTGTCCAAGGACATCTATGTCGATTGGTACATTCCCGATTTCAGGATGATTGATCCCAAGCCCGGACAGCGGGTCTTCGTCGTCTTCGGGAGAACCCGTTACGCAGCCACCCTCACCGAGGTCCTTCCCATCTCGGACCAGCTCGATGCGCGTCGCGGGTCGGTCTTTCGGCAGCCGGATTCAGGCCAGATCGGTCGCGTCCGCTTCGATGCGGGAGTGCAGCCACCAACGCTGAACTCCACTGTGAGCGTCCATATGTATTACTCCGAGTTCACCGACAGCATCGCGCGACGGCTGATGTGGCTGTTCAATATCGCCTAGCGCGGTTGCGATGACCAGCTCCCCACTGCCCGATCAATGCGACATCTGCAGGAGCGGCGACGTCGAGCGTCATCGCGTCATCCACCACATGATCTGTGCCTATATCGGTCCAGAATACGATTTCGCTCGCAGCGGAGATGAACGGCACTGCCCCAAATGTCGCAGGCGATTGCTGGGCGCTGGGCGGGACTGGGAGGTTGTGGCGGCGAGCCTCCAATGCCGCATATGTCGCAGGGAGATCGTTGTCCCTGAGGTCGCTGAGCCCAATCCGTAGCCCAAATGCACGCCCCATCCGTACAGGAGATCCAGCATGATCTCGGAAATACTCATTGACGAGGTCGAGCGGGGGATTGGGTCTGACCCCAGACTGGATGCGGACACCCTGCGTGCCCTAGGCTTCACATCGAAAGGCGACGGTCACTGGCATTTTGAGGGGATGACCATCTGGAACAGTTCGCGGTCCGTGACCAAATCGCTTGATCTCGTGATCGCACTTGTCGAGTGGAGGCTGCCCGATCTGGAGTGGCACTCCAGTGGGCAGAAGACTCCCTGCGCGCGTTACACGGCGGTGATCCGTTCCGGGAGTGAACTGGGGCGCAATTTCGAGGGGACAGCGACGTCTCCGGCTCGTGCGCTTCTGGGGGCATTCCTGCGAGCCGTGCGGGCGGAAAGGCACGGCGAGTGACGCCGGCGGATGTCTCCTTCGTCACTCGTTGCGGTCACTGGAGGACGATGGGGCAGAGTCCGAGATGGGTCGATTTTGCCCCTTCGATCCCGGTCCGGAAGCTGACGTTCTGAGCATCACGAGCCATCAACGCGCGCGCAGCTTAGGCCGAGCTGGGCGCTCAGCTGGGCATTCCTCCCTAAACCGGCGGCGCCCATTCTCGGGTGTTATTTCGCATGGCGATATTGCATAATCGGGCGAGCGAAATGATGTGATTGATTGCAGATTTGCCAATTGATTTCGGAAATTCGGAGGCTCGGATGCGACCTGATGTAGTGGCGGCCAGGGCGGCAGGCGCCGGCCGATGCGCGCAGGTTGCCGGCGGCAGGACCAAGGCAAAGACGGGGATGGCCGAGCAGGAGGACCTCCTCTGCGGCCTCTTTGTCGATCTCCTGATGGATCGCTCGCAGGACGGGCTCCTGTCGTTCTGCGCCCATGCCGGCATC
>NZ_JBFUIF010000101.1:0-5798 GCF_056402015.1 Allobosea sp. P4_C6
GTGGCCGTAGCTGCATGATCACGATCAACGCGACCGCGATGGCGAACTCCCTGAGCGACGCGATCTGTACGGCGCTCAGGCCCGGGATGAACTCGGCCGCAAAACGCGAGGACTCCAGGATCGTCATGACCGCGAGGGAGCCGAAAACGACGCCAACCAACCTGCTGTAGCCGCCTGCCGTCACCGCGAGGAAGATATAGATGGTGAGCTGGACGGCGAAGTTGTCGGGCGAGATGTAGCTTGTGAAGTGGGCGTAGAGGCCCCCGGCCAGACCGAAAAGAGCCGCGCCGATGCCGAAGGCCTGGCATTTCAGGCGCAGCACGTCCTTGCCTGCAACGGCGGCGACCKTCTCATCGTCGCGAACGGCGCGAAGGGCTCGGCCGAAGGGACTGCTGAGGGCGCGGGATAGGACCCAGACAACCAGTGCGACAAGGATCCAAGCCAGGGCAAAATAGAACCAGGGATAGAGTTCGCCGAGGGCATCCTTGAACGGCGCCCGGATACCCGAAATGCCGTCGCTGCCGCCCGTGAGCCAACGCTCGTTGAGCTCGACAAGACGGAGGCCTTCACCGAAGCCGAGCGTCACGATGGCGAGATAGTCGCCCCGCAGCGTTCGAGTCAGCAGGCAGAACCCCACGCCGATCGCAGCCGCCAGTGCAGTTCCCGCAACCCACCCAAGGCCGATCGGGGCCCCGAACTTCGTCAGCAGCGTCGAGCAATAGGCGCCAAGGCCAAAGAAGCCGACCAGTCCGAGGTTGACCATGCCTGCTTGGCCCCAGCTCACGACGAGTCCGAGTGAGAGCAGGGCATAGATCGCCGCGATGGTCCCGATGAACAGAAGATAGGAGGTCATTTTCTAACCCCTGCCGCTCCGGCGAAGAGGCCGGTCGGCTTCACCAGAAGGATGAAGAGGATGGCAAGAAAGGCCGTGAGGGACTGATAGACCGGCGGCATGGCGATCATCGCGACCTCACCCGCGACACCGATGATGAGGGCGCCCAGAACGGCCCCGTAGAGGCTGGTCAATCCGCCGAGGACGCTCGCCGCGAAGATGATCAGGATCAGCCGCGAGCCGGTCGACGGGTCGACGCTCGTATCGATCGCCAGCAGGGAGCCGCCGATGCCGGCGAGCCCCATGCCGATGAACGTCGCGAGGTTCGACAGATTGCGCGGCTCGATGCCCTTCAACCTGGCGAGGTCGGTATTGTCGGCGACGGCCCGCATCGCCTTGCCCCATCGGGTGAGCGAGAAGAATGCAGCGAGCGCGACGGCGATGACGAGTGCGGTGACCAGATTGCGAAGCTGCTGAGGGCCGACGCTCAACCCCCAGACCTGGAGGTTGCGCTCGATCGGGAGATCGAAGCTGTTCAGATCGCTCCCGAAGAGGAAGCGAAGCGCATTCTCGATCGCAAGGTTGAGCGCGATCGAGACGACCGCCAGCATCAGGGCGGTGTGGGCCCCGGATTGGCGCCGGATGGGAGCGAGCGCGAGACGATCGGTTGCGATACCCAGCATGCCCGGGACGACGAATGCGAAAAGCAGCATCACGACAGGTGACCAACCCAGATGGGCTCCCGCGAACCAGGCGGCGTACGCGCCAACGGTCATCTGCGCGGCGACGCTGAAGTTGACGAACCCCTGCACGGAGAAGATCAACGTCAGGCCGAGCGCCGGCAGCGCGACGAGCGCTCCCAGCACGAGGCCGTCCAGCACGTACTGTGCGAATTCGGTGAACATGGCTCGCTCGCCCGAATTCGCTCAGGCAACCTTCAGAAGGGTCATCTTCCCCTTCTGAACCTGCTCATACCGGAAGAAGACGCCTTCGACGTCGCCGTTCGCCGCGAACTCGAGGGGGCCGCTCGGGCCGTCATAGTTGATCGGCTTCTTGTCGGCGATGAACTTGAGCCCCTGCGCGACGTCGCTGACCTTTTGGCCCTTCGCGTCCTGCGAGATCGCCCTGACGGCGTCGCGTACAGCCGTGCCGCTCGGCGACGTGACGGCAGCCTGAGCAAGCGCCAGGGCCGTCAGCACGACATGGTCGTAGACCTGGCACGAATAGCTATCGATGGCCGACCGTCCCATCTTGCCGATGAGCGTCCTGTAGGCGGTTGAATCTTCGGACGCCGACGGTACGAGGGAGGCAGTGCCTTCCGACACCTCATGAGGAACGCCATCGGCCAGAACCTGGTTTACCCCGAAGGAGTACCCGATCTTCTTGCCGCCGAAGCCGGCGCGATAGAGGTCCTTGAGGACGACGGAGGTATCGGGCACGTAGCCGCCCAGCACGATGATATCGGGGTTCGTCCGCAGCGCCTGATCGACTTCGGTGCGGTAGCTGGCTCGCTTGTCCTCGTAGATCAGGCCCTGTCCGGATCCGCCCGCATCCTTGAACAGCTTCGAGATGATGTCGATGTAGGACTGCGCCAAGGGCGTCTGCGGTCCGAGGAAGAACATCTTTTTCGCGCCGAGTTCCAGCGCGTACTGACCCACCCGGGTGCCTTGCAGCGTCACGGTGGGAGAGGTGCGGAAGATGTAGCCGTTGTGCGGCGTCTTGGTGATGCTGTCGGCACCCGAGGACGTGAAGAGCACCGTCTTGCTGTCGTAGCACAGAGGCGCGATCGCCGAGGTTACGGCCGAAGCGTATGAGCCGCCGATCGAGACGACCTTGTCGACGTCGATCAGCTTGCGCGCCGCGCGAACGGCGGCCTCCGGGTTGCTCTGGTCATCCTCGATCAGAACCTCGATGGGACGGCCCGCTACGCCTCCGGCTGCATTGACATCGCTCACAGCGATCTTCGCCGCGGCGCTCATCGTCGCGCCGAACTGACTGGTCGCCCCGGTCAGGGGAATGACGATACCGATCCTGATCGGCTGCGTGCCCTGGGCCAGCAACGCCCTCGGCCAATGGGCCGCGAGAGAGCCGGCGCCCGCGGCGCCGGCCAGGAAATCACGACGGTCAAACTTGCTCATGACGATCCCCTCGTTCCGTTTTTTGCTTTGCGCCCTGGCCGTGTTCGCGGCGGCCAAGGAACAGGTGACGCACCTCGTCGTCGGCGAGCAGCGACGAAGCGGTTTCCTCGCGGGCCTTGCGCCCAGCGACCAGGGCAAGGCCCTTGGTTCCGTATTCGAGTGCGAGGAGAGCGTTCTGCTCGACCATCAGAACCGCGATGCCCGACTTCGCCAGGCTGCGGACAAGTTCGAAGACTTCGTCGGCGGCCGCTGGCGAAAGCCCGGCGGTAGGCTCGTCGAGGAGCAGGACGCTCGGGCTGGTCATGAGCGCGACGCCCATGGCGAGCACCTGACGTTGGCCGCCCGAAAGGTTCCCGGCCTTGTCGCGGAGCTTGGTCTTCAGGAGCGGGAAGCGTGATAGCTGATCGTCGATGCGGTCCTTCAACCCCTTGCGAAGAAGGTACCCGCCCATCTCCAGGTTTTCGCGGATCGTCAGGCTTGCGAAGACATTTCTCTCCTGGGGAACGAAGCTCATGCCGCTCCTGCAAGCTGCTTGAGCGTTCCCGGGTTGGAGGGCTTTTCCTTGCAGGCTGATCTCGCCCGACGTCGTTTCAGCAGACCGGCGACAAGTTTCAGGAAGGGTCGACTTGCCGGCCCCATTGGGGCCGATGATGACGGTCAGGTCGCCAGCCCGGACATCCAGGTCGATGCCCTTTACGATTTCCTCGGCGTTTGGGTAGCCGCCGCGGATGCTTCGGACAGTAAGATCGGTCATTGGCGACGGATCCCCAGATAGCTCTCCTGAACGTCACGGTTCCCAGAGATTTCGGAGAAGCTGCCGCGCGTCAGGAAGCGTCCTCCCGCCATGACGATGACCTCGTCGCAAAGCCGCTCGATCAGCTCCATTTCGTGCTCGATCAACACAATTGAGATGCCGCTTTTTCGGATCTCGACGAGACGGTCGGCGATTTCCTGGACGAGCGTCGGATTCACTCCCGCCATGGGTTCGTCGAGCAGGATCATCTTCGGCTTCGCGAGAAGAACGCGGCCGATCTCCAGCAGCTTCTTCTGGCCGCCTGACAGGCGCGTCACGAGATTGTCGATGACATGCGCGAGCTTGAGACGTCGCGCCATGTCGAGTGCCTCCTCCCGGAGCGCCTCCTCCTGCCTGCGCGTTTCGAGGCTGCCCAGGAAAGCGTTCAGGAGGCCTTCTCCCTGCTGGCGCGGGCCGTAGAGCATGAGATGCTCGAACACGGTCATGTTCTCGCACCCGCGCGCCAGCTGAAACGAGCGGACCAATCCTGCTCGCGAAATCGCCTGAGGCGCTGCCCGGGAGATGTCGCGCCCGCAGAATCTGATGGTTCCGGTCGCTCCAGGCGTCAGGCCCGAGATGCAATTGAACAGGGTTGTCTTGCCGGCGCCGTTGGGGCCGATCAGGCCGGTCGTGATGCCCGGCCGGATTGCGAAGGAGGCGCCATCAAGCGCACGGATGCCTCCGAAATGGATGGAGAGATCAGCGATCTCCAACTGGGCGTGTGTCATGGCTGTCCAATGTCGCGGTTCCCCGAGGGCTTCGACGAAACTCGCCGACCCTTCATCTGCTCGACGCCGCATGGCGACCTCGGCTCTTATCGCAATGGACGCTATGATACCTAAACACTTAATGCTATAGGTGTTTAACACTTAAGTGTTCGGGCGGCATTTCAGCCGGAATAGCGCATGGAGTTGGCTGCGATGGACGTGGATTATCGGGAGGCCTTCGAGAATGCGCCGGTGGGCTTGGCCGTCGGCAAGAGGCGGGTCATCGTGGCCTGCAACCACGAGTTCGCCCGAATATTCCGCGGCGCAATCGCCGAGATGGTCGGTGAGACGTTTGAGCGGCTTTACCCCACGCAGTCTGATTACGAAGAGACGGGCGCTCGCGTCGGCGAGCGCTTGGCCAACGAGCGCAGCTACACGGATGATCGAGTCATGCGCCGGCTCGACGGCGACTTGTTTTGGGTCCGGGTCAGCGGCTTCACCTACACGCCGGAACTGGCGCACGCGCACACGCTGTGGGTCTTTTCGGAACTGGACAGAAATCAGCAATCGGGTGGGTCGTTGAGGTCGACCCTGACTCCACGGGAGCGAGATGTCGCTACCCTGCTCATCGATGGAAAGACCGGAAAAGAGGTGGCGAAGGCGCTGGATATCAGTCCGCGAACGGTGGACATCTACCGGACCCGCCTGCTCAGGAAATACAACGCCAAGAACACCCAGGCGCTTGTCGAGCTACTGCTGCGCGGGTGACCATCAGCCGCTCTACATCGGAAACGATGACGCTGGCTTTGGGCCGGGGCGCCATCGAATGAGTTCCGGAATAGCGGCAGTGTCCGGCCCCCTGAAAGTGGCATGTGCTACCACTAACGGCAGATCAGGGGAGTTCGAATACCGCAGCGCCATACGCTTTTCATGGATTTCTCTCCTCTATCTGACGTCAGATAGAGTTGTTGCCAGAGCGTTGCGATCGCCTTGCGCTGGTCAGCGCCTATTTCTGAAAGGTCGCCTGCTATGCGGCGCTGAAGCGAAGGTGGGCACCGAGAGACAATAGACGGCGCGTTTTGCAGGGGAGTAGCCTGCACAGGCAGCGAGTTTCGCCAGTGGGCCGCGCAGATTGCGGTGATTGCAATCGAGTTGACGTCAGAAATGGGACAGATCGCGATCAGGCGTCGGTGGTGGATCGTTCTGACAGGTGCGCTCGGCTACCTGCTGCTGGCCTATCTGATACTACCCCTCCTGTGGCGGCACCATGAACATGAACCCGGCCTCGCCGCCTTGCCCATGGTGACACGTACATCAAGCGGTATTCC
>NZ_JBFUIF010000102.1:0-5785 GCF_056402015.1 Allobosea sp. P4_C6
ATATCAGAGAGCAGATCGAGCGGATTCTGGCCTCGCCGGAGTTCCGCGCCACGCCGCGGCGGCGCGAATTCCTGAAGTATATTGCCGAGGAACTAGCGGCCGGGCGCGTGGGCGGCCTGAAGGGCTATTCGATCGCGGTCGCCGTCTATGGCCGCGACCCGAGTTTCGATACGCGCATYGATCCCCTTGTCCGCATCGAGGCTGGTCGCCTGCGAGCCGATCTCGAGCATTATTACCTGACCGCGGGGATGAATGACCCGCTGTTAGTCGAGATCCCAAAAGGCGCGAATGCGCCCAAATACACCTGGCGCGATGACCAGGTACTCGCCGGGAAAGGCCGCCCGGAAAACTCGACGGTTGCCGACATGCCCCGGTCGGGGCCCATAATCGGAAGGCCGCGGTTTCCACGCACGAGTCTCTGGCTGATATGCGTGGCTGGCCTCTGTGTGATCGCGGTCGTGATCGCCCATGTGATGCAGGGCGGGCGGGGGCTGCCCGTCAATACCAAGATCGCGTCGATTGCCGTGCTTCCATTCACCGTGCAGGACGGAGACAGTCAGCAAGATTATTTCGCGCGCGGGATCAGTCAGGAGCTGGCCAAAAACCTGTTCCAATTTGCCGATCTGTCGGTGACCCCCCCAAGCTCGATCAACCTCTCCCAGCAATCGGATCCCTACCTGTTCCGCCGATCCCTCGGGACAACGGCGTTCGTTGATGGCTCGGTACAAAAGAGCGCGGCCAACATCAGGGTGTCGGCCCGCCTCATCGATACCCGGACCGGCGCCCTTCTCTGGAGTGAATCTTATCGGCGAACGCTTCAGGCGGATCAGATTCTGGAGATCGGAGACGAGATCGCGGAGAAAATCGCAGCCACGATCGCTGGCAATGCCGGCGTGCTCGCCCGGGCGGCCCTGAAAACCAGCCTCGCGAAAGAGCCGAATAGCTTGAGCGCCATCGACTGCGTCCTGCGGTTTTACCAGCACCAGATGAGCGGCACGCCCGAGARYCATCGACTGGCGCGCGACTGTCTGGAGACGACAGTCAGATCAGAACCAGGGTATGCGGAGGCTTGGGCCAGCCTGTCGCAGATCTATGCGCAAGAGTATCGTGTAGGCCTCAACCCGCGCGCTGACGGCGTGGCAGCGGTCATCCGGCGCGTGAGGCAGCCGAACGGGCTCTCGAACTGGCGCCCGGCGACGCCAACACCATGATGGTTCGAGCCGCCACCATGTTCGATGTTGGCGACTTCAGCGGATTCCGGCAGCTCGCCGAAGCTGCAATCAAGACGCGCCCCGGCGATCCCGATCTGTTGGCTCATTATGGCCTTCGCATAGCCGCATCCGGAGATTGGCCGGCGGGTGCCGCCTTGGCACGACGCGCCATCGATATGAACAGCCTGCATCATCCGAGCTGGTACAGCATTCCCGTGATCCTGGAGCGCTACCTGGCGGGGGACGATCAAGGAGCTCTTGCCGCGACCAAGGGAATGACGCGCGTGTTGTTCATGAGCGAAGATTTCTTCGCGGCGATGATCCTTGGGCAATCGGGACAGCTGGATCTCGCGCGCTTCGCTGGGGATAGGGTCAACCGGGAATCGCCTCACGTCGCGGAGCAATTCTGGCCGGTTTTCCGAGCATGGAAGATATCCGAAGACACCCTGGATCGGTTCGCCGACGGGCTACGGAAGGCCGGGATACATATCGATCCAGCGGCAGYGCCCCCTCGCTAGACACTGCGCGCCACGGCCCTTTTTGACAGTGCCACATTCGAAGTAGCCATGGCTCGGGCAGCGAGGCTCACCCACCCATCTGCGGTACATGCAGCGGCTTGGGCACCAGTTTGATGCCGTTCTCCGCCAGCGTGATCCGCACCTTGGAAAGGATCGCCTTGCGTATTTGGAATTGACGTCCAGCCCGGGCTTTGTATTTGCCGCGGATCACCAGAGTGCCCTCCTCGAGGGCGGCAATGCCCTGGCTCTTGAACGGCTCGAGGAGATCGGCGTTCAGTTCCGGATCCGCCTCGACCTCCTGCCCGATCTTCTTGAACAGTTTTCGCACGGCTTCGACATCGGTGTCCAAAGCAACCCGGAACAGCATCTTCTCTATGACCCATTCGCGGCTGAAGTTCTGGATCTTCCCGATCTGCCCGAAGGGGATTGTCGCAACCGGTCCACGCGGATGCCGCAGGGAGACCGATCGCAATGAGATTCGCTCGACGGTGCCCTTGGCTCCCGAGGTCTCGATGTATTCGCCGTGACGGAAGGCATCATCGACGAGGAAGAACAGGCCGGCCACCACATCCTTGACCAGTGTCTGGGAGCCGAGGCCGATCGCCAGGCCGAAGATCGAGAGGCCGGTGATCAGAGGCCAGACATTGATGCCCAGCATGACCAGGACGGTCAAAGCGCCCAGCGTCAGAAGCGCGGCCTTGGTGAGACCCACGAGCAGTGGGCCGACGGTGGTCAGCCGCGTACCGACCACAGCGGTGGCGACCTGCGGATCGCCCGGGGCACGAGGTCTGATGCGCGCGGCCATGATGGCCACCCAGTTCCAGCAGAAGGCAATGATCAGCACGAGCATCAGAATCTCGGCCGCTTTCAGCAAGACAGTGCCCCGCGAAATGCCGACGACATCCAGAATGGGCAGGAGCCAGAGGATCGCCAATACCGCGAGAATCGATGAGGCGATCACGATGCGGAAAGTGCGCCACAGTGCGCCTGTCAGTTCGCCTCCCTGCGATCGAACCGCCTGCCAGCTGCGTCTTTCGATGGCGACGTCGAGATGAGGCCCGGCGAGAACGAGAAGAAGCGACAGCAGCAACAGCCCGCCCCGCGGCGGCCGTCCGATCGTCAAGTCCAGTTGGATGAAGACGAAGGCGAAGGTGACAACCGCCACCACGAGCCACGGCCAGACTGCGGCCAGCTTCCGGCGGAGCGATCCTGCCTTGCTGCCGAAGGACAGAGCCCTCGTCACCAGCCGGCGATGACGAAGATATGCCGCTGCGACCAGAACGGTGAACGGCAAGGATACCGCGAATGTTGCGAAGAGATCGCTTAGCGGATCAGCCGCATTCCATACGCGCAGACAGGCAAGCACCACCAAGCCGCCGGCCGCGATGCCGATGGCGAGCGCGAGATCGCGTCGCCAACGCCGGAAGATGGACCTGCGACCTGCGGTCAATGGGAAACATATCATCGTCGCCACGGCCGAGATGACGACGCAGTTCAGCAAGGCGCGGCGGAGCACTGAATCGCCGATGAGACTCAGAAATAGAATCCAGGACGCCAGTATCACGAGCAAGGCAGCCGCGAACCAGGCGGCCGCAGACAGAAAGGGCTTAGCCTTCAATCTGCTGATGATTGAGCTGGCAACCGCTGCCGTTGCAACAATGGCAATCAGGCAAATCGCTGCAATGCCGAGAGCCAGTAGCGCGGGATTATAACCGGCGGTTTCGAGCCCTTTGATGAAATCGTGCCACGCGCCACCGGAAGAGAGCCAACCGGACAGCCTTGTCGTCAGCCCATCCTCGATCAACACTGAGAAACGATGGAGCATCGCGGAAGCAGCATCGAGCTCGTCGGTCCTTGAATCGGCAGCCATGGTCTCGGTCTCTTGTCGAAGTCAGCGACACTAATCTGTCCGCGCGAACCGGTTGTCCAGCATGGAGTAAAAGTGTTGGACCTCTGGCACAGGAGGCGCGGCCCGTTACTGCCCGGGGCAGATCGGCGCAAGCGGGCGGCCTTCTACGATGCGGGCTGCGCCTCCGGCAGCTTCCAACGGCCGTTCAGGAGCTCGGGACGGGGACGGTAAAGCCGGAATGTGTAGTTCCATCCCTGCGTGATCGGCAGGCAATTCGCGATCTTGCCGTCGCAGCCGCCGAACTGGATGTCGATCGCGCCGTCAGTGCTCTTCTTGCCGGTGATGCTGTTGACCGAATAGGCGTCGTATTCGTTCTTCTCGAAGAAGCCCTTGTCGTTATAGACGCTGATCGACCAGAACGCGTCGACGGGAACGTCCTTGACCCTGAGCTTGTAGACCGTCTTGCCGTCGTTCTTGGCCGGGGTCACCGAGCGGTAGGATGCGTCCTTGTCGGGGTTGCCGCCCCAGCCGGCGGCCGTGCCGATCAGGTGCATGACCGGATCGACCTTTCCCTTGGGGCCGAAAGCGTTTGTGAAGCTGCCGGACGCTGCAGACAGCGCTTCGAGCGCGTCACGGATCTTTTTCTGTTGAGCCAGGTCCCAATTCGGCGCCTCGAACCTGCCGACCGCCTTCTGCTCCACCTTCAGCGCATCTTGCAAAGCGTGAACCTGCGCGAGGTCCTTGGGGTCGTTGGGATCGACAAGGATACGGACCGCAACGAACACATAGCGGGTGCCGACCTTGTCCTTGGTGAGCGTCGTGCGACCGGGCTTGTAGACCACCATCGGGGTGTAATGATCTTCGCTGATGACCTGCATCGAGACAAAGCGCTTGCCGGCATCGGGAAGGGTGATGGTCACCGGGCCGGCGTCTAGGTCGAAGAGCGCTTGGGAATAGAGCGTATCCCGGTTCATCCGGACCACGGGCTGCTTGTCGATCGGCGTCGGCGCCCTGTTGTGGGCGAACTTGCCGAGGGCACCGTCGCTGGCCGTCTTGGCCATATAGAAATCGGACTCGGCTCGCTTGAAATTGCCGACATTGACCGGAACCGGCTGCGCGGATGCCACGCACGGCGCGAGAACCAGAAAGCTCAGGCTGCAGACCAACGTCATGCGCATCGAACGGTACCTCATTGGCGTGTTGGATCGATTTGTTCATCGGGCAGGACCGAATGGGTCCGCGCATCCGCCCAGCTAGGAATGTCCGGGTCCGGGGCCCGTTACTGCACCGACAGAGCCGCGGCCTCCGCGGCGCAATCGGGTGCCGGGTTTGCCCGCTTCGCCTTCGCGGCCTTTACCTCCGCCTTCGCGGCTCTGAGGTCGGCAAGAAAGGTCGCGTTGGTCTGCAGCCGCGCAACTGTCGCCGCGCCCATGATCCGCCCCGCATCGACATCGCTCTGCCAATGCGCGTCGCAGATCACGCGGCTTTGCCCGAATTCGATGCCGCGCTTGAGCAGCTCGTTCGAGCGCTCGGGATTGATCTGCGCGAAGACGAGCGCCCAACCCCAGCCTGCGGCCGTGTGGCCGGACGGATAGGAGCCGTCGCCCCGCAGAATGGCCTCCTGATCCGCCCGGCAGGTCGCCTCGTTGTGGACCACGAAGGGGCGAACCCGATTGTACTTGTTCTTCACGCCATAGGTGGAGAGTCCGAAATCGGACAGCATCTTCTGCATCATCGCATAGAGGCGCGGGGTCTGCTTGCTGTCGATCCTGACACCCATCGCGCAGGAGAAATTGTCGGCTGCCTGCGGAAAGGCGAGATCGGCGTCGGTATAGGCGAGCTTCCAGCGGCTGGTGTTTCGCAGGGGGAGCGTCGCCTTGCGCGCTTCCTCGTCCCGGGCGAGCGCAGCCGAGTCCGTCTCGGGCGGCGGGCCGAGCAGCATCAGGCTGTTCGGCAGGTCGGACTGCTTGAGATAGCCCGGTGCGATCTTGAAATGCGGGTCTGTGACCTTCGGCTGGGCTTCACCCGCCTGCGCCAGGGCCTGCCCGCAGAGCGCGAGCAGCGCAATCAGCGAAACATGCGCGGCCCGAACCGCATTCTCGGTCATCGACATTTCCTATTCCTTCGACATTGCTGCCGTCGCGAGCATTTCGTGCATGGGCTGCCTGCCCGTCTTGCCATTTCGCGCCAATCGGGAGCGGCTATTC
>NZ_JBFUIF010000103.1:0-5583 GCF_056402015.1 Allobosea sp. P4_C6
AATCAATCGTCCCTTCCAGCGTCTCCAGCGGGTCGCCGATCTCGGTCAATCTCGCCAGATGCTCCGACAACCCAAAAAAAGACCGCTGTTCCATCGTCTCACCCGCCTCGTGTGCCGATGAGAGATTGAATCACGAAATCAGCGAAACCGGTAGGTTCTTGCGGGTGTCCAGCTGAAAAGCGCCCCTGTCCTCTCGTCCGTCCCGCGCATCCCGCCCCTCCCCAGCGCAGAGGAGTGAATCACGTCAAGGCCGGAGCCGCGAGCCGCTTTTTCAACAGCCTGTCAAGGCTCCGCGACTCGTCCTGATCAATCAAACTTGAGCAAGGGGCTGCTGTCCTGCTGCGCTATTGCGCCGCTCAAGAGTTCTCGCTTCAAGCCTCTGACCTCGAAGCCCCGCGCCCATGCGGCGATTGTGAAGCATCGCTCGATTGCGTGGTGCAGGGTTCCGTCGACCTGGCCTGCTTCGCTCTCGAAGTCGTCTTGCTGGAACGACAGTTCGCGCAATGCGGTCAGCGCTTTCGGGCGGAACCAGAACATGGACCCTTCGAAGAAACCCAGTCTCTGTGCCGTTTCCGGAGCACCCATTTTTGCGGCGATTTGCTCGACTCGGCCGCGGTTTGCCATCCAATATGGCGACGCTTCGCGCCAGCACGCTTCCCAGCCTACGAGGCCTGTTTTGGGGAGTTCGAAGGCGGAAAGCGCTCGCAGCGTTGCGTTGCGCTCGCCGCATAGCATTGCAAACAGCAGTTTGCGGCGGATTTCGCCATCGAGCAGATGGGGGCTACGCTTGGTGTGGAGCTTCAGGACGGCGTCGTAGCCGTCGAGCGCGCCGGAGCCCAACAACCAGATGAACGGCCAAATATCCCGCCCGCGATTTTCGCAGGGGTGGATCGTGACATTTTCGACGTTCGCCAGTTCGGCCTTCGCTGCTGCAACGCGCTCAGGCGGCACCGTCACGTGAATTGGGACTGCCCACGGCAGGATAGAGCGACAATCGACGATCTCGGGCAAAAGGTCGGGATAATATGCATGGACGACGATCGCGACATTCAGAGCCGGCGCAGGCGGCGGCGTTCCGCGATCGGCCAGTGCCTTGCGCAATCTACGCCCGATGTCCGAAACAAACAGGCGTCCGATCGTCAACCCCGCGACCTTCTGCCAGACGTGGCGACCGAATGCCTGGGAGCGCGGCCCCAGACGTTTCGCGGCAGCAAGGCGATCAGCGATCGGCATGAGGCACTTGCCCTCTCATCACAGCAATCGTGGCCACCGCAGCCGAAGGCGCGTCGAGACGATCCCGATCTGTGGCGGTGACTGGGGGGTGAAGCCATGAGGTGCGGCAAATTCGAGCGTAACCGTTTGTCCCTTAAAGCTCACCGGGAAAACCGCGCGGATGGTGCCTTCGACAGGGATAGTTCTGTAATCATAGATATTACGAAAGCTGTCCGCGCCGACCTGCGCTCGGTTCGCTTCAAAATAAATCTGCGTGTAGTTCAATTTAGCCGGCCGGATGATGGCCACTCGCGCATTGTCACAGGACACACAGGAGAATGTCAGCGAGCGATCGTTCAATATCGCGACTGTGAGCGCCGGACGTTCGACCGGCTCGATCCTGATCGTGAGTAGAAGCAGCACGAGTAGCATCGCGGGCAATAGAAGGAGTCGTCGCCGATAGCAAAGTCTGGCGCCGTAGAAAGCCAATACTGCCAGCAAAGGATATGACAGTTTGAGATAGTGAACGTTGTAGTAGCGCCAGATGCCATGGGGCAGGAAGTCGGCATAGGCCGAATAGAAGCCGATATCGATGACGACGACAGCCGCGATGACCGCGGGTCGCCAGTTTGCCATGGCCGATATGACGAGTGCAGGCAGCGCCCAAACGAGCCACGGCGCGCGCTTCAGGAGGCCTTCTCCCTCGCCATAAAGTGGAAGCGGATCGACGATTACGGCATAGAGCTTAGCGGGGTAGTTGGTGAACGACAGGCCGAGCGTGCTGGAATGTAGCATGTAGGGCGACGGCGCCCATCCGAAGATGGCAGCATGCAACGCTGCATAAACGCCGAGTAGCACCGATGCGGTTGCGACGCCGCCGATCAGTATCTTGAGCGCCCTTGCCGGCGGAACTTCGCGGGCGAGCCGGACCAGCAGCGCGATGCCCGCGGGCGATATGACGACAATGTCGCTGGGGCGGGTGACTAGTGTCAATGCCGCGCAAGCGGCCCCRCCACAAACTTCGATTGGACCCGGCGGCTGCTTCCTAAGTGCGAGGTAAATGGCGGCATAGACGTAAACGGTGACGGGTGTGGTATTCCAAGGAATGACGAACTGGATGAAGACCAGGCGATCGAGGAGGAGCGAGGCGACGAAAAGCGCGGTAGCGACATGGCGGTTGATTTCGAGTGTCTCGGCGATCCTGATCGTGAACCAAAGAGCAGCCAGCAGACTTGCTATTTCGACGAAGAAGAAGGGGTGGTTCGGCATGATCAGGGCGAAAGGGCTCGCCAACAAGCTAAAGCCCATAGGGTACCAATGCGCATCCGGATTCCGATCGCCCATGGCAAGCGCACGAGCCGATTTTACATAGTGGCCTTGGTCCCACCAGCGCCACCAACCAAGCGGATGAACTGGTTCATTGCCCGGAAGCGCCGGGTTGGCCAGGTAAGCAATGACGAAAGCGAGCGCCAAAACGCCGTAGGCCCATAGATTCAGCAGCTGAATGCGTTGCTGTTGCCCGGTTGTGTCGCTCATCATGATTTAGCCGCTTCGCGCGATCCGAACGGTCGCAGCCATATCGCTCGCAATGTCAATGGGCCCGGTTGCAGATGTTCAAGCACCAATCGTGGGGCGATCTTTCCCCGGGGTACGGTGACGATATGGCGCTGTTGCGTATCCTCCTCGTTCGACGGAGAAATAGCCCAGCTCTCTGCATGTTGCTCTCCCGCAAGCCATGAGCCGCGTAACAGGGCGGTGGAACCGGCGGGAGCTTCGACAACGATTTCGAGTTCGTAGGCTCCGTCGGCAAGATCGGTGACCGGCAGGTCGAGCAGGACGCCTTCAGGAGCGTCGGCCAGAAGTTTGCCGCGCTCCAACCTGCCGGTCTTGCTTATCATTTCCGGATGGGTCGGCGTGCGATGCCAGATGTCGCTTGTGCTCCAGCGGCGGTAGGGCTTTCGACTGCTGATGATCGCAACGAGGTCGGCTGCGCTGCGCTGCCAGGTGATCCAAGGCAAGCCGCTGGAGACAGGTCGATCACTCGGTTGCATCCTGAGCCACGCAGCCACGGTCTCGGCTATTGCGTTCGCGCCGTCGTCAGCAAAGAAGGTCGCGTGCCCGTCCGCAAGTTCTCTGAAAACCGGAATATCACGCGCGATGATTGGCGTCTCATGCCGCGCCGCTTCGACCAGAGGCAGCCCATAGCCCTCGCCATAGGAAGACTGGATCACCGCCGCTGCGTTTGCGTAAAGGAGATCAAGTGCGTGGTCGCTTGCACCGGACAGCCAGAACAAGCGTTTGCCGAATTCTGGATGCTCTTCGACCCGTGAGATAAGATCGTCAGTGAGCCATCCAGCTTTGCCGATCAGAAGGAGGCATGCATCCGAACCTTGCTGCCAAAGCAGTTCGAAGGCGTCGAGCAATTGGCCGTGCCCCTTGCGGGGCTCGAGTGTTCCGACTTTGAGAAAGTAAGTTCGATTTCTCAACGCGCTCAGCACCGCGATGTCGCTCTCGCTCAACTCCGGCAATACGATCTGGCCGTCCAGATCTCCACCTAGGTTGAAATGCTTGATCTGGAGGGTCTCGCTGCGTTCAGGCCGGATCTCATCGAGATAAAGTGCGATCTCGTCGGCTACCGAACGTGAGATTGCCACGAGTCCATCCGAGACACTCGCCAAGCGGCTGATCCATCGATGAAACGGCAGGCGCAAGCCTGAGTGGAAGTATTCCGGCATCAGCAATGGAAGCAGATCGTAGACGACGAACCACACTGAGAGCCCTCGTCTACGGTGTCGTTCTAGCATCGCCAAGGCGCTGTCGGAGATCAGGATATTAAGATCCAGGCCGAGGAACCTGTCGCCGGGTTGGAAATCGACAACACCGTCCTCAAGATCGAGCGGCTCCTGATCAAGAAGGCGTGCCGTGAAGGCCCTCGCGTAACGGAAGACACCGCCCGCTTCGTAGATGGGCTCAACCCGGAGACTCTGCGGATCTCGCAGCAGGTGTGTGATGATGTTGCGGGTGACACGCTGCACGCCGGACCTGGCGTCGCGTTTGGCCAGTTCGCTAATGTCGACGAACAGTCGCGGTTGTGAAGGCTGCCGAATTGTGTCTGCGAGCGCATTGGCGAATTCAATAGCAAAACTATCGCTCTGGCCGTCCGCCTGCCGAATAACGTTCGCAGCCCGATCCAGTGCTTCTCTGGCCGTGGAAGCTATGTGGAGGGTTTCTCGCGCTACGCTGGTATGTAGGTCCAGTTCGGACTGCGACAACGAAGCGAGCACCCCAGGTGCGGCTTCCCAGATTGTCTTGGAATCAAGTGAGGCATCGGAGACAAGAGCTTTATATCCAAGAGCGTTGTAGCGTGCTTCACGGCTAGCGTGAACGACTGTATTCGCCGCGCTGCCTTCCCAGACGATAAAACCGGGTTGGCGAGTGAGATCGGTAAGGGTTTTGGCATCGGGGGCTCCGGGGCCGACACGGTAGCTCCGAGCTGCTGGGATGAGACGGGGTGTGGTTGCCTTTTCAGCTTCACGTCGTGACGAAGCTTCCCAGATAGCAGCCAGCGCAAGCGCGGCCGATCCATCCCAGCTAAATTTTTGTTGCTGGTGTCGGCAACTCAGCAGCTTTGCGCGCCGAAATTCAGAGTCGTCCAGCACACGTGACAGCGTTGTGGCGAAGGCATTCGTATCGTGGGGGTCGAAGAGCAGCTCCCGATCGCCGATCACTTCCGCCGTGCTCGTCGTTGATGCCCCGATGGCAATGCTGCCACAACGCATTGCTTCCAGTGGAGGTAGACCCAAGCCCTCAGCAAACGATGGAAAAGCTAGAACGCCGCATAAGTTGTAAAGCCGGACAAGGTCTTCGTCTGGGACGTATCCGGCGAAGATCAGCGTCGATGAATCAATCCCGAACTGGTTCGCGTGACGCTGCAACTGTTCACGCTGATGATGCGTGGAATTAGCGGCAAACACGATCTGATAGTTAGCGCGCAACTCCGGGCTTAGTCGACTAAATGCTTCGACGAGGCCAGCGACGTTTTTGCGCGACTCTAGAATACCCGTGTGCATCACGAAAGGCTTCTCGATCCCGTATTTCTTAAGGACGGCAGCGCGTTCTGCGGGAGGCATGTTTAGAGGACGAAATACATCGCTTGTGTCGCCCATGATGGTGACAACGCGCTCTGGCGCGATTCCCAACCTGTTGATCACACGGTTTCGAGTGTGTTCTGATATGGCCAGAATGAGGTCGGCGCGCCGCAACCGGTCGAGCTTGGCGCCAAACCATTCGCGATGCAGCTCTGTTGGAAGATGGACCTCGTGATCTTCGAAGACAATTAGGTCATATACCGTCGCCACCGAGGTATAGCTG
>NZ_JBFUIF010000104.1:0-5501 GCF_056402015.1 Allobosea sp. P4_C6
GCCGAAGAGCTGCCAGGCGAGGTCGAGCAGGCGGTCACTGTCGCAGAAGCGGCTCGCCAGCAGGAAGACGAGACTCTCCTCCGGCAGCCGTTCGACCGGCACTTGGCCGGCACTGCGGTCATGGCTTTCGGGCAGGCCGCTATCGGAGATGATCGCGTCGGCGGTGATCCGCATCAACCCCTGTGGCGCCAGCAGCCGAGTGCACCAGTTTCCGAAGCCGTCCCGATAGGCACTGACGGGAACCGAAGGCTGGATGCGGATATGGTCGGGTTCGGCCAAGTCCGATACCCGGCTGAAATGCACGTTCAGCATCAGGATGACCGGTGTCGGTTGCGGAAAATCGTAGTCGAGCGCGTAGCCGATCCTGAGTTTCACGCGATGCCTTCTGCGCGATGATTGCGCGCGAACACTGGCTGGCCGGCGGCCAGTCAGACCATCATGCATGTTCCCGGCCAAGGCGATATAGGTTCCGGCCAGGGATCACTTGCTGCCGAATGGGAAGATCGTCTTCCAATCGTTCTTCATGTCGACGACTGTCCAGCCGTTCACGGCGGCGACGTCCAGCGCCTTGTCGAGCATCCCGATGGACGACGTGCGATCGTAGGCCCATTCCCGCACCGGGTCGGTGTGGTGCACGATCAGGCCGAAGCCCGGGCCCTGTCCCGAGGTGGTCCATTGCAGCATCTGGAGATCGCCGTCCGAGTTGCCGAAGGCAGCGATCGGGCGCCGCCCGATATGCTGCTGGATTCCGACGGGTTTGCCCGCCTTGTCGTCGATGAAGCTGATTTCCGGTAACCGCATCAGCACGGCCTTGCCCTCCCGCATTTCGAACTGGGTCTTGCCGCTGCTGCCAACCACCTGTTCGGGCGGAATGCCATAGACCTTCTCGGCCCATGGCCGCATGAAATCGATCCCTCCGCCGGAGACGATGAAAGTCTTGAAGCCGTTCGCGCGCAGATAGATCATCAGCTCCAGCATCGGCTGATAAACCATCTCGGTGTAGGGGCGCTTGGTCACGGGATGCCTCGCCGTGGCGAGCCAGTCTGTCACCAGCTTGCTGAACTCGGTCGTCGTCATGCCGGAGTGCGTGGCCACGACGATCTCGCCTGCGGCCCGTTCTCCACCCGCCAGCGCAGCCTTGACGTCACCCTTGAGCAACGAGGCGAAGGGCTCCTGGCTCTGCCATTCGGGATGTTGAGGAGCGAGTTCCTTCACCCGGTCGAACGCGAACAGTAGCTGGAAATAGAGGGGCTGCTCCGCCCACAGGGTGCCGTCGTTGTCGAATGTTGCGATGCGCTCCGGGACCGGCACGAAATCCGGGGTTCCCTCCCTGGTCACCTTTCCGACAAATGCGACGATGGCTTGCTTCGCGGCAGTGTCGTTCCATGAAGGCAATGGATCGCTCTGGGCATAAACCGGCGTGATGCTCACGATCGCAACCCAGCAGCCAAATGCGAGACGCTGAAGCAGCCGATAGAAGGAACTGGCTAGCATAGAAGCCTCCATCGCGCTGGCGCGCAGGCTGCCGGGGATATCGTCAGCTTGGCGGAACCGATCAAAATCGCGCGGTCACACCGAGTAACGGGCCATGCTGAACCATGTCGTAGCTGAAGCGGGCGCTCTTATAGTCGACGCCGATCGCGCGATAGCCCAGCGACACCGACCAGGTCGGGCTGAACTGGTATCCGACCGCTCCGAGCAGATCCCAGTGATAATTCGATCCACCGGCGCCGGCCATGGCCCATCCTGTCAGGAACCAGTCCGGGCTGAGGTTGTAGCGAGCCTTCACACCGAATGTGGCGTCGACCCAGGACTGGGTTTCGCTACCAATCAGAACGGGCAGCGGCGCAGCGGCGCTCAGCACGACCCTGTTGGAGAAGCTGAAGAACTTCGCGCCGCCGATCAACTCGATGTTGCCCCAGTCGCCCTCGGCCACACGATAGGTGCCTGCAGCCAGGCCGAAGAACGAGGTCGAGCGAAGCTTCAGCCCGACAAATCCCGCCGGCCCCCTGCCCTTGTCCGAGATCTTGACGAAATTCGCCTCGCCAACGAACCCGTACGTGCCGTTGCTGGCTTCCACGATACCCGACGCGGCGAAATCCAATGCCGGAAGGATATCCCGGAATTTCAGGTTCACGTCGATGTCGGGCAAGCCGAACAAGCCCTGCTTGCCGTTCAGGCCCGACATCCAGGTGTAGGCTGTCACGGAAAATGCCCAATCGCTGGTCGTAACCATCGTCATGCGAGGCGCGGGGGCAAGATCGGCAGCTTGCAGTACAGACGGCAGCAGAGCAGTCGAAGCAATGACGACGATGTGCTTGATCGACATGGTAGGGTCCAATCAGTAACGGCAGACTCGTCGATCATTGACGATGGCGCACCCGTCGCAGCCTGAGACAATCTTTCAGTTCAATTGCCCGTCGGTGCTCCAAGCCTGTAGTTTCGCTGCAGTCGTCGATCGGTCGATGGATAGAGCGACTGGCACTCTCCGTAGTAGAAGGAGCCAGTTGCTCGATTGACCGGGTTCGCGCAGATTTGCGCGAGTTCGGCCTGTCTGGATTGCGGGGTCTGGCAGGCCGACAGGATCAGTCCCAGCAAGAAGGTAAGCCCAACTGCGACATATGTGGTTTTCATGATGCCCTCCCAGATTGTCGTCTCGACTGCGGGACAGGTCACGGCGGGCAGGTGTCGATGAGCCCGCCGCGATGTGGGCTCTTCATTTGCCCATCGCGGCTCTCGCGGCCTCGATCTTCGCCTTCACGGCGTCGAGGTTGAAGCTCGCGCCCTTCTGCATCGGCGGGAACTCGACGGCCGTCATCGCCAGCTTGGCAACTTGCTGCTGGACGAAGACGAAACGCCAGAACTCGTACTGGAACCATGAAAAGTAGTTCTGCGAGCCGGACTTCGTGCCGTTTTCCGGCCAACCGGTGCGCTCGAACGGATCGAGGCGCAGGTTGGTCAGGTAGGGCACGTCTGCCTTGGTCTTGTCGCCGAGCCAACCGCCGGGCTGGTCGATGAAGCGATACTTGTAGTCGCCGATGCGTACGGCGCCGAGCTCGCTTTCGCCGAAGTAGAAGATCTCCTCGCGGTTCGACGGGCCCTTGCCGGTGATCAGGTCCATCTGGTTGTAGCCGTCCAGGTAGACCTTGTAGCTGGTGCCGCCGATCTGCTTACCCTTCTTCAGCTCTTCGGCAATGTTGGGATTGCCCGCTGCGGCGAGGAAGGTGGGGAACCAGTCGAGCCCGGAGATCAGGCCGCTCTCGACCTTGCCTGCCGGCACCCGGCCCGGCCAGCGGATCATCGCCGGGGCCCGGAAGCCGCCTTCCATAATTGTGCCTTTGCTCTGCGCGAAGGGCGTCTGCCCGCCATCGGGCCAAGTGAAGACCTCGGTGCCATTATCGGTGGTGAAGACGACGATGGTGTTGTCGTCGACCCCCATCTCCCTGAGCTTGTTCATGACCAGGCCGACATCGTCGTCGAGCTGCGCCATGCCGGCTTCGTGGATGGTCCAGCCGTTCTTCGAATTGCGCATCGCCTCGTATTTCGGCGAGAGATGCGTGACGATGTGCATGCGGGTCGGATTGAGCCAGAGGAAGAACGGCTTGTTGTCGGCCTTGGCCTTGTCGAGGAACTTGAAGGAAAGGTCGCGGATTTCGTCGTCGACGGTCTCCATCCGCTTCGGGCAGAGCTCACCCGCGTCACGGATCGTCTGCTTGCCGACCTTGCCCCAGCGCGGGTCGACGGTGGCGTCGTCGGCATCGGCTGCCAGCGAATGAACCATATTGCGCGGACCGACCTGCGACCTGAGGTCTTGCGGATAATTCGGATGGCAGGGGTCCTCCATCGCATCGAGGTGATAGAGATAGCCAAAGAACTCGTCGAACCCATGCACGGTTGGCAGGAACTCGTTCTTATCGCCAAGGTGGTTCTTGCCGAACTGGCCTGTGGCGTAGCCCATTCCTTTCAGTGCGGTGGCAATCGTCACGGCCTCCGCAGGCAGGCCGGTCGGTGCTCCCGCCTGGCCAACCGTCGTCATGCCGGTGCGGATCGGCAGTTCTCCCGTGATGAAGTTGGCGCGCCCGGCCGTGCAACTCGCCTCGGCGTAATAGTCGGTGAACAGCATGCCCTCGGCGGCGAGCTTGTCGAGATTCGGCGTGCGGCCCGCCATCATGCCGCGGTGATAGGCACCGATGTTCCAGATGCCGATATCGTCACCCATGATGACGACGATGTTGGGCCGTTGCGGCTGCTGCGGTGTCGGTGCCTGCGCATGCGCCGGCGCGCACAGGGTCAGCGACATCAGCGCGGTCGCTCCGGCGAGGGCGGCGCGCGAGCGCCCCTGCCAGTCCGCGACCATCTCGCACAGGGCTGCGCCGCGAGGCCGCATTCGTCCCATTGGCATGACGTCAGACATCTCGTTTCCTCCCTTGGGATGCGTCGGAACCTCCGCGCGTGATGCTTCGGAGCCAGGCATGGCGGATCGGTACGRCAAATCGGTTGCCGGCCGGCATCGCATCGAGGCGCCGGACGGTAGCGGGCGCGGCTTGCGAGTTTGCCGCCGCTTATGGGGCTGGGGCCGGATACCGGCCCGGGAAGACTTCCCCGCCTACCGTCCCCTTTCCTGCTTGATGACGAAATCGATCGCCTTGATGACGGTCTTCCCCGGGTTCGCCTTGCAGTGGACGATCACCTCGTGGACCCCCTTCTTGGCGCGGGGCATGTTGATGGCGTGCTTCTTCGCCAAGCCGTTGTACCAGCCGCTGTACCAGACCCCCAGGAAGTCGGCGTCCTCCTGGAACGTCCCGGCGAGCTGGGCGCATGTCAGTTTCTGGACGTCGATATAGCCCTTGGAATCGGCGTATGTATTCAGCTCGACCTGTGCCTGGGCGGCCGAGACCGTTCCGACGAGCGCTGTGATGAAGATGAGCAGACGGCGCATGCGGTATTCCCTTCGTTGTTGAAGTCGCGATCCATTAATCTTCACGGCATCGCTCGCGGGTTTTGGTCTCGTTATTTGACGGCTTACTTGTCTCTCGCAGGCCGCTGTCGCAGCATCTCGAGGATGGCATTCTCCAGTTCTTTCAATGTGGCCTTATATTCACGCTGTCGGTCTGCATTTCCGTTAGCAGTCCAGATGACGAGGGCAGCGTTGGCGTCGTTGAAGTCGCGAACGAGATCGCGAAAGCTCTCGCTGGCCATGTAGAGGCGCCGAAGGTCGCTTCCCCGGTCGGGAAATTTCAGAAGCAGGCCGGCCGTTTCGTCGATGACGTGGCCCATGGGTGTTCCTAACCAGCCAGCAATGGCCGGGCTTTAGCCAAATAGCCAGCCCGTAAGGGTGTGTTACGGTATTAATGCCAATTAATTCAATAGCTTACGACGCTACCTCGTAATGGCCCGGAAATAGTTCGCCGGGGGCGAATTGTTCGACTAGGGTCGCGTTCCGAGTTGTGGCGGAAAGGCATGGGAAATGCCGAATGCCGTAGCGTCCACCTCTGCAAGAA
>NZ_JBFUIF010000105.1:0-5484 GCF_056402015.1 Allobosea sp. P4_C6
GGCTTTAGTTTTAAGAATGGACCTCGTCATGCCAATTTTACTCCGGAAAAATTCACATTGGTTATGGATTGGCCAAAATTGAAATATAAGAATTCGACATCTGAAATAGAATATATTTGCTCTAAACCATTTCAATATACTCATCCTGAAATGGTTCAGTGTGTTGATAGTTTCTATTTTTTTACAATTGATACTACTACATTGAAATACTATAGTGCGCGGATGCTAGGGGAACTCGGTAACGCGCCAGGTGCGACTGATGTGGTGCTCTTGACGCGAGGCACCTGCCAGAAATTTTAAGTGCCCTGCCCGCTGCTAAATGGGCAAGGGCCTCCGGATGGGGCCCTTGCGGCCATGGCGGGACTGAACCCTCTGCGAATGAGCAGGGCTGAGAGGAACCAGGCAAATGACGGCATTGCTTAGGAAACTGCTGGCGTGCGCGCTGGTTGCTGGGGCTTCGCCGACCTACGCCGCCTCGTTCGAATGTCTCGAAAACAACCGGGCAGACTGCGATATGCGGGCCTCTGGTGCCATCCATTGCACCGACGAGCGCGGCGACCCAACGCTCCGCAACATCAAGAGCCGTCTGGTGATCACCGAGGCAACGCTCGTTACTTGCTTATCCGAATGCCTGCCCCCGTTACCCATCACGACGGTCGAGGACGAGGCCAACAAGAGGACGAGCGTGTTCGGGGCCAAAACTGGCATCGGTACGCTTACAGTCGTCATTGACCACGTCACTGGCGAGTTCATCGAAACCCTGATCGCGCTTGGCAGCCACACGACCACCAAGATAGGCCGCTGCGTCAGAAAATGACTGCACCAGAAGCCATGCCGGGGCGCGATAGGAAGATGACGAGATAGCAAGACGGTTAGACTGCAAGGCATCAATCTATCAAGGCAGCATGCGTGCCGGTGCGCTGGACGTGCTTCTCGGTCGAGGCTGTGATGCGGACATAGATGCTCAGAGCCATCGTGACCTCACACATGGCAAGGCACGTGAAGCAAGCTCAGGCTACCCGCACATCACCTAGCGTGCCGAGACTGATAAATACCGCCAAAAGTGCGGCTCGGTCCCCTCCGTCCCCTCCAAAGAGCATTGAGCCCAGAAGGAAAAGGCCGACGACATAGAGAGCGACTGGCCATTTGCTTCGCTTCAATGCTTTTCTCCAGCAATTGGGTCACGAGATCAATTCACAACCCGGCCGCGTCTTTCACGAGCAAGGGAAAAATTCGGGAACAGCGCCGAGGACAATAAGACGACCCCGGCGAAAGCGAAGCCGAAGACGGCCATGAACATTAGGCCACGCTTCGGCCCTTCGGCCCCAGCAATGAATGCCATCATAGCGCATCCCGACAAGACGGTGCCTATCACAAAGCACACCAGCCGCCGTGCCTTGGACATAGGCTTTGGCGCATCCGGGTCGTTGTAGGTGATCGGGCCGTCCGGGTCATTGTCGTCGATGAAGCGGGGGGCGGCGGTTTTCATAGGCCGGGACCGTGTATGACCGGCGCACGCGGGTCCATGTTAGCCGCGGCCAATTCCTTGTCATTCTCAGCCAGGCACTGCTTCGAAGCAGCGGAGGCGCCCTCGGGCTGTCGCCCTCGTCCGCTTTGCAGCATGGCGGGCTTTCGGAAAACAATCGACATCGCGAAGGCCCAACGCGAGCGCGACAGGAAGCTGGCAGGACGGCTAGACGGCTAGACGTCAATCTATCAAGGCAGCATGCGTGCCGGTGCGCTGGACGTGCTTCTCGTCGCCGTTCCAGCGGAACAAGTATTCGCTGTCGCCGCGATATTTGGGGTTGTCGAGAATGTAGCGAACCGTGGCCGGCCACCACCGGCCGCCGCGCGACGTTGCGATGCCGTCCCCGTTCAAGGCGCTGGCGATGGCCTGCAGCGTGGCGCCTTCCTTCCGCATGGCGAAGATCCGGCGCACCGTCGCCGCGCTCTCGGCGTCAGGCGCAAGCCCGCCCTCCCGGTCGGTGACATAGCCCAGCGGCACCGCCCCGCAGGCATACCCTCCCCGCGTCGCCTTTTCCTGCCGGCCAAGGAACGTCCTCTCCGTGATGACCTGGCGCTCCTGCTCGGCCATGCCGGACAAGATGGCGAAGATGGTCCGGCCCATCGCGGTCGCCGTGTCGATCGGCTCCGTGACGCTGCGGAGCTGGACGCCGTGTTGCTCCTGCAGGTCATTGGCGGCGGTCACCGCATAGACAATCTGACGGGCGAGACGATCGAACTTCCAGACCAGCAGGACGGAGAATGCGCCCTCCTCTGCCAGCTCGACCACACGGCGGAATCCGTCGCGCTCGGCCGGCCGCGTTGCACCCGACACAGCGGCGTCCGTCACCACCTCGATGAGCTCATAACCCTGGCTGGTGGCGAAGGCGCGGATGGCTGCCTCCTGCGTCGTCAGGCCAAAGCCGTGCTCGGCCTGCTCCGTCGAGGAGACGCGCACATAGGCCACGGCCTTGTTGACCACGACCGCGCGCTCGCTTGCGACGATGCCGGCCTTCCGCTTGAGGCGCTGGACGCGGTTCGATCCGACCATCGGGGAGCTCTCTAAGAGGTAATAGGAGATAGGAGATAGAGGGGCATTTATGAATTTACTCGAATATCTATAAATGACCCCCTCGCAGTCAAGCTATCTCGGCGGCTTGTTATCAAGCCCACCTGACCGCTTTGCCGGCTCCTTGATCGGCGCCCGCCAGGCGCGCCGGTGAACTGCTCCAGCAGATCGATGGTCGCGGTGGGGATAGGAGCAAAAGTGGGGGCGAACCCACTTTTGCTCTGACCCAGCGCCTAGACTAGCGCACCAGGTTGACCACCAGAAGAGCGACAATCAGCCAGGCAGCGATCCGCAACTGATTCAAAGCGGGCGCGAGATTGTTTTGAGGCGGAGCAACCCAATGAGTTTGGACCGGAGGCGCAACGGGCCGAGATACCGGCTCGCCGGCGAGCTCATCATGGCCGCGTTCGTCCTCGACCGGCTTGTTCTTTAGGGTGTGAGCGGAGTTCAGCGAAAGGTGAAATTCGCCGGCCCTATCAAGCCGCGGCGGGTCGATTGCGCACCCTGGCGGAATTTCGACCAAGTGATCCTTCATCGCAGAAAGGATCTTGATGCCGCTGGTGTGGATGGTGGGAGACCAACTGGAATAGAAGCCTGGAACCATTCCCGCCCGAAAGGTGAGCGAGTTCACTGCTGACAGTGAAATCTGGGTCGCAAGGCGTGCGAATGTCTCTCGCTTTACGAAGAGATTGAAGCCGAGATAGTCGTCCCTGATCTCAGTCCTGAAATCGGATCCCTCGCATTTATAGCTGGGGCATCCCCATACTTCGCAGCGCTCTTTCTCGTCTCCCGCGGGGAGCTCTTCCACGCTGAGACCGATGTCCGAGATATTGCGGTCGGTACCAAAGAATGAAAACCGAGTGACATCCCAAGAGCGTCGCCCCTCCTCCGCTGGCCGGAGCTTGRCATTTATCGCTCTACGATGCCGCACAGGCGCATAAGCATCTCCGTCCTTTGGGAGGTATCTGTCGCTTTCGACGATGTCGGATAGGGTTACGTCCGTCCCCTCGAACCAGAGCGTCCAGGCCCACGGAATCTGATCCTTGGCGCCGCCTCTTTCTAAAGGCTCTTCAGAAATGGACCAACGATACAGCGGCTCATGTTCGCTCTCGTTGGATAGGCTCACCTTTCGTTCGAGCTGATATTCCAAGCACGCCTCCCCAGCGGTCTTAGAGATAGCCACGTTTCGAAGCCGGGAGAAAGCCAAGGCGTAAAAGACCGCGTCCAACTTGGACAGGCGCGGCCCAAACCGCTGTTTCCGCAACCGATTAGGGAGCTGACTTGTCCGGCTCCTATCGCAGGAGCAGCGCCGCCAGGATCGCCGCCAGCAAGCCGTTCGTGATGGCGAGCATCATGGTGATGCCGCCGGGGTCGTCACGGATATGGATCATGGTCCAGTGCTGCTGTGCTCGCGAGGTCGGGCCCGATTCCTCGTTGCGGTCCCACTCGGAGGCTCGAGTTTTGTAACCCTGGCTTATAGCCTTCGACGACACGAAGACGGTGATAGTGAATGCGACGATTGCTCCGACGACGACCATGGCCCCTCCACGGCCTCGGTTAGCTTCGCCGTTCTATCCCCACGTGGGCGGCCAGTGCTCCGAGAGCTCGTTGCTCGTAAGCTGCCGCCTTCGCTTGCCAGTGCCAATAGGTGACAAGATGCATCCCCTTCGGCCGGGTCTCAGTCCCTTGGACCCTCTGCTCCCAAAGCAGATACGTGCGACGCGTTTTAAACGGCATGTTGTCTCCAAGCAGGCGGGGCGCCCCTGCCTTCTGAACTTCGCCGCTATGCCGCGGCTGCGGAAGCCGTTTTGACCGAGAGCTGCACACCGATCACGTTGAGCGCTTTGAATAACGTCTCAACGGTAGGATTGCCCCCGCCTCACTGCGTCGGCTCGTTAGACCAGATCAGCCGTCTCCCGCATGCTCCGCACGAGCGCCGAGACCATACGTCGCCGCTCGATCGCCTTGGCGGTGAACATCCCGTTCTTCAGGTTGTGTTGGTTACCCTTTGGCGGACCGGGGTTCGTCCCGCCGTGCATGCGACATCTCCCGTTCGGCATGGCCGGGGATTGGCAGGACGTTGTCGATCGGGTCCGAGCGCAGCAGCGGGGGCTCAGGTGCATCGGCATTCGGCTTTGCATGGGATTGAACCTCTGATTTTATTGCAACTCCACCCCCTCCCCCAGGGGCGAAGGTGCCGATTGCGGCCTGACCGCCTTCGTGAACGTGGACATGCTCGACCGTGACCTTCTGGTGGCCACCCTTGCCGCGATGCCGGTTCAGGGCCTCGATCAGCGTCGCGTAGGTGCGCGAGAGCTTGTTCGCCTGGGAGAGGTTCTCGGACCGGCCAGCGAATGTCTGGTCGACAATCATCGCCCGGCGGTAGCATTCCATCGCGGCGTTGTGGGCAGCGAACAGCTGGGTTCCCATCATCGCCTCGAGCTCGTCCTTCGCCTTGAAGCTGGTCAGGTAGGCGGCGGTGGACTTGAACTGCTTGCCCACTCGCTCCTCATCGGAGCCGGCGAGCCACAGGGAACCGAACGCCTGATTGGCGAGGATGTTGTTCCAGTCGTCCGATGACGATCCGCCGAGCCCCCTGAGCCGGCCCGCAGTATTCGGCTCGACAATCTTGCTCTTGACCGGGATCGGGTGCGTCTCGGTCTGGGGCTGTCGCTTCGCGGCCTTCGTCACATCACACCTCGCATCATCACCCAGCCAACCATCGCGAAAGCGGCACATGTCAGCGCAATTATCTGCGGATTGCTCATGCCGGCGCCCCCATGCTGGACGGGAGCGGGACACCCTCGGCGTTGAAGGCGGCGATGATGGCGGGGAGCTGTCGATCGCCAGCGAGATAAGCGGCGAGCGCATCGGCATGGCCGTTCTCGAAAAGGTGGAGAGCGACCTTGGAG
>NZ_JBFUIF010000106.1:0-5301 GCF_056402015.1 Allobosea sp. P4_C6
TCCCATGCCGGCGGCCCGGCTTTCACCTGTCGGTCCTGCAAGCGCATCGCCTATCCATCGCAGAACGAGGACAAGCGCTATCTATCGGTGCGGCGAGCGCAGCGGATCCGGGAGAGCCTGGGCGGTTCGCCCAACCTCACGCTGTCATTCCCGCCCAAGCCGAAGGGGATGCACTGGACGACCTATGACCGCGCCCACGCGACAGCAATGGCGCTCGAGCAGCGCAGCCTGGCCAGCATGGCAGCGACAGTGGAGAAGATACGGCGTCGATGCGCGGCACGGGGCTAATTTCAGACCGCGAGGCGCCGCAGGCACCTACGCCCCCGCACTTCCGCTACTTTCCCCCTGCAGAGACGGGTCAGATGATGGGGTCGGCGCGGCTGCCTGGGGATGTCGTCGCTCACGACACTCGTGCCCGGCCCCTCGTCTGGTTGACAGCGAGCCGGGCCTCGGCGTCGGCAATAGCCTGGCGCTGGGCCGCATTCAGAAACCTCGTCTCGCCAAATAGATTCAGCGTCCACTATCCCGACAGCTTTCAGTCACCTGTACCGAAGGCATGAGCAGGCTGGAAGATAACACTTCCTGCCGTGGCCGGGGCGTCCGAGGCGACGCATCCAACTACCGAACGGGCAGCATCTATGATGCCGCGCTCCCAACGAGGAGGGTGGGCTACGGTTCCGTCAAGAGCAGCGTGTCCACCTGCAACTTGCTCTTGTCCCCAGGTCGTGGTTCATTGACGTTAGGTCAATTTGTTGCATCCGCTTTGCCGCGCGCGAGGTCAACATGAACCCTCGTTGGTCTGTCGGGCTCATATCGGTGCTCATGATCTCGTCATCGGGACTGTCCGCCCAAACGCTTCGATTCTCTGACTTTGAGGGATATTCCGTCGTCGCCGAATATGAAGAAGAAGTTGTGACTCGGCGGAGGGGTAGCTTTCGGGCCACGTGGCGGGACCGGGTGTACTTCTCAACAAAAGGCAGAATCTTCCATCGGTTTCAGCGGCAAGACTCCCGCCCGAATCGAGATCGAGATGTTGAGAATGTGGGAGATGAGGACGGGCTATCGGAGGACAAAAAATCAGTCTTCCGGTGGTCCGGTGACGGGATAACGCGGGAGTGGACGAACAACCGAGGAATTCGCATCCGCCAGTCGATTGCGATTTCAAGATCGGGTGATGGGTTCGCCTGCCGCGTGTCAATCGATCGCTCGTCCATAAGGGGCAGTGTTGTACCCATCGGTCGATCGTGCCGCGTTTTTAAGGGAAACGTGCTTGCGGGGTGAGCGGCGCAGGGCACGGCCGTGCCCTTAGCCTGTCTTCTGGCCATCGTAGGCGTAGCCTCGACTACTCGCAGTGTGTCGTTCCGCCGAATGAGAAACATTTCGGCGATGAAGCTCTGCTGGCCCGTGAGGGGTTAGGCTTTGCAGATGGCTTACTCTGCAAGCGGCTGCTTTGGCGCAATTTGACAGGCGGTTGGGGTTTCGCATGGGAAGGCGGCGCAGCCGCCGGCACACGGTCCGGCGGGAGGGCAGTTGGGGCGGGTATGGGCGCTACGGCTGGGCCTACGAGGGGCTTGAAATAGAAGGCTTCGTTGGGGAGCGAGCCATAAACAAACGGCTCCTGCTGCTTGTTGGTTAGTGCGAGAACATCGTCTCGCACGGCTCTGAACACCATATTTATCTCAAGACCAGGTTCGCTCATGCGCTTGGTCAAAGCGGTCACGAACGGACTATTATCTGTTTGGCCGTCGAGTGCGACCTGGCCGGCCTTAGCGGCATAAGCTACAAGAGTTCCGCCTTCCGGTTCGACGCGCCCCAGACCACGGCTTAGAGATCGACTGGCAACTGTTCGGGTCATCGATCTGAGGAAAGGGTTATCCCGACAGGCGTCCAATATGATGAGACGCAGCTTCCGGGCGCCATCGATGCTGGCAAGCACCTGCTCCAATGGCAAGGCTTCAAACACAGCATCTCTTTCGTTCGCCAGCCGGGCATCGACTGGAATGAGATAGTTTGTGCCACCGAGCTCAATCCCGTGGCCCGCATAGTAGACGACGGCCCAATCTGCCTTCGCGGCCTCGGTGCTGAAATCACGCAAGCTACGCCGCATGCTGACCGAATCCGCATCACTCGTGACGATTACTTTAGTGAAGCCGATCTCTCGCAACGTGCGCGCGATCAGATCGGCGTCACGCTGGGCATTTGGCAGGCGGCTGCCTGCCGCATATGTGCTGTTACCTATAACGAGGCCGATTCGAACCTCGCCGTTCTGGGCCGAGGCGAGTGTCGCTTCAAAAAGAGCCAATGGGATCAACAGCAGGCGAAGTAGCAGTTGCATCCGGCGCCCCTCAATCATGACGGCCTTCCCTAMGATACATTTCCTTCTCGGCGAGGCATMGCCATCACMGATTTTGYCTTAGGMGYACCAGGGCTYACGGCWGCCGCCCGRARWTATTTMWGGCWTTYTAGRGCGCCAWSCCGAGCAAAAATAGGAAATTCCGAGCGATGATGAATGGATATTGCCWTTCGTAACCCGGCARCTCTGTCGTATTAAGYGGCTTTCTACGCCTATGCCGWAYCGTTCTATWGMGGCTCGACAKGTATAGCCSTCGCGAGATCTATTGATYAGRATAGAKTATCGAAATCGAGTGCGGCTYCTGATCCATTCCCGTACCAGASCCTGTTCGCCCCATCGAAAYTGACCGGTTTGGTTTAAGTCGGATCCCACCACACCAGATACCGTRTCYTGGTTGTAGTCGCTAGGGCGTAAGAAACTTTGCTGTTTACTGGAGTGGAATAGACGACCTTTTGTCGATATGTAGATTTTGTCTCTCCAAAAATATGGCACCTGTGTACTTCCGGATTGAGAGATGCCCTCAACATATTCGATGGATATCGAATGTCCTTCGAGGTCGTTCAGGCTTATGTTTTGGGCGTGAGCCAGGGATGCTGTCGCCGCTAGGAGGGCCAGCACTATTGGATTTCGCGTAATCATAATCGGATCTCACGCTCCTCTTGCCACGTCCTGTTCCGATTTTTACCCTTATTGCGCAATGCAAGATGCATTTTCTTATCCACTCGCCATAGCCGACATATCCGGGACCGGGCCTGATGACGATGGCTTGCGGATGGTTATCGGAGTAATTTACTCTGGGGAATGTCGAAAGATGAAATACCTTCTATGGAGAAATTTATGGGCCAATCGTCCTCTCCCAGCCACTATCTCGTGTATTTGATTGGCCAGCAGCGCCTTTACGGCATCGTAAACGGCAAGAAATTTGATATAAAGGCGTTTTCCGGCGGAGGAAGAGGAAGTATCGCCGGAAGAGATGACCATTCGGAGGCTACTTTTGATTATCGTGTAAAAGAAATATCTAAATCATTTGGACAGCGTGGCGGACCTATACCTCCAGGAGTTTATACAGTTCAGCGAAGTGAAAAAAATCCTACCCTCGGAATATCCAATAAGCTGGTATCGCAAACAGCGCATTTAAAGACCAAGACCCGCGGTTACTCTTTCCCTGGAGGCTTTTACATTCATGGAACAGGCCGTTTAGGAAGCGATGGGTGCATCGTTCCGGCAGTACCGCAGGAACGCATGGCATTGGTGGCTCAAATCGATAAAGTCGCTCCCTTAAAGCTTTGGGTCCAGCTAAGCTTGACCACGCCGACGCGCGAGGAACTGCTCAAAGCATTGGTCGGCCCGGCAAGGGCTTAACGCGAGCGAAAAGCTTCCCAGCGGCCGGCTCGAGAGTTGCGGGGAGTTTTACGCTGCTGGTCTTGGCCACTCTGGATCGAGTGAGACGGATTCGCCGTCCGAGCCATAAACAGCGATGCCATTGTGGCCGCCGAATACGCGGCACGCCGCCGCCGCGACGCTGTGAGCGATACCGGCGGTGCTATGCTCTCCCTCCTGCCGCAGCCAGACATTGAAGGCAGGAGACGCCTTGCTGTTGCACTCTATGCGCTTGATCTTCGCCAGCGCTGCCGCGCCCCACATGAGCCCGAGCATGGATCTCATGCCGTCCAGCTCGTGCTTCAGATCGTGGCGGCTGGCGACCGCGATATGATCGGCCGGATTGCGAGGACGGCGCACAATGCGGCGTTGGGGAAATTCGACCACGCTCATGCCGCGGCCCTCCGCTTGCGCCAGTTGCTGACAGTCTGTGGACTGACGCCGCACCTCCGGGCAATCGCCCGGTCGGTCATCTCGGGATCAGTGTCCAACATAGACAGCACGTCGCGCTGTTTGTCGGCATTGGTGCGGCGAAGGTGGGATTTATCAACGCCGCGCTCGGCGGCAGCAGCGGTATGGCTGCCCTCACTCTTATTGTTGCCCTGTCCATTTTGAGCAGCCTTCTCGAATTGGCGGGATAGGGCGGCGAAGTCGAGCGAGAGACAATCGGCAAGGTTTCGGTCTTCTTTGATGCCCCGCGTTACTTCCATAATGGAAACCCGCGATAGCCACCGCAGGCGGGTTCGTACGCCCTCAACGGTTGGGTCGGACATCGTGTCCAACAGATGCTCTAGCCCGTCCTTTCTCGCCCTGATGTGGCGGGGCGTGTCCCAATGCTCATCCATCGTGGCGCGGTCGTCATCGAGCTGAAGCCAGTCGCAGTATTCCTCCCAGACAGCAGCGAGTGTCGTCGGGAAAGGGAATGCGCCTCGCAACGCCTCCCAGAGACGGGCCGTAGGCTCGCCAACCGTCCAACCAGCATAGCCCTTAATGTAGGAACCGCCGCCCGCGTGTAGCTCGGCATAGTCCGCCAATGAAGCCAGAGCCTCGCGCAACGACGCTTCGCGTTCGGTCTCAGCGAAAACCGCGTCTTCGGAGCCATAGCGCGCCAGAATGCCGGCGATGTCGATTTTGCGACGTGCTGCCGCAATTTCCGCGTCCTTCGCTTTCCTCGCTTTGTATCCAGGCTCACGGTCTTCGCACCAGTCGTCGAATCCCCGAAAGATATCGCGCCAGTCTGATGAGGGCTGTGCGGCGAATGCCTGCGACTTCGGCTTGCTGTCCATCTTGGACACAGCCTGCTTGAGCGTCATCCCAGCTCGAACTGCCATGGCTTCAGCACGAGTGCGAGCAGCATGCCGCTCACCCTCCGTCGCGCCTTGGCTCATGAGCCGATGGACCTTGGCAAACTTGTCCATGTCCAATTTGGACGCCTGTGCGTGAATCGTCATCGTGCGTCCTCTCAAGCCGAGCGGCGGTTGGTGTTGGCAGCAGAGGTTTCCTGCCCCTGAGCGCGGTAGCTTCCGGCCGCAACGTCGAAGCGACGAGAATCGGTCATGAACCAGAAC
>NZ_JBFUIF010000107.1:0-5221 GCF_056402015.1 Allobosea sp. P4_C6
CTCCAGAGGAGTCAAGCGGAAGGCCAATGGCGAGCGTCGCTCGAAATGTCAGGCTTTGCGACTGAACGAGGCCACCGTTATAGCGCCCTAACAGAGGGCAAACTTGGTTCGGCTAACACTACGCTCGCTGGAGCAACGGAGCGACTTGCAACGGATAACTGTAGAAGCGATCCACGATCTCATCGCCTTGTTATCAATTGGCTTGGACGGCGCCGAGATGTGGGTAGGGCGCTCATTCAGTCGCGATTGCCGATGATTAGGAGTGCATCACAACCGAGCTTGGGCACAAATATCGGTACAGCGCTCTCCAAACGAATGAGCTGCTCACGTCCATCGATATCTGATGCAAAGGGTTCCTTGGTCGGGACGCAGTCGCTCAACCCGGCCGGATTACGAATAATCCCAGTGCTCGAAACCTCCAGCAAGAGCGACTTCACCAGTAATAGTGCGGGCGGTAATAACCCCGGTTCCACCCGTAATAGCGCGGACGGTAATAGACGGGACGGGCATAGTAGTGGCGTGGGCCATAATAGGCCGGATATCCATATCCGTAGCCATAGGCGGGATATCCGTAGCCATAGGCCGGGCGAGCCGCCGATGCGATTAGCCCCCCGAGCAAAGCGCCGCCGACGATCCCGGCGGCGACGGCCCCGCCGTTCCCRCCATGATTATAGTAGCCCCAGCCTGCACGCCGATAATACGCTCCGGCTGTTCCCACACTGCCCAAGACGATCAAACCGGCAGTGGCGAGCGTTGCGAGTTTCCTCATCACACCCTCCTATTCTCGCTGCGAAGGTCGGAAAGCAACTCCCGAAATCATACACTGACTGMCCCGACGCGAGTAAACGCAGACCATTGTTGTTGAGTTCCGACCTTTAGAGCCACAGGCACCACGATGACGATGCTGAGAGCAAGGATGCCACCGCCGACGATTCATTCGGCCGAGCCAGGCGGGCCACCGGCGTACGCGTCGACCCCGTTGACGGCGCGCCAACTAATGTTCTGTGCCACGCGTCCGACGCTTTGCCGGATAGCGCGACCGAATCCGTTGGGATGCGCTAGCGGGTCATAAAAGCCGCCCGTCATAACTCAATCGTGGGAACCAGCCGTCGTGAGAATCGACGGCTTTCGCTGAAGGCCGTTGCTTTTCGCTTCGCTCCAGTCGATCCGCAGTGACGGGAATTTTGTTTGCGCAATTGCCCGATGGCTGGGGGACGCAGCGGAAAGAATCCGCTGCGTCCCCGGAAAAGGATTAAATATCTGCCGGGCGCGGACCGATGCGCTCGCCATGCGCGACGCGCTCGGGTGCCTTGTGGACCATGGTATAGGCGTAGTCGACGCCCATGCCGTAGGCGCCGGAATGTTCTTTCACGATGGCCATGACGGCGTCATAGGTCTCGCGATGGGCCCAGTCGCGCTGCCATTCCAGGAGCACCTGCTGCCAGGTCACCGGTACGACGCCGGCCTGGACCATCCGGTCCATGGCGTATCTATGCGCATCGCCGGAGGTACCGCCGGAGGCGTCCGCAACCATATAAATCTCGTAGGCGCCTTCCAACATGGCGCAGAGCGCGAAGGTGGTGTTGCAGACCTCGGTCCACAGGCCGGAGACAACGACTTTCTTGCGGTTGTTAGCGGCGAGCGCATCGCGCACGTTCTGGTCGTCCCATGAGTTCATCGAGGTGCGCTCGAGGATCTTGTTCTGGGGGAACACGGCCAGCAGCTCGGGATAGGTGTGCCCGGAGAAGCTGGTCGTTTCGACCGTGGTGATTGTCGTTGGGATGTTGAACGTCTTCGCCGCCTTGGCGAGGCCCACGACGTTGTTCTTCAACACCTGCCGGTCGATCGACTGCACGCCGAACGCCATCTGCGGCTGCTGGTCGATGAAGATCATTTGGCAGTTCTTCGGGGTCAGGACTTCCAGGTACTTGGACATGTTACTCTCCTCTAGGTGAACGTGTGGACGGCCTGACGATGCGTAGCAGAATGGGTCAGTTACCCTGCTCGCCCTGCAGCGCAGCTTGCAGATCCGCGGTGGGAATTGTCGCTCTGATGCGCATGGCGGCTGCGAATCGCGCCTGCACATGAGGATCGGCGAAATAGGAATAGTCCGGGTTCTGCTGCAGCTGCGCGTAAGGCGGCGGCTCCGGCAGGGCCGCCGTTTTTTGCCCGGGTCTTCGCCTCGTGCCGAGGCCAGCCAGAGGCCTGCCAGGGAAGCGATCGCGCGCCGCCATTCACGCCTTGGCTCCCTCCCCCGCGCCTGCAAGGCCAGGCAGCGGATGGATATGCAGGAAGTGTCGCACGACCGGCCCCTCCTTCCCGACATGGAAGCGCCTGACCTCGCTTTGCACATCGGCATCGGACTTGGACACCCGGCGGTGCTGGCGAAGATGCTCGGCCCAAGACGAGACCATGAACCATTYGACCAGCCCCTCCRGATCTGCCGTGTCCTCGGTGATGCCCCAGCCGTAAGCGCCGTCGCGACGCCGCTCGACCGAGAGCGCGTTGATCGCGCGTAGGAACACCTCGCGATCGGCCGCCGGCACGCGGTACTCTATCAGGATCAGGACAGGTCCGCGGTCGTTGGCGACCTCGGCGGCGACGAGCGGCTCTGGCCAGTGGTTGGAGGGCGCGAGGTCGGCTTCGCCGGCCGGCAGCTTGATCCGCTGCATAATCAGGCCGGTCACAAGCAGTGCGGCTGCTCCAATCAACAGCGTGACGCGGATGCCGGCGGCTTCCGCCACCGCACCCCATCCAAGGGTGCCCGCGGTCATCGCGCCATTGAACACAGTGAGATAGACTGCAAGCGCGCGGCCGCGCACCCAGTTCGGTAGGATCGCCTGGGCGACGCCGTTGAGCGTCGTCAGCGCCACGATCCAGGCGGCGCCGAGCAGCAGAAGGACGACGATCGCGAGCCATTGCGGCGGCGCGAGCGTTAGCACGGCCATGACCGCCGCAGTCAAGACGGCCGAGAACAGCAGAAGCCTTTCGGCATCGAGGCCGGCGCGCAGACGTGGTAGCAGGATAGCGCCGCCGATTGCACCCGCGCCGACCGCGCCGAGCAGCACGCCGTAGAAGCCAGCCCCGCCACCGAGTAGGTTGCGCGCGACCAGCGGCAGCAGTGCCCAGACGGCGCTGGCGCAGCCGAAGAAGATCGCCGCACGCAGCAGCACGACGTGCAGCTCGCGGCTCGCCCGGGCATAGCGGAGGCCGGCCCGGAAGGCACCGGCGAACTGCTCGCTTAGCGCATCGTCGGCGCCTATAGGGCGGCGCCACCAGAAAAGCGCGCCGATGACAATGACGTAGCTCAGCACGTCGGCGCCGTAGGTCACGCCGGCGCCGAAGGCGGCGAGGATCAGCCCGCCCAGCGCCGGGCCGATGGCGCGCGAGATGTTGATGCCGAGCGAATTCAGCGCCACCGCGCTCTTGAGATCGGCCTTGCCGACAAGCTCAGGCACAATCGCCTGCCAGGTCGGCGCCATCAACGCCGCGCCGACGCCGCCGACGAAAGTCAGGCCGACCAGGGCCGGCACGCTGAGCTGGCCCAGGCTCGCCAACGCCATCAGCGACAGGCTGACGCAGCCGAGCAGGAGCTGGACCGCGATCAGGAACCTGCGGCGGTCGAGGATGTCCGAGAGCACGCCGGCGGGGATGGCGAGCAGGAAGACCGGGAGCGTCGCCGCCGCCTGAACGAGCGCCACTGCGGCCGGCGCACCGGAGAGGTCCGTCACTAGCCAGGCGCTGGCGACATCGCGCATGAAGGAGCCGATATTGCCAATGATGGTCGCCGCCCAGAGCACGGCGAAGACGGTTTGGCGCAGCGGCGCGAAGCCGGACGGAGGTGCCGGCGTCGTGGAAGTATTCACTACGTGTCTCCCTTGCGCCGCGATCGGTCGTCGAGCGCGACCACGATGAAGCCGCCGACCAAGCCGAGATGTTCGAAGAAGCCATTCATCGCCATCGCCCTTCCCTGGCCGGCCGACATCTCCCAGAAGCGAATGGCGATGAAGGTCGCGGCCAGCGTGAACCCGGCGAGCGCCAGCGCAGCCAGCCAGCGCCAGCGTCCGATCAGGATCAGAGCAGTCATCGCAAGCTCGAAGACAATGATGCCGACGGCGAAGAGCGGTGCCGGCGTTAAGCCGAAATGGGTCATCTCGGCTAGCGCACCCTCAAAATCGAGGATCTTGGTCACTGGCCCCTGGATATAGGCGGCACAGAGCAACAGCAGCGCGAACCAGCGCAAGGCGCCGGCCGGCGGAGAGGCGCCGTTCCTGGCCATGTCACACCGCCCAGCAGGCGCAGCCGAGCGCTCCCCAGAAGGAACGATAGTCGGAGGCCGGCAGCGCGCTCGACCAGGCGCCGGTATGGTCGTGGCCATGGACGTTGCAGGCGCTGGCACAGCGGCAATTGGTCATGGCGGCGCGGCGCAACGAGTTCTTGCCGGCGCCATCGGGCTCGCCCCAGGCGGCGTATCCTTTGAAGGTTCGGACCGGTGACCAGTCGGGCATCGCCGGTGGGGGGGCGCTCTCTTCGAAGGAAGCGAAATCGCGGGCGCCATAGACGACCTTGCCACCGACCACCGTAAGATCCGCGGAGATATGCGCGATCTCGTCCTCCGGACAGGCGAAGAAATCGCGATCGGGCACGATCAGATCAGCAAACTGGCCGACCGCGATCTGGCCTTTCTTACCCTCCTCATTGGAGAACCAGGTGACCTTCTCGGTCATCATCCTGAGCGCCGTCTCGCGATCGAGGCAATTGCGCTGCGGCGTGACGCGCAAGCCGCCGACGGTCTTGCCCGTGGCGAGCCAGGCGAGCGCGACCCAAGGGTTATAGGAGGCGACGCGGGTGGCGTCGGTGCCCGCGGAAGTCTTGATACCCTTTTCTATCATGCGCGCCACCGGCGGGGTCGCCTCGGCCGCCTTCGCGCCGTAGCGTTCTACGAAATACTCGCCCTGATAGGCCATGCGGTGCTGCACCGCGACGCCGCCGCCGAGAGCGGCGATGCGGTCGATCGAGCGCTCCGAAATCGTCTCGGCATGGTCGAAGAACCAGTTCAGCCCCTTGAGGGGAATGTCCTTGTCGACCTTCTCGAAGACATCAAGGGCGCGCGAAATTGTTTCGTCATAGGTCGCGTGCAGGCGCCAGGGCCAACGGTTCTCGGCGAGGATGCGCACGACGCCTTCTAGATCGCCCTCCATCTCAGGGGGCATATCGGGCC
>NZ_JBFUIF010000108.1:0-5167 GCF_056402015.1 Allobosea sp. P4_C6
GCGAAGAGGTCAACAGTCCCGTAAACACATCGAAGATGAGCCAAGCGACCACTCCAAGCGCCGCGGCAAAACCGAGATGAATACTCGCCAATTTGGACGCCTTTCCGCAGCCGCAGCTCACAGTAGGTTTCCATGCAAAAAGGGCGCCGCCAACCGAAGGATGATGCGCACAAGTCTAGGGAGGAAACGTCGAAGGAGGGACGCCCCTTATGTCCCCCGGTTCCTTCAAGAGTCAGTCGCTGCAATGGAATTCATCGGGGCACCCGAACTGAGGTTTTCCGACCCACGACGTTCGCGGTATTAATCCGCACACTGGCTGCAGCACCTGCGTATTTTGCGTTGCGGTCGGAACCCCAGTTCTCGTTCTGCGCTGATTGCTGGGTGAGTTCGGTTTGCTAGCCGCCCGTCGGGGACGACCCAGCAAGCGCGTGAAAGCGAAAAAGGCTCTCGTTATTGAACGCGGTCGGAGGTGAATTCGACCTCCTTGACCTTTCCATTGTTGAGAGCCCGAAGACTGGCGATGTAGTCGGCCGGATAGAGCAGCGTGTTGCTAGGCGCCTCCAGTCCCATGAACTGCGCGACCTCCCCGACCCACCTGTTGCAGTTATTGAGAACGGCATGCCACATCGGGGAGGTCTCTTGCTTGTCTCTAATATACGCTGCAACGCGACGGTACTGAGCCTCGTCCATGACGACCCTGAAGCGCGCCGAGATGTATTCATCTTCCAGGTCGCCGTCGCTGGGGCCCGTTTCAGATGGAACAGGAACAACATGCCCGACGGACCAAAGTTGCGGACCTTCTCCTGCCGGGTGTAATCCGGCGACCTGGTCCGCCGTGACCTGACCTACCTCGCCTCTGGCGTTCAACCGGCCATGRACRAGAAAGGTATGGCCATAGCTGAGGGCGTAGCGCGACCGGAACTCCACGAAATACTGCCCGGCTCGCTGGTCAGCTTCTCGTCGAGATGTGTGATGTTGTCCCTTGCCGGCTGAGTTCAGCGCGGCGGCCACCTCGTGGCCGGGAGAGAGCGCAGCACGATCTCGTGCATGGGTTGGTCGCGGCCCAAACCCGCAAAAAAGTCCCACAGCGCAAACTATGAAAGCCCAAGAGRGCGCTCGATGGTTYAGACYAMACCRCATCGCATAACTCCGCTCCRCAAGAAGCCGCCGCGGCACAGCTATCGMSGCMGCCGTGTYTTTGAAGTACCAGAGGAACTCAATTCAGAGTAAGAAAACGGCCGATTTGATCGGCCGTTTTCTATCGAGATGTGCTASCCCTTCGTAACGATCGGAGCAGAAACYGGCGGYGGGGCTTTGCCTTTGCCCTTGCCGATCGCAGCACATCCTCCGACGCCCATCAGCGCAACAGATACGGTCAACACCAGAAACTTTTTCATTGATTCGTCCTCGCCCCTCGTTGGGATCAATCTAACTATGGGTGAAAGAAGTTTGACCACTAGTGCGGATGCGCAACAGCCATACCCATTATTGGTTCCCCTGCTCTTCGACGAGGCCGACTAGACAATCCCGGCGGGGCGATGCCGAGTGTGGTGATCAGAGCGTCGCAAACCGCATCGGCCCGCTTCTGGCTCAGCGTCAGGTTGGACTCGCGGTCGCCGACCGCGTCGGTGCGATTTCAGAGAGAGCCGGCGAGCTTGCCATGGGCAAACGCCATGGGATGATGACTTGATTGATTAGGGTGAGCACAATCGTCTGAACTGCTGTCGGCAGCTTTCGAGTTTAATCCTGTCACGACCTGTGGCCCAGCGCCTGGCGTCGAAGCTCGGCCTTCAATTCGGGAGGCGAATGAATAGAAAACAGCCCGGCGCATCGGCCGGGCTGTTTGCTATCGGAGGCGGGAAGGCATGCGAGAAAGAATTGACCGCCACAAGGACGGGAGCGTCAAAGCCAAGGGCCGCATGATGGACGGTGAGCTTGAAGGGTACTGGGAGTGGTTCAGGCTGGATGGTAGCAAATTGCGCTCAGGCCACTTCAAGAGCGGAAAACAGGTCGGGGAATGGACCACCTACGACGCCATCGGCAAGGTCGTGAAGGTCACAACTTTCTCCAATTGAACCCCGGCCGGCCGCTGTCCAAAATGGACGCTCATCGCCTGGGCCGACCCAGCCTCTGACCGACCACCCGGACAAAGGCCGGAGGTCACCCGGAGGAAGCCCAAAACCAGAGCGCACGCTCGGCCACCTCGCGCTGGTGCCTCAGGCGCTCGGCCTGATCGGGTCGACGGTAGCCACCCGCCGGGTCGTGGCCGCTGGCATCGACATCGAAGYGGGCAAGGCCGAGTTCCTGCTGGACGAAGGCGGCGGCGCTGTKGAGGTGGCGCCAGATCCGCAACTGCCGGCGCGTCGAGGCSACCGCCCGCTCAAGCGCACCATAGCGCACCAGCACGGCCCAGCCSCCCGGTCGGCCGAKCACGGTCGCCCCCCGAACCGCCTGKGCCKCGACCAGATTGCGCACGGCGCGGCTGTCGATCATTTTCGGGGATCTGGTCGAAACTCGGCATTGCGGCTCCGATCATTCAATGATGAATCACGCAACCATTGAATGAGTGCGGCACAAAAGCCAAGTCTGCGCCCTCGGCATGTTCCATAACATCCGTTGCGCGAATCCCGGATCTGACACTCTCGGTGTAAACGAGATGCTCTGGCTAATCACTCCGGTAGAGGAGGCGGCCCAATGACCCCGGAAGAAATCGAACACGAGCGCGCCCTAGAACGCGCCCAAGCGGCGCTGCCGCACCTGGGCAAAACCACGCTTGAAATCGCGATGACGCTTGAGGTTTTGATCGGGCAAGTCGTGGCCTCGGGCGCTCGCCAGGAGGATTGGCCCCTTGTCATCGAGGTCATAGCCGCACAGGCGCTTCGCCATGCGCGGAGTATCGCGGATGAGATCGTGGCGCAGGCGCATAAGGACTGGCCGAAAGAGCCGGGATCGGTCCTGTGACCCCTCTCGTGTGAAGGGAGCGGTCGGGGCAACGGAGCACTCCATGGGTAAGGGAGTGTGCGGAGCAGGCAGCGGGGCGGAGCGGTGCGAGAGAAGACTGCATCGCGTCTGACAAGGAATAACAAGGTTGCCAACCGCCCCCGGCCCGCTTCGCAATCATAACCTGAGCACGGCACAGGCTATGGGGCGAGGCAGCGCGCGTCGATAAATCCCCCCGGAGCAGGGGCAAGCAACCTTTTGGCGCAAAGCAACAAGCAGCGGACGCAACGCGCTCTAACACCAATGCAGCGCGCGGATTGCGCTGCAATTGCGCGGTCGGCTCAATGATGCCGATCATGTTCTAAAGGCGCTTGGCGGTGGCTCCCATGCGGCGGGAGGCACACAGCAAAACGCCACCGCTGAGGCTTGGCTGGGAGGCTGTGCAGCGGTGGCGTTCCTGCCGAGTCTCGGCAAATCGAGGTTAGGCCGGGCAAACGTCGCCGTCTACAAAATGTAGATAAGGCGTCACCATCGGCGCGACGGTTATACCGGGTGCAGGGGCTGGGAACGAAGCGCTACTGAGCCCCTTAAGCACCCATGAGCCGATTGATGATCCGCAACGAAGAGGAACTGCGCGCCGCCCTCGATCGCGCGCAGGAACTCATGGGCTTCACCAACGGCGGCAAGGGAACGAGATGGCGGCAATCGCCGACGCCGTGAAGGTCTACGAGGATTCGCTCGCCACGATGCGTGGCGATGGCCCTCCCTGAAACGGCGCYGGGCCGGAGTGCGTCCGACTAAGTCTGAGGCCACAGCGCGAAAAATCGTGATCGGGGCGGAGTATCAACTGGGGGATTTTGTCGATCTCCAGCGCAACTTTGCCGGTGCGCTCCGCCTGGCCCTTTCGAGATGATTCAGCTTTTGCCGAACTGTAATGGTGAGCAGCATTACTCCGTGCGCGGCCCTGACGGCGCCCTGCTCGTGATCGGCAGATGCGAAATCGACGACGCGCCATCGTGCGGWTTTGGCGAAGACACGCTGGCTGAAGGACCGGTACCTCCGCAAAAATAGGCCGAGCCAGGCTGAGGACGTGGGCAGGCCGCATCAGGATTTAGGTCAGCTCGAAGACCTCAGCGACATCGGCATCCTCGCGCAGGCCCTTGAACGACGCGTGTCGAAGCTTGAGGTCGTCGGTCCACGCACGGAACTCGACTTCCGCCACCAGCGCCGGCTTTAACCAGCGATAGGCCTGGCGACGCCCACTCCGGCTGATCGCCGGCTTCAGGATAACGAGTTCGTCCATCTGCTTGCGCACTGCCGTCGCGCTGGTGTGGCTGAAGCCGGTGCCGACGCTGCCGACATAGACCAGCTTGCCGGCTTTGCGAGCGGCCAGCAGCAGCCGGCCAATCCCGCCGAGTGCCGCGGTCGAGGGTTCGTATCCGATGATGGAGACTGGACGCACTTGATCTTGAGCCATTCGCCGCCCCGTCCTGATCGATAAGGGGCCGATCGGCGTTTGGCCATGATGCCTCAAGGCCCAGCTCGCAGGCGAGCTTGAGAAACGGAGCGCCCTCCGTGTTGATCTCCTGGCTGAGCCGGATCGAGCCGTGCGGCTGGGAGACGAGACCATCCTCCCACATCGCCCGGCGCTCATCGAGGCTGAGTGAACGGAGGTCGTGGCCGTTGAGATAAAGCAGGTCGAAGGCATAGAGCATCGCGCTCGCTGCCGAGCGCTTGCCGCCTCGCCCGCCAAGCGCCTTCTGGAGAGCGCCAAACCGATCTCTAAGCGAGTGATGTTTGTTGGTATCGCTCAACGACGCGTTTCCGCAGATTCTTCCTGTCTTCCACAACGGCAACCAGGCCCGCCACGATATAGGCCAGCTTCGCCCGCTCCTTCGCAGCATCCTCAGCGGCAACTGTAGGCCTGATTTCGTTCCACGCCGTCTCCAAAGCCGCCTGCGCCCGAGCCAGATCAACGGGGTCGTTCATCGATGAGAAGGGTATGGCTGCTTCCTCCGCCGCGACCGAACCTGAGGCAATCCCGGCCCCGGTTGCAAGATTTGATCCAAACGAGAAAGCCCGCGGCAAAAAGCCAGCGGGCGGAGACAGTCTCGAAACAAAAAGGGCGCCACCAGCTAAGGAGAGCCAGCGAGGGTCCCCCGCGGATCTACGAAATCGTTCAAATCAGCACCGAAAGGAACAAGTCGCGCCAAGAGCTGTTCTTGCG
>NZ_JBFUIF010000109.1:0-5148 GCF_056402015.1 Allobosea sp. P4_C6
CCATGAGGACGTAGTGATCGGCCCGGTCGGCGAGGGGCCGACGAAAGTCGGGCCGCGAGGCCAGCAGAAGCTGCAACGACGTCTCCGAGACATATTCGAAGGAGGTGATCGCTTCGCCTGTTTCGCGCTGGGCGGCATCGAGAATCCCGCTCAGATCCTCGATATGCCTGATCGCAAGGAACGCGGTTATCGTCTGCTGAGGCTTCCTGGTCAGTTTAAGCGAAGCGCCCGTGATGATGCCGAGCGTGCCCTCCGCGCCGATGAAGAGCTGCTTCACGTCGTAACCCGAGTTGTTCTTTCGCAGCGGGCTGAGCTCGCTGTAGAGCGCGCCATCGGGGAGCACCACTTCAAGCCCGAGAACCAAGTCCCGGGCCATGCCGTAGCGAAGGACCGAAACGCCGCCCGCGTTCGTCGACAAGTTGCCGCCGATCCGGCAGGACTGCTGTGAGCCGAGCGAGAGCGGCAGCAACAAACCCGCATCGTCGGCCGCCCGCTGAAGCTCGCTGAGGACGATCCCTGCATCCGCCGTCACCGAAAGGTTGCCCGGGTCGAGATCGCGCACACGGTTCATGCGTTCGAGGCTGACGATGAGTTCGTCCCCGCTGCGACTCGGAGTGGCCGCGGTGCAGTAGCTGGTGTTGCCGCCTTGGGGGACGAGTGGAACACGCGCTTCGGCACAGGCGCGGACGATCGCCTGGACTTCCGCGGTGTCCCGGGGCCTCAGCAATGCCCGGGCACTGCCCGTATAAAGCCGCCGGAAGTCGGTCGTGTAGGCGGCAACGATGTCCTGGTCGCAGGTAACGATGTCCTGCGGCAGCTTGGAGAGCACCCGAGCTATGGCATCCATGGTGTCAGAAATCTTCCTGAGGTTGCATTTGGAACCGGGCCAGGACCTGCCAGGCAAAACCGGTTGTCGGGAGGCGTGCGTCCCGGGCCGTCCGTGATCTTCGAGACCGCATGACGGAATCGATCGATAGCGGAGCAGCGTGCCTGTCAGCCGAGAATGTACTTCACCGGCACGTGACCCTTATCGACGATCGTCTTGATCACGATGTAGCTGAAGTACTTCTCCATGCCGATATTGCGCTCCAGTATGCCCTCCATGAGCTCCTGGTATCTCGCGACGTTCTTGGTCACGAACTTAAGCAGATAGTCGTACCCACCGCTCACCAGGTGACACTCTTGGAGTGCCTCGTATCGCTTGATCTCGACCTCGAACTTGATGAAGTCCTCGCGGCGGTGATCGTTGAGCGTCACTTCGGTGAAGACGGTAATGTGGTCGATAAGCTTCGCCAGTTGGAGGCGGGCATTGTAACTCACGACGTAGCCGGCTTCCTCCAGCCGTCGCAGCCGGGCAAGGCAGGGGCTTGGGGACAGCCCCACCGCGTCCGCCAGGTCGACATTCGTCAACCTGGCGTTCTGCTGGAGCTGCGCGAGAATATTGATGTCGATGCGATCAAGTCTCGGTGCGCCCGCCATTGCCGCGCTATTCCCTCATGTTCAGCCGCGAAGCGCTTCCTGATGCGCCTTCGCGAGATCGGCCATGCTGTTGAAGCGGAAGTCGTATTTCGGCATGTCGCCGGGATGCATCGTCGCGCCGAACCCGTCCTGGTCGTAGCGGCGGTAGATCCAACAGGACGCCAGACCATGTCTGTTTGCCGGTCCGTGGTCGTGGAACATGCTCTCGGCGGTGTGCAGGATCTCGTGCTTCTGGATACCGAGCGTCTCCAGCTTCTTGAGCATGTACTCGAAGTTGCGATCGGACGGCTTGTAGGAGCCGATATCCTCAGCCGTGTAGATCGCATCGAAGTCGACCTGGAGCTTATCGTTGCTCGCGGCGAAGCTCTCATCGTCCACGTTCGACAGGATCACGAGCTTGTAATGGCGCTTGAGGTACTGGAGGGCTCCCRCAGAGTCGGTGAATGCGGGCCAATTCTTGACCGACTGCCCATACGCAACGCACTCGTCCCATTTCACGGCGAGGCCCCACTCCTCGGCCAGTCGCTTGTAAACGATCGGCAGGAGGTCGCGATAATTCTTCGCCGGCGTCTGCAACTGCTGCGACGACTCGTGGCGAGCGTGCGCTTCCAGCACCTGATCGCGTGTGAGCGGATTCGCGAGCCGGCTGGTGAGCGGCTTGAGCCCCTCGAACATGCCCGTTTCCCAATCGATCAGCGTTCCGTAGCAGTCGAAAGTAAGAGCTTTGAAGTCCGTCAGTTTCATCGGTCTTGTCCTGTCTTCGAGGGAGCGAAACGATGGTCGGCGCCTATGGGCAACGGCATGGCGATCGATGAGGTGCCAGCGGCCCGGTCGGCATCTCCCGCGCGCCCTCATTGTGCCGCGCCTCGCGCCGCAATTGCGGGAAAACCCACAGCAACAATCCGCAGCTCTTGCCGAATGCAGCCGGTGAAACAGAGGCATCTGCCGCTCCTGTCGACACGTCAAGAAAGGCCCGGATGTCGTCGTGCGCGATCATCGAAACCTCACCATCGGCAGGTTCTCGCCACAGAAGGGCTGGGAGAGCTCGTCGGCTGTGATGTCGCGCAGGATCAGCATCAGCCCGAGGCCGACATCGTCCTTCACCCGCATCCGGCGGGGAGGGGAGAACGCATCGCCGACGCCATTGATGAGCACAGGATCCGGATGGCCTTCGGGCCTGACGAGGCCCTTCAAGCGGAGGAGACGGCTTCCGAAGAAACCGCTCAGGTTCTCGATCCATTCGGAGATCGAGCTCCAGGATGCATTCGGATTCCATTCCGCGAAGGCTACCGTGATGCGCGAGGCCGAGGCTGCAATCGCTGAGAAGCGAGCTACCCCGGGAACGGAGGGGTCGCCGTGCGTCGAGAATGCCGAAAGGGCCCGCTCGCGAGGCTGATCCATCAGGACTTGCGCCGCCAAGGGATTGAAGCTTTGAGCTTCGGCAGCRCAGCAAGCCCACTCCTGCCGGGAAAGTCGATCGAGCTTGGTCATCACGATCGTCTGCGCGGCCGCGAGTTGCGATGCGTAGTGCGGAAGGAAGCTGTCGCCGACGAATGGTGCCGACGCGTCGAAGGTTGCGACGATGCGGACATCGAACCCGACCTGCCGGATCGCGCGCAGCGACCGAACGATCGGGGCGGGTTCGGCGAGGCCGCTCGTTTCCAGAATGATGCGCCGCGGAGGTCCCAGGCGCCGCTCCGCCCGGGCCAGCAGCAAGGCATCGATCCCCTCCTGCAAATCATTGCCGAGGGAACAGCAGACACAGCCACCGTCGAGCGTGGCGAGCGCAAGGTTTCGATGGTCGGCAGCGATGACCGCCCCATCGATGTTGACCACGCCCGCATCGTTGACGAGAACGCCTGTGTCGGAGGTGTCGGCGAAGGAGAGATGGTCCGAGAGCAGCGTCGTCTTGCCGGATCCCAAAGGGCCCGTCAGCACGATGAACTCCGGTCGGTCCGTCATTGGGACAGGGCGATCCATCACGCCCCCAGCCTGGCTGCCGAAACCATCGCCTCGACATCCGCAAGGAGCTCGGCTGGGTCGTACAGTAGCCCCCCCTTGATCACGGTCTCAAGGCTCCGGTCCCAATCGACCGACTTCGTCGCGTCGTTCAGGCGCATCGTGCCGGTGCCGTAGAGCAGCTTGAAATCATTCAGCGGGTTGCTGCGGTGGATCAGGATATCGGCCCGCTTTCCGATCTCGAGCGTGCCGGTATCCTGCTCGATGCCCAGCAACTCGGCGCCACAGGTGGTGGCGGAACGCAGAACCTCGAGCGGGGTGAACCCGGCCTCCTGCAGAAGCTCCAGCTCCCGGACATATCCGAAGCCGTAGGTCTGGAACATGAAGCCGGAATCGCTGCCGACGGCGATGCGCCCGCCGAGGTTCTTGTAGTCGTTGACGAAGCGCATCCAGAGACGGAACGTTTCCCGCCATTCGATCTCGTTCGTCGTCGACCAGCGATACCAATAGGCGCCGTGCCCGCCGCGCTGGGGCTGGAAATAGGCCCATAGAGTGGGATCGGTGAAACGCTCGTGCCAATCGGCCCGCCGCGTGCGCATCAGGTCGCGGTTGGCGTCGTAGACGTTGAAAGTCGGCACGAAGCTGTGGCGAGCCTCTAGAAAACGGCCGAGGACCGTTTCCCATTTCGGCGAACCCGGGCGAGCCGCCTGCATGAAAGTCTGGCCTGCCGCCGAGAAACGCAGATACTCGTCGCCGTAATCATAGTCCGGCGGAAAGGCCTGCAGCGTCTGGTTTTCGAGCAGCGTCTCAGGGATACCGTAGGAATGCTCGGTGCTGCTGAGACCCCAGCCTGCAGTCTGGAGCGGGTTCATCCGGCCGACCGCGAGCTGGGAGTGGTGACAGCAGCTTCGCAGATCGCGCCGGATGCACTCTTCGAGCGCCGCCTTCATCAGTGCCGGCGGCGCACCGAAGAACTTCACGCCATCGGCACCGGCCACCTTTACGTCGCCGACCCAGGCGGCCGCCTGTTCCGGTGTATGCAGGGTCTTGACGTAGTCGGTCGTCGCCGGGAACGGCGCATAGGCCATGATCCGGGGGGCATCGATACGATGCTCCTCGGCGGCAGCCTTCTGCTGCAACGTCCAGGAAAGCCCGTTGAAGCAGCCGGTCTCGCGCACGGTGGTGATCCCGTGGCCGAGCCAGAGCTTATAGATGTAGTCGGCCGACGGCTGCGGTCCGTTCCTGGCATGGAACGGAGCGCCGATATGGGCGTGGCAGTCGATGAAACCCGGCGTGAGGAACTTTCCGGAGCAGTCGATCTCCAGGACATCCTCGGGGCGAACAGCCTCGGGCAGCTTCGCCTTGCCCGTCTTGGCCAGGGCCAGGATCCGGCCGTCCTCTACGATCAGATCCGCCGGCCCCCAGGGCGGAGCACCGGTTCCATCGATGATGCGGGCGCCCGTCAGCTTGAGATAACGACGGGGTTCACGGCCCCGTGTCCTTTCGGTCGCCGCCGCCAACCCAGGCAGCCCTGCAGCGGCGAACATGGCGGCGAATTCGTCTCCGGGAGCACCGGCGTTGGAGGTGCTTGTCATGATGGCGCTCTCACTTCGACGGGACAGGCACAATCGCCACGGAAGCCGCAGTATCGGCGTCGAATGATCCGGCACGCTCGTTTCGGAGGCCGAAAACGCCCTGTGGCCGTAGCTG
>NZ_JBFUIF010000110.1:0-5144 GCF_056402015.1 Allobosea sp. P4_C6
TCTCCAGCAGCTATTGAAAGCCGCCCTCAGGTTTATTGGTCTCGATGGTGCGGAGATCATCTCGGTCGCGCCAAGTGCCGCGCCGCCGGAACGCGTTTCGGACGCACGAAAAGTCGCCGCCGAACGCCTGGCTTGTCTGGCCGAGACGTTTCTGAGGAACGCACCATGACGCCGGCTCTCGGAGGGACCCTACTGGTGCTTTCAGGGATCACTGACGTTGCCTAGGCCGTGGCAACCAAGCGGTCGAACGGCTTCACGGATATCGCGTGGAGCGCGATCTCGCTCGTCCTGCTGGCGCTATTCATCGGCATGTTGGCGAAAGCGCTGGTGGTTCTTCCGCTTGGCACAGCATATGCCGTATGGACCGGCATAGGTGCCCTAGGATCGCTGGTCGTGGGCATTCTTTTTCTCGGAGAGCCAGCAACAACATTGCGGCTGGTTTTCGTGGGCGTCACGGCGGTCGGAATTGCCGGACTGGAGCTCTCCGGTTGATAGGCATCATTGCCGCAACGCCGGCCAAGTTCACCTTCTCGCTCGCCGAGGGCGAGTTTCACATCGCACCTGCTCCGGATGTCCTTGATGCCCGAAACCTCAGTGTTGATCCTGTTCGTTTTCGCGTCCCTGGCGCTCATCATGACGCCGGGGCCGGACATGGCGCTGACTCTGACGCGCGGCGTGACGCAAGGGTTTCGAGTCGCAGCGCTGAGTGTTGCGGGTAGTTGGGCTTCGGGACTGGTCCAGATACCGATTGTCGTGCTGGGCTTGGCCGCCGTTTTCCAGCAGTCCCCTCTGCTCTTCGCCGCAGTCAAGTTCGCGGGAGCGATTTATCTTGGGTACCTCGGCGGCCGCGCGCTTTGGCGTTGCTATCGACCGCCGAATCCCACAGCGCTGCAGAGGGCATCCTCCCCGAAGGCCATCTTTTGGCAGGGCTTCTTCACCAACCTRCTCAACCCCAAGGTCTTCCTCTTCATCACGGCCTTTCTACCCCAGTTCGCTGATCCCGTGACCGGCCCGATCTGGCTCCAGCTTCTGATCCTCGCCTCGATCTCGAAAACGCTCGGCTTCATCGTTAGCTTGGCGCTTGCTGGGGGGGCGTCGAAGATCAGAGGCTGGCTAGCTAAAAACGGGTGGTTTCAGCGCGTGCAGGAGGGCGTACTCGGGTTTGTGATGCTCTCGATCGCAATGACTCTGATTTTCGGCCGAGACGGTCCGCGGCCGGTAACGGTCGGGTGAAGAAACGCGCCATAAGCTGACGTCGCCGCTTGTCCCGAGAGCGGACGCCCGTGGTTCTGACGCGAGATGTCGACTCTAGAGCCCATGGCCTAACGGAGCTTGGCGATACCGATGCCGTCGAGCTTTGCGCGATCCTTTACGGACTCTTCGCTACGGGTCATTGCTTTCGCAATCGCCTTCAGCGCCATGCCCTTTCCGGCGAGCAATTTCAGCTTCTGAAGCTCTTCGGAGGTCCAGGGTTGGCGGTGCCGTTCAAATCGCTCAGTCACAATTCACTCTTTCAGCGTGCAGAGAACTTGAGAACCGATCAATAGCAGCAATGCCCCGAATTTGACCGTTTTGCACCAGGGTCAACTACCAGCTTGCGCCAGAAGCCGACCTTGACTGACCACCCGCAAGCGGACATCCGCAGGCCAGATGCCGCGATCACAACTTCGTCCTGGAGGCCGCCGAAGGTGCGCGCCCGTAGTTCCCGTCGCGCTGGAGCCCCCGCAGAACGCGAACTCGACTACCTCCCCGAAGACCTGATTGAACCTCATCAATGTCGTGCCAGGCTAGGCCGGCCGTGATATCTAGGGTTGCGGTAGCAGTCCGTCGTTGGCCTCTCGGGAGAGTACCATGGACGACACGCCTCACGCCGCTTCGAGCCTTGCGCCGCCGGCGGTACCGCAGGAGCTTCCCCCACATGTCACCCTGATCCAGATGGCGACGGCCGCTTGGGTTTCGCGGCTGGTCTACGCAGCGGCGAGGCTGGACCTGGCCGACCACTTGGCCACCGGCCCTCGCAGTGCCGAGGACCTGGCCGGCCCGCTCGGGCTCCATTCGCCCTCTCTGCATCGCTTTCTGCGCTGCCTCGCCAGCCTAGGCGTGTTCGCCGAGCTGGACGGCCAGCGCTTTGCCCTGACGGAGCTGGGGCAGGCGCTGAAGACGGGCGCGCCCGGTTCGGCGCGGGCCACCATCCTCACCATCGGCAGCCCCTGGTTCGCGGGGGCTTTCGACGAAATCGTCTATTCGCTGCAGACCGGCAAGACCGCATTCGAGAAGGCGCAGGGCGCGCCGGTCTTCGACTATCTCGGCCGGCATCCGGACGAGGCCTCGATGTTTAGCGAGACGATGATCGGCTTCCATGGCCGCGAGCCGCCCGCTGTCGCAGAGGCTTATGATTTTGCGGCCTTCGGCACCGTCGTCGACGTAGGAGGCGCCAGCGGTAACCTGCTGGCGGCGATCCTGGCGCGGTACCAGGGGCCGCGCGGCATCCTGTTCGACCGGCCCCATGTGGTGGCCGACGCGCCGGCCCTGCTGGCGGAATGGCGCGTGCGGGAGCGCGTGGCGATCGAGGCAGGCGACTTCTTCGAGAAGGTTCCCGCTGGCGGCGACGCTTATGTGCTGTCCCACGTCATCCACGACTGGAGCGAGGAGCAGTGCCTCACCATCCTCGGCCATGTCCGCAAGGCAATGCAGCCCGACGGGCGGCTGCTGCTGGTGGAGATGGTACTGCCCGACGGCGACGCGCCCCATCCCGGCAAGGTGCTCGATATGGTGATGCTGGTGCTGCCCGGCGGCCAGGAGCGAACGGAGGAGGAATATCGCCAGCTCCTCGCCAAGGCCGGCTTCCGCCTGACGCGGGTGATCCCCACCAGTTCCGATGTGAGCGTCGTCGAAGCGATGCAGGCGGCGTAATCGGGAATGCGCTTGATTAGTGAGCGCCTTTGATTGCCAGTGCTTCCGTCCAGCTGATCCGGAAGATCGTGCGCTTGGTGAAACAGCCTATCATTACGGCTCGGAGAAATGCTTTTTCGAGTATATCTTCTCGCTGCGCCTCATCGGCCGCCGCGTCAACCTCCACCCGGTCTGGATGATGTTTGCGCTGTTCGCCTTTGGATGGTTGTTCGGGTTCGTGGGCGTTCTGTTGGCGATACCTCTCGCTGCATCGCTAGGTGTGATCCTGCGGTTCGCCAGGCGGCAGTCGCTGGCAGGTATAGGGGTCCGCCCGCACCGAGAGGTCCGGTGTGAGTGTTATTCAGCACTTGAAGCGTAACCTCTCCCCATGAGCCGGTGGATGGTTTGGCCGAGGTAGCTGTTGCCACTACACGCAATTGGCCTTTCCCGGCGGCCGCATTGGGGGGCAGCTTCGCCGAATGGAATTACGGAAAGCGGACCTTCCAAAGCTCAGCCCGGGGCCAAAACCGCCCGTCATTATACAGCGTAGAAGTGCGCCAAAGCGGAACTTGGCATAGCTCCCAGAGCCGAACGTTCGCATGCCGACGTGCAGCGTCGCGAGCTCGCAGCTCCGGCCGCCTCTCCCCTACGATCCTGAAGCAGCAGGCGGCTTGAAATCGATCCTCCGAGATCCGATCGAGCTCTGCGCATGCAGTTGCTCTTTCTTGTCTATGCCAAGGTACAGGTCCGTCTGGCGATCTATCGAGAGCAGACGTCGGAGGGGCCAGTAGAGATCCAAGCGCTCAACGAGAACAATTCCCCTCACTCCTGTGCTGTCATCCCGCTCCGAGATCACGCGAGTGCTCGATGATGAGCGCACTTTCGGCGAGAGGTGATTGATGAAAGCGCTCTTGACTTGCGAGCTGATGCTCCCTCGAGGCCGCGCCGCTGCCGCAACGGTCGTCATCATGGTGGCGCTCAACGGCATCTTCCTGACCGCGAACGGCCTTTTCATGCTTATCGCGCCGCTGGCTTGGTACGAGATGGTCCCGGGCGTGACTGATACCGGCTTCTTCAACCAGCACTTCATTCGCGACATCGGGATGATCCAGATGTTCCTCGGCGTGGCGTTCGGTCTCGGGCTGTTCGCGCCGGAGCGTCGCGTTGGACTATGGGCAGCCGCGACGTCCTGGCTTTGCACGCACGCGCTCTTCCATTTTTGGGAGGTTGCCGTCGGAATCTGSTCGCCTGCTGTCATTCCGCGGGACTTTCCGGCGGTGACGCTGCCGGCGCTTCTCGGACTGGCGCTGACGCTCTGGGCAATGCGGAATTCCTTGCCGATAAGTCGAAGCCTCTCCCTGGCCGCCACTGCCCAGCCGCCTGCCTGCGCCTCCTCCTGTCTTCGACGCCGACGTCTGGATTGATCGGCGAATTCGTCGGCCAAGCCACTCCAGGCGCGAGCTTGCGCTGGCTGCTCTGACCCTACCGACAAACCCGGAGAACGCATATGAAACCGAGTGTCTTCGCTCTGGCGGCAGCCGCCGCACTGCTCACCACGCCCATGCGACCAGCGCAAGCAGCACCTCGCACCAAGCCGATCGTCATTCTGGTGCACGGTGCCTTCGCCGAATCCGCGAGCTGGAATGCGGTGATCGCCCGGCTCAACAAGGCAGGCTACGAAACGATCGCGGCTGCCAATCCACTACGCAGCGTGAAGGGGGACGCGGCCGAAGTCGCGACGCTCATACGATCCATTTCTGGCCCGGTCGTTCTCGTCGGCCATTCCTATGGCGGGCCGGTGATCACAGAAGCTGCGAATGGGCAGGCGAATGTGAAGGCGCTCGTTTATGTGGCCGCGTTCGCGCCAGAGACGGGGGAATCCAGCCTGTCACTTTCGGGCAAGTTTCCGGGAAGCACTTTGGGAAGTGCGATCCAGGCGGTCGCGACGCTGGATGGCGGGCGCGATCTCTATATCAAACCGGAGAAATTCCGGATGCAGTTTGCAGCCGACGTTCCGAAGGGACAGGCTGCGTTGATGGCTGCCACGCAACGCCCCGTTGCCGAAGCAGCCCTGGCCGAGCCGTCGGGCGTGCCTTCGTGGAAGTCGCTGCCGTCATACATGATCTACGGGACCGGTGATCGGAACATTCCGCCGGCTGCTATGGATTTCATGGCGCAGCGCGCGCGGATGGTGAGGACCGTCGCCATCAACGGCGCGTCGCACGCCTTGATGATTTCGCACCCCGCAGAGG
>NZ_JBFUIF010000111.1:0-5135 GCF_056402015.1 Allobosea sp. P4_C6
TCGAGGCTGGCGCCTTCGACGACGAGGCAGTCGCCGCCGATACGATCGAAGCCTACGAAGCGCGCATCGCCGCGCTTGAACGGCTCGTCGGCAGACAGGCTCTGGAGATCGAGTTCCTAAAGGGGGGTTTTGGACGGGCCATTGGCCTAGCTGGACCGGACCAGCCCGGTTCGTCTCTCTGGCCCGATGGGGAATGTGATGACCTGCGCTTCTGTTAATGGCAGCGTCGCGAGGGGCGAGAGGCTGCAAAATTTAAGGGCCGCTGAGCCCGCAAGGGAGCGCGTATCTCRCCTATCATCAAACCCGACCATTCGCTTGGGCCGCTTGCGAAGCCCGCTTGCGCAAGGATGGGATCAGATGGACGCCATGACCGTTGGCAGCGATGGTCGACGGATCGGTTGGATGCGGCGGTTCGTCCGACCAGCGAGAGCTTTATCGTCACGTGCATGGGCGCGGCGATCGACAATCTCATCGCCCCGCTCATGGCCTTGTCGCCGAAGCTAGTGGCGATCGAAGCTACCGGAGGCTTCGAGGCGGTAGTCGCTGGAAATCGCTCGGGCGATAGGTCATCGAGGGGAATTGAACGACCTCTTCAGCATGCGAATGTGTCGTCAGCTCAAGAAGGAGCATCGCCAGGGTGGAGAGCATGGCTCGCTTTGACGACGAAGGCATTTGCGAACCTCCCAGCGGTCAACCTGTCACGTCGAAAGAGAGCAACGAGAGCCTATCGGCGCCACGCCGCGCGTCATGACCGACAACGGCTTGGGCTCCAAAACCCATGCCTGCCGCGATCTCGGCCTGCGCCAAGTCCCTCCGGATTCAGCGCGCCTGAGCGAAAGTAACCTGCACCTGCGCGCGCCCTACCCCTCTGAATGGCCGCGAAGGGCTGTTGCGACGATGACGACCCGCTCCAAATCCGGCTCCGGCTCGACCGGGAATCCGACGCTCTCCACGAGGATGAGTCAAAGATCGGGAGGGCGRCCGCGCGCGAATGACGAAGCCGTCTATTGAGCGTAGGATCGTGTTCGAAGCCTTCCGCCGGGAACGCGTTTCGAGGAAAAGGGGCATGGGGCACGGCAGACGGCCTCGGTGGCGCGCTTATGACAATAGCGCCGCAGGCGGATCTCTGAGCGATCAGCGCGGTGCGCGCCGACATCTACCTCTTCGAATATTCGGACCCGCGAATTCGGCATCGGTCCGGAAATGCAATCAATTTTCGAATTAAATTGTTGCAACGACAGTCCGATCAAGGACCTGAGACGAATCATCAAGTTTTAGATTCCTTATTGATACATAATACCTGTCCTTGGTTGAATTTTGACCGTCATAAATTGCAGCAGCTGAAGCAAAGGACCTGAGTGACTGCAGCTTGAGCCAGTGCCCGAAGCAGAGGCACGCCTCGAAACAAGGGTGGAATCGACCTATGCCGCTTCTGGAGCTTCAGGGCATCTCAAAGCATTTCGGTGCGATCGAAGCCCTCAAGGGCATCGATCTGGCGATCGATGCCGGCGAGGTCGTCGGTCTGATGGGCGACAATGGCGCCGGCAAATCGACATTGGTGAAGATTGTCGCCGGCAATTTTCTCCCCTCCGAGGGCGAGCTTCGCCTTGACGGCATCGTCAAGCACTTTCGCAGGCCGGTCGACGCCCGGACCGACGGGATCGAGGTCGTCTATCAGGACCTCGCCCTGTGCGATAATCTGACTGCGGCCGCCAATGTCTTCCTCGGGCGCGAATTGAAACGCCGCATCGGTCCGCTGGTGATCCTTGACTACAAGGCGATGTACGCCCGGGCCGCAGAGCTGTTCAAGGAACTCAAGTCAGAGACCCGCCCCCGCGATCTCGTGAAATTGATGTCCGGCGGCCAGCGCCAGGCTGTGGCGATCGCGCGGACACGCCTTGCCAACGCGAAGATGGTGCTGATGGACGAGCCGACGGCGGCGATCAGCGTTCGTCAGGTCGCCGAGGTGCTGGATCTGATCCACCGGCTCAAGGATCGCGGGATCGCCGTCGTTCTGATCAGTCACCGCATGCCGGACGTGTTCGCCGTCTGTGACCGGGTGGTCGTGATGAGGCGGGGACGCAAGGTCGCGGACAAGGCGATTGCATCGAGTTCTCCTGAAGAGGTGACCGGACTGATCACCGGCGCCATCCAGGCCGCCTGATGCTGCGCAAGGAGCCCTCCATGTCGAGCAACACATTCCGCCCGATCCCGAACATTATCGCCATCGAGGACGTCACGGGCCTGCGGGAACGGAGCCTCCTGCAGAAGCTGCTCGCGAGCCAGCCGTTCTGGGTGACGATCGCCCTGATCGCCATGATCCTCGTGATGACATGGGATCAACCGGACGCCTTTGCCTCGGCCGACAACTTCTTTAACATCACCCGGAACTTCGCCTTCATTGGCATCATGGCGATCGGCATGACCGCCGTTATTCTCACCGGCGGCATCGATTTGTCGGTTGGGTCGATCATGGGGCTCGCCGGCGTCGTCAGCGGACTTGTCCTCCAGGCCGAGGGGCATTGGCTGCTCGCGATCTTCGCCGGCCTTCTCACCGGCGCGGCTGTCGGGGTCGTGAACGGCGTGCTGATTTCCTATGTCGGCCTACCGGCCTTCGTCGTCACGCTCGGGATGCTGTCGGGCGCCCGATCGCTTGCCATCGTCCTGTCCGAAAACAAGATGATCTACGAATTCGGCCCTTGGGGAGACACCTTCAACGCCATCGGCGGCGGGGCCATCTTCGGCATCGCCAACCCGGTCTGGGTGCTGCTCGCGCTGGCCATCATCTTCAGCATCATCCTGAACTTCACCGGCTGGGGCAATTATCTCTACGCCATCGGCAGCAACGAAAATGCCGCCCGCCTGACGGGCGTGCCGGTCCGGCGGATCAAGCTGCAGGCCTATATCGTCTCAGGCCTGACAGCCGCGCTGAGCGCCGTTCTCATCGTCGGCTGGCAAGGCTCGGCCATCAATGCGCTCGGACAGGGCTACGAATTGCGGGTGATCGCGTCGACCGTGATCGGCGGTGCGGATCTGATGGGTGGCCAGGGCGGAGCCTACGGCGCCGTGATCGGGGCTGCGCTGATCGAGGTGATCCGCAACTCTCTGCTCATGGCCGGGGTCGATTCCAACTGGCAGGGCGCCTTCGTCGGCCTGTTCATCGTATTGGCGGTTCTGCTGCAGCGGATCCGCGGCAAGGGTTCGGCATAGGAACACCGGACAATAATAACCACCAGGAGGAGAGGCTCATGAAAACGCTGACTTTAGGTGTCGCCGCGCTCGCACTGCTCGCCGTTGGAGGAGAAGCCCAGTCTCAGGGCAAGAAATACGTCTTCGCCCTGGTGCCCAAGAACATGAACAATCCCTTCTTCGACCAGGCCCGCGACGGCTGCAAGAAGGCCGAGAAGGAACTCAACGGCGCGATCGAGTGCCTTTATATCGGACCTGGGGAACATGGCGGCGGCGATGAACAGGTCCAGGTCATCAACGATCTCATTGCCAAGAAGGTCGATGGCATCGCCGTCTCGCCGTCGAATGCCGCCGCGATGGGCAAGGCGCTCGAGGGCGCAAAGAAAGCGGGAATTCCGGTTCTGACCTGGGATTCCGACCTGCTTGCGAAGGACAAGGGCCTGCGCAGCGCCTATGTCGGCACCTATAACTACGACATCGGCGTCAATCTCGCGAAGCTCGTCCAGCAAATCAAGCCGAAGGGCGGCACGATCTGCATCCAGTCGGGCGGTGCGGCGGCTGCAAACCATAACGAGCGCATGCAAGGGATTCGCGATACGCTTGCCGGCGCGAAATCGGCCTCCGCGCCGGGTGCCAAGCTCACCGGCCAGCATGGCTGGACGGAAGCCGCGGGTTGCCCGCTCTATACCAATGACGACTTCCCGCTCTCGGTGCAGCAGATGGAGGATACGCTCGGCAAGAACCCCAAGCTCGATGYCTTCGTGCCGACCGGCGGCTTCCCGCAATTCATCCCGCAAGCGTATCGCAAGGTCGCCGAGAAGTATAAGGCCCGGATCGATGACGGCTCGCTTGCGCTGGTCGTCGCAGATACGCTGCCCGTCCAGATGGATCTCCTGAAGGCAGGCCTGTCCAAGGGGCAAGTCGGTCAACGCCCCTTCGAGATGGGCTACAGGACCATGCTGTTCCTGAAGGATATGAAGGACGGCAAACCCGCCCCGAAGGATCCGACCTATACCGGCCTGGATGTCTGCACGCCGCAGAATGCCGCGACCTGCGTCGGCGCCGGGAGCTAAAGCATCGGCCCGAAAAGTGGATGGCGGTTTTGGGGCAAAGCCGATGCCAATGGTTAGATCATCGGACCGGATACGATATCCGGTCCGGCGAACTAAGCGAGGGCGGGATGCCGTCCCGCTCGGGCGCTGACTTCGCCCGGGCTCGCAGTCAGCCGCGATACGGAGCCAGGCATGCGCCCCAGAACAGGCTGGAAAAGTACCATGTTGGCGGCCCAAACCCGGCAGCTCCAGCAAGGCAGCAACCTCGTTCTCCAAGGCACGCGGATCGGCGCCCTGCAATATTTTGGCGCGCTCGCCTCGACTTCGGCGGGCTGGGCGCCGTGCATGCGCCAGCGCTCTGCCCAGGCCGCCAGCAGCAGAGGTTCGGCGGCGTAGGCAAAGCGATTGCCGGCAAGTATGAGGTGAGCGCCGGGTTTCAGCCGTGACGCAATGGCGTCAGGAAAGTCGCCGATCTGGTAGGCTTTCTGGAGCGATCCGAGGGCTTGCATGGCGCGCTTCATCGAAGGCGAGAACCGGCGGCAGACAGAGCTCCTGCCCGCCTGTCTTTTGGATTACGTCAGCGAAGACAACCCGGTCCGGGCGGTGGATGTCGTCATCAACGAACTCGATTTGAGAGCGATTGGCTTTGGCGCCCGGCATCGACGGGGCGGCTTGGATACCATCCCGCTACCCTTCCCAAGCTGTACCTCTACACGATCCGGCGTTGACAAAAACAAGGCTGATGCCGGATCTCCTCCGCGAGTTCATGGATCGCGGATGACGACGCGACTCCCCTAGCGAGATGAAAGCCCGAACGTACCAATAGCCTGTCGCGTTGCATCCGCTACGACGGCATCAATGGCGTCGGGTGATGCGTTTTGCGCGCCCGTGAAG
>NZ_JBFUIF010000112.1:0-5023 GCF_056402015.1 Allobosea sp. P4_C6
CGGGGACGAGCAACAACTTGGCCGAGAATAACAAGCGGTGATTGCATCGCCAATCTATTTAGCGGGGATCTCAGATGTCCTTAGGGACAGCTGAGGAGCACTGCGCCAAGCCCATGATCGACGAGGGTGAGGAGCATATGGAACGCCCTCATATACCGAAGTCGGAACCATGACCCGGATCCAAGAGCGCGGTCGCGCACGTCTGAAATTGCGGTTTCCTGATTGGCGGGCCCGTTTTGATCTGGCCGCAAGCGACGTTTTTCTCGATCTCTGCGAGGCGTACGAATTGGCGAACGTTGTGCTTGACCACTGCATCAGGTCGGACGCACCAATAAGAAGCGCGATGATTACAGAATACCGAGAAATCATGGCTTCTTTGGAAGCGGACGCTAAACGCTTCGCGACAAATGGCCCGGTACATCAACGGTAGCACGTCGAATATGCCGTCGTCGGTCCACCCAGCCCGACATCTACCTGAATACTTGACCATGCTAGTGCTAGTGGGCGCCCCATGCGTTGATCTGGTCGACTGACAGACCGGTCTCTGCCCGCGTAGTATTCCGTTAAGGATGCCGTGAGACTGTCACCGCAGTGAACCGTTGCGTGGTGCGCTGCGGGACCGTGCGCCGTGACCGGAGGCTCACCCATGAAACCCCTCACCCTCGGCCACGCAGCGAAGCTGGCAGGCGTCGGCGCCATAAATAGCGGGCGACTGTCTGCCGAGCGCCATGCCGACAGCTTCTACCGAATTGAACCGGTCGAGCCGAGCCGCGTGTACGAAATCAGGATCGACCAGACACCCGAGACGGCCGTCCAACTGGCCGCCCCGGATGCCGAGGTAAAGGCTTTGCGCGAGATGCTGGCGCGCGTCTATCGGCAGCAGGCGGAGACGGCGACGCGGCTTCTCACAGATCAGCGGCACGCAAGGTCATGGTGGAAGCGGCTGGCCGGTAGTCGGTCATGACCCTGCTTGAATGGATGGCCGTAATAGCCGGCGGCCTGTTTGTTTTGATAGTCGTTCTGCTAGCGGCTGTGCTGCTGTACCTGTGGAACCTAGACAGCGACCTATCCATTTACGAGGTGATGTTCGGGACAGCGCAAGTGGCCGTGCCAGAGAAGAGGCCCTGAAAGAAGCGAACCGGCTCTTAAACTTTAAGCATCGCAGGCAGTCGACCGCCCCCCAGGCGGCGCTGCTGCAGATCCCGCATTGGCTCGAATGAGCAAAACATTGGCGGTTCTCGACAAGCCCGCGCGGCGCACTTCATGAGACACGACGCCTGGACGCAGCTAAGTCCATCCCGCACGTAGCGTACACGCGGGCAACTAAGGGGAGGCACCGCAAGGCGTCGCCCCTTTTCATGCCTGATCTAAAGTCGAGCTAAATAGAGGTGGCGCGTGGATACCAGCGCTCTCCCCTCCGCCATCGCTCCGGATCTATGAACGTTCCGGCATGCATCCCGACATGGGCTGACAATACTTCGTCATACGCCTTGGAATAGCGGGCTCCGCCATAGCGCCAGTATGGGACTGCCCCAGCTTTGGCGAATCATTTCGCTTCCAACGTCGAGCTCGGCCGCATTCGTGCAGGTGGCCACCTCTCGCCCGTAGCGGTCATGGGTTTCGACCGCGCATCTACGCCGTGGCGAATTAGCCCGGCAAGCGCGTCTCGAGATTCCCGCCCACAAGGCGTCGCCTTCCCTGCGTCCGATCGGCAGACTCGGCTCAGCCATGGCGCGGTTCCGCTCTCTCGATTGACCGACATCCGGCCGGGCGCGGGGGCAGCTGATCCATGTCGCCAAAATTGCGATTGGAGAGCCCAGTCCTGCGACCGTCCTGGGCTATTGATGGGCATTCAACGAGGGTGGATTCGCCGCGAAGCAAGACGGTGGTCGGGGTTTGTGCCGACAGGAGTTTCCGCTCCTGCTCCAGTTCGAAACCTGCGGCGCTCTGCTCCACTCCAGTTGCTCCACTCCATATAGGAGTGGAGTGGAGCAGCTTTCGGTGCACCAGTTGCTCCACTCCTGCTCCACTTGGTTTTGTAAAGTGGAGCAGGATCATGCGTCGTCACCGGCAGTCACAAATTGCCGCTGTCGCCGTTGCTCATCGAGGCGTTGCTCGATCTTCAAGGCCTTCGTCGCAATCCACGTCGCGAGGATGGCCTTGGCCCTTGCCTTACCGGCCGGCGAGGAGGCATCGAAGCCGACAATCTCACCGACCTTGTAGCCGGCCCAGTTCCCTGCCTGGATGTTTTGTCGATACTCTCCGCGCCTTACTTCGCGGCGCATTTCCTCCACATGCTGCGCCGTGACCTCATCCAAGACGCCAGGCATTTCCCAAGCGGTAACGACGCCAACCTTGTCCTCCGGCCCCGTTTCGTTCCCGTTGCCGAGCCCGACGCCGACCAACTTGCGCCAAACCGCTCGATCCATTGGCGGAGCCATGTTGGCTTTGCCGTCATCAACGCGGAAATGAAGCCTGCGGTGCTCAGGCTCGACGCTCAGGCGCTCCGCTTCGTCCTTCGACATGACGTTCAGGACGCGTGCGCTGCGGACGGCTCCGATCAGTGAAGACCCGCCGCGAGCGTCCTCAACGGAATACCCATCCTGAGAACCATTCCCTTTTCGAACGTGATGCACCAACTCGATGGCACACCCCGTTCGATCGGCAATCCCGGCCCAGGTCTTGGTGACGCGGTCGATTGCCAGGTTATCATTCTCAGGGACGCCATGGGACGATACGAATGGATCGATCATGAGCAGATCGATGCCATTCTCCTGGATGGCACGCTCAATGCCTTCAACAGTCGGCACGGCTACGGTTATGCGTCCGCCCTTGCCCATCTCGACTAGCTTGATCGGCAAATCGCGACCGCTGTCCAGGAACAGCCGTCCAGCGATATCCTTCGCGCTGATGCCGTAGTGCAAGCAGATGCCGGAGATGCGCCGTTCCAGCTCCTCTCGTGGATCCTCGCCGTTCCAAACCCAAGCCTTCAGGGGCGCCCCCACAGATACGCCGAGCAGGGGCTTGCCCGTCACCATCGCCATCACCTCGGCAAGTCCCAGGCTCGACTTGCCGACGCCGCCGGTCGCGACCGTGGCGCTTACAAACTGGCGGATATAGTGCCGGCCATAGAGCCACTTGCGGGTCGGAATGGTGCGTGGGTCCGCCAGGACGAAGGGCGTTGCCTTGATCGACGGCGGGTTATCGGGGGGCAAATCCACATCCGGATCGGTCCCGAACTCCCGCACGTCCAGCACGTCGGCATCGTCGTGGCCGCGCCGCCGCCATGCATCGTTCGCGTCATTGCCGAGCCCCGACCTGGGCATCGCGATATAGACCTCGCGGCCGGCCTCGCGCCACGCGCTGCCAACTTGTCGGATTGCCTTGGCGCTCGCACCGCTGTCGTGCTCGCCCAGGATGGTGAGGCTGTCCACACCGTTGAGCACCGGAAGCTTTCCGATGGCGCCGGCGGAGCCCATCGCCCAGGCTGGGGCAAAGCCCATCGCCAGACCGGACATGGCGCTTTCAAGACCCTCGCCAACCGTGAGCGCGCCACGCTCCGCGTGCAGCTCAGCCAACATGATGGCGGCGCCGTCAGCCGGCCCCAGCATCATGCGGTCGATCTTGCTGCCTTCCGGTGTCAGGGCCGTGCGGTGGATGGCGACAACGGCGCCCGTCTCGATTGAGCGCATGGCCGCGACCATGCAGGGGAGGCGAACGCCCCGCCCGAACGGACCGTTCGGATGGAAGCGGATCGTGGACATGGCGACGCCATCGGGGATGAAGAGCGCGCGGGAGGCCAGATAGGTCTCCACGATAGTCCCGCGCGGATCGAGCCCTTCCCCCCAGATGCGCAAAGCCGCCGCCTGCCGCCCATCGACCTTGGGCGCATGGTTGCCGTTGGCGTTCCCGTTGACCCTGATGGCGCGAGTTTCCATGCGGTCGAACGTCTTGAGCGCGTCGGGTTCCGGCTGCCAAACCACGCCGAGCTTCTGCTCGACATAGGTCAGGCAACGCATGGGGTCGTCACCGGCATGGCTATGGACGATGAGCTTGCCATGCTTCCCAATTTTGACCGAGAGGCTGCGGTCGTGTGGGCGATGGCCGGGGCCGGGCGCCACGACCTGGCCTCCGGTGACGGTGCCGCCCAGCACGCGAGCGATATGGTTGAGGGGCATCAATTGCCGTCCCTCCCTTTGTCGCTGCCAGCAAGCGCCAGGACATTGCGGCGAGCCCTCATGGCCGCACCTCCTGCGGCGCGAGGCCGGCAAAGCGGTGGGATGGCGCCGGCATGCAGCCCCGTGGCGCGATGGGGACGCGCAAGGCGCTGGACGAGGATGGAGGGGCTGGTATGATCGCAAGGCATTCCAGGAATGAAGCCTTAGCGAGCCCGGCGCTTACCCCAGCGCCGGGTTTCGTGCTTTCCAGACGCATGGTGCTTAGGCCACCTTCCGCTCGCTGGAAGGCAGAGCGTCGAGCCAAGCTTTCAGATCATGCGCTGCGATCAGCGTGCGACGGCCGTGCTTGCGGACTGGGATCCGCTTCGCTTTGATCTCCGCATAGAGGTTGGTCAGCCCGATATTCAAAGCCTTGCAGGCTTCCCTCGGGCCGTATGCCAACGGCGCTACGCGCTCGCTGTAGTTGATCATGGTACGTCCTTGGTTCACCCGCGTTCACTGGAACGCTGCCGGTGGTGACCCCAAGACGACGCCGCAAATGCCGCAAGCCAACATCCGCAAAGTCAGCACGATTACCCTTAGGCGGCGTGCTGCTTTTTATTATTTAAAATCAAATACTTATACGAAGTAATGTTTGTCGAGGTGTTCAATCATGCGCTTCACATCGCGCTTTGTGGCGGGCAAGGCCTTCCCGCGGTTTTCTTCTTGCAGGCGCCACTTGTTCACAACCTCGTATCGCCGCTGCGGCGTGACAAAGGTCGCGCCCTTCCCGCCCCGTGTGCCGTAATGCTCTTGCAAAGCGGTCGCTATGTTTAGCCGCATTTCCGTGAGGGCCCGCCCTCGGC
>NZ_JBFUIF010000113.1:0-4888 GCF_056402015.1 Allobosea sp. P4_C6
ACCGCCACCGCCCGCTCAAGCGCACCATAGCGCACCAGCACGGCCCAGCCCCCCGGTCGGCCGAGCACGGTCGCCCCCCGAACCGCCTGTGCCGCGACCAGATTGCGCACGGCACGGCTATCGATCATTTCGGGGATTTGGTCGAAACTCGGCATTGCGGCTCCGATCGTTCAATGATGGATCACGCAACCATTGAATGAGTGCGRCACAAAAGCCAAGTCTGCGCCCTCGGCACGTTCCATACCATCTGTTGCGCGAATCCCGGATCTGACACTCGTGTGCGGAGCATGCAGCGGGGCGGAGCGGTGCGAGAGAAGACTGCATACCAATGCAGCGCGGATTGCGCTGCAATTGCGCGGTCGGCTCAAGAATGCCGATCATGTTCTAAAGGCGCTTGGCGGTGGCTCCCATGCGGCGGGAGGCACACAGCAAAACGCCACCGCTGAGGCTTGGCTGGGAGGCTGTGCAGCGGTGGCGTTCCTGCCGAGTCTCGGCAAATCGAGGTTAGGCCGGGCAAACGTCGCCGTCTACAAAATGTAGATAAGGCGTACCATCGGCGCGACGGTTGTACCGGTGCAGGGGCTGGGAACGAAGCGCTACTGAGCCCGTTAAGCGCCCATGAGCCGGTTGGTGTCCGCAACGAAGACGATCTGCGCGCTGCTCACCAACCACAGCGACGAGAAATGCGAGCTCGCCGCGATCGCGGAATCGAGGGCCGCGCCATGACGATCACGACAGAGACCGAATACGAGGCCGCCAAGAAGCGCATTGTCGAGCTTGCCGGCTGCGCCGAGGATTCACCGGAGGAGCATGAGCTGATCAACTTGCAGCTCGCCGTCGAGGTTTGGGAATCGAAGAAGCGAATTGGCTAGACCGAGGCCCGAAACAAAAAAGGCCTTGGCCCGCCTGATCGGGCCGGAACGAACTGGCAGGCGCCAGGTTATTCCCGAATGGGCCGCCTCGTGATCCGCAATGAAGATGAACTCAGCGCCGCCATTGAACGCGCCCAGGATCTCAGGGCTGTACCAACGACAGCGACGAGGAGCGCGAGCTTGCATCAATCGCTGACGCCGTGAAGGTCTTTGAGGACACTTTGGTCATGATGCGTGGCGATGGCCCCTCCCTGAATCGGCGCCGGGCCGGAGTGCGTCCGACGAAGTCTGAGGCCAGAGCGGGAAAAAACGTGACGGGGGCGGGGTCCCAACTGGGGGATTTTGTCGATCTCCAGCGCAATTTTGCCGGTGCGCTCCGCCCTAGCCCTTTCGAGATCATCCAGCTTTTGCCGAACTGTAATGGCGAGCAGCATTACCGTGTGCGCGGCCCGGACGGCGCGCATCATGTGATCGGCAGATGCGAAATCGACGAGGCGCGATAGGACGGTTTGGGCGAAGGCACGCTCCGAACAGCGGACGGGCCGGTACCTCTCCAAAATAGGCCGGAACATGCTACGCGCGCCGCTTCAGCGCAGCGCGAAGACCTCAGCGGCATCGGCATCCACGAGCAGCCCCTTGTACGACGCCTGTTGCAGCTTTCCGTCATGGGTCCAGGCCAGAAACTCCACCTCTGCGACCAACGCCGGCGTGAGCCAGCGATAGTCCTGTCGGCACCCCTTCATGCAGAGCGCCGGCTTCAGGATGATGAGTTCGTCCATCTGCTTGCGCAGCGCTGTGGCGCCGGCTTGGGTGAAGCCGGTACCGACGCTGCCTACATAGACCAGGTGATTCCGCTGGCAGGCCGCAAGCAGCAGCCGGCCGATCCCGCCTGGTGCTGTTGTCGAGGCCTCATAGCCGATAATCACGAAACGCTCTGCCTGGACGCGCTTGATCTTGAGCCAGTCGCCACGTCGCCGCCGGGCGAGCGGACCCTTGATGGCATCCCCGCCCAGCCCGGCCCTGAGAACCGGACGCGTACCCATTAAACTCACTCCCGCAATGAACCGAGTCGCAAACGAGCGGCGGAATGATTCGTTCCGTTGCGGAACCGCGGTCGAAGGCCGTCCGTTGAGCGCTCATCAGCACGTTGTGGTGAGGTGCTCCAATGGTCGCGTTGCAAGCCCCAGACGTCCGCGTCCGCCGTTCGTCGACGAGCAAACGGGAGCTGTATCGAGAGGACTGCCAGGATGAGGAAGGCAACCGCTACACGGTCATCGTCTGGCAGAACAAGCCGGGGCTCTCGACAGTCTCCTACACCCTCGATGACGGGACGCCCCTGCACTACGAGGATAAATGCTACTTCGCGCTTCCAAGCGGCAGGATGCTCACGCGGTGCGACGACTGAACAACGATTCCAACTGGCAACGTGTGAGCCATGCCCGAGAAGCCGACAGTCGAGGTCCCCGTCGTCGAACCGACCATGATCGAAGTGAGTAGCGATCCGCGCGGTGACGCCACCATCCAGTTCGAAACTGTGGGCAATGCCGACATTCTCCTGGTATTGCCGATGACGGCACTCATCGCGTTGGAGGCCATGCTCGCAAAGGCCAGCCAGGAGCAGGCGAAGCACCAGCCGGTTCAATAAGGCAGTGCGCTAGGCCCTCCATCGACTCGGACGACTGGGACGCGCTCCGCTCCACGCGTGCTCGAAATTAATCCTCAAAGGCATTCTTGGAGAGGCGCAGGTCATCCGGCTGCGAGCGGACATTGATCGCAACGCTGCGCTGAAACGGCCCTTAACACGCCGGCCTTGCTGTTTGACTCCAACTGAGCTGAAGCGCGTACTGCGAGGCAAGCCAACTGCCTCCTATTTAGGCGGTTGGTATCCCCAGTTTCCGCGCCGCGCGCGGACGGTCGGCACTCCGTGAACCCGACGGTCGAGGCGTACACGATCGCCATGCCGTGGTACGAGCCCGAGGATTTTGCGCAGCTTTGGGCGCTGGCGCAAGACCGCGATCTGATGACGAGCGACTATGAAGTTTGGCTTGAACGCGCCCTATTAGTGACGAACGAACTGCTCGCTATGGGGCGTGCGATTGAGATGGTCACCATCCGCCCCGCCGCGTTTCTCGCCTGGCTGGCCGAGACTGGCTTGCCGAATACGGCCAGCACTCGACTTCGCTACGTTGAACTTCGCGCTACGCAGGGCGACACGCACGAAAAATCCAGACGTTCGCCAACCCCGAAGGACTGACGGGCCGCCATGATAAGGACGCGCGCCGAATATAAAGCCCTTTTCCGGGCGGAATGCCCCTTTCGTCCGCGAGTGCCTAATCCTCACAGGGAACGATAATCTGTCCGGTTGTGGTAATCCGGAGCGCGGCGCTGCTATTGCTTTGAACCTGCGTCCCATCTTCGAGGGTGTAGAACCTCCGCTTCGGCCCTGAGTAACCTTGCCACACGACGACCGTGAAGACGTTCCCATCTTCATCGCAGTAGCGCTCTCGGAAAAGCTCGCGCGTCGGTGGGGCCGGGCGGGCCTTTACGCGCCTGGACGCGGTCATCCGATTGATCTGCGAGATTGGCATCTGAAGAAGCCTTTCCAGCGAACCGGGAGATGACCGCCAGCCTTCTGCGGAAGGCTGGCGGTCATTGATGCGTTACTCGATCACCTGGATGATCTTGCGGGTCTTAGGCTCCACGATCACGGTCCGGTCGTTGACGACAGTGTAGCGATAGCCCTTCGTGCCGAACTCGGCCGGCACCTCCCGATAGGTCACGCCGCTCTCCGGCAGCACGGCGCCGACGCGAACGTCCTCGCGATACCTATAGGAAGGGACTTCATTCGCCTGGACATAGGTCTTGAAGCGCGGCGTGGCGTCGCCCGCGATGCCACCGACGACGGCCCCCCCGACACCGCCGACGACCGCCCCGACGGGCCCGCCCACGATCGCGCCGCCGACAGCGCCCGTTGCAGCGCCAGCGGCCGCGCCACCGCGCGCACCTTCGGGGTTCTGTGCCAACGCGACCATCGGAAGCATCGCGATAGATGCAGCGAGAATGATCTTCTTCATCAGTCGATCTCCTGAATTTTCCCCAGACGCAGGCGCAACTTAGAACTCCTGTAAACGGTTCCCTATACTTCCTGATTTTTTGGATTTTGCCGCCTATCCACGCGAATTCTGAATAAACATTCAGATGCTTGCTGAACATCCGTTCAGAAACGGCGCGTTGGGAATCACCCTCTATTTGAAAGGCTATAACGCAGCAGATTTCCCTACGGCCGGTCACTGCTTACGCGCTGAAGCCATGACCCCTCACTCCAAGTCTGGAGCCGAACTATCCGAATGTCCGTTTCCGGGCGATGAGCCGAGGTCCGCTTACCAACCGTCTTGGGCACTCTCCCTGCACAAAAAGGCCCGGCCTCCTTTCGGAGGGCCGGGCCGATGACGTCGTCGCGCGCGGGCGAACGGCCGCTATTGATTTCGCTGTCCTACCAGCCGATCGGGCGCTGCCGGCTCGCTTGGTGAACTGTGCCACTTCTCTTCCGGGCTCAGCTCAGGGCCGATTGCCGGTAGAGATCGAGTACCTTCCGCTTCAGATCATCGTCATCGTCCGCGACGGCCACCAGCGCAGCCACAATATAGGCTAACCGTGTGCGTTGCCGTTGCTCAAACCCATCAGGAGTGCTTGAGACGACTTCGTCCCATACGGCCTTCAAAACTGCCTGTGCCCGAGCAAGGTCGACCGGGTCACTCAACGATGAATATGGCATGGCTCCTTCCTCCGCCGTGGGTTGGCGCCCGAAAATTTAGGCAGTTGCATAACCGGCGCATTGATCTGAGACAAAAAATCCCGCCGGCAGAAGCCAGCGGGCAGTTCACGCTGACATTCGTGCGCCTGACCCTTGGATTGAAACCCTGGGCCCAATTGATGTGGGCCGCGCCGCTAAACTATGCCCCGTTCGAATGCCGAGCCCCGTCAGGCTTCCGATGCCGAAGTTGAAAGGTGGGGTC
>NZ_JBFUIF010000114.1:0-4769 GCF_056402015.1 Allobosea sp. P4_C6
GATCACGCCAAGGGCCTCGAGGTTTTGCCCCGGCGATGGAGCGTTGAACGCACCTTCGCTTGGTGCGGGCGCTGCCAAGGCTCACAAAGGGCTACGAAAAACCATCACTAGCGCGTGGCCTGGATCCTCGTCGCAAACCTCCGGCTCCCGACCCGCCGCCAAGGTATTGCTATCCTCGTAGAATTTTGAGTGGGGCACTTAGATTTCGACGGATTGATATGAGAAACCCGCGTCCCATACTGCCCCTCGGTCGGCTCGCGCTCGTCATTTACAACCCGTCGGCGTCTTCCTTGCCAGCGAATTGAAACCCGCGAGCCCGGGTCAGGATTTCATCAAAGATCGTCTCATCATTCCGCCGCTCGACCGCCGTAACGCGAATATCAGGCCGCTCACTCCCAAGCAAAATGGGAGGGTTCGCCGTTACAGCATTCTTGAGCCGTTCAGAGATGCTTGTGGTCGTCGGAGCAGATGCGCCTGGCATCAACACTCCGAATTCGGAGGCCGAGACGCGCGCCACGAGGTCGTAGGGACGGACGAAACTCTTCAGTATGTCGGCAACATGAAGTTGCAAGGCTTCGGATGCGCTAAACCCCAAGCGCTCGGTAATCTCGTCATATTTGTCGATTGAAATCAGGATGAAGCAGAGCGAAATGCGCTCCCGGTCTGCACGACTGAGTTCCTGCACGGTCCTGATTTGCAACCATTTACGATTTCCGAGGCCGGTAACCGGATCGATATCCTGGAGACGTTCGATCTCGCGGCGATATTGGGTGATCTGTTCCTGTGCCCCTCTCACCTCGCTCAGGAGATCGCGGGCTGCTTCGGTGCCGCTACCCGAAGCGACGATATTTGCAGAGAGCGCCAGGCTCGCGGCTTCGACCTGCCGGAGCAGCTTCATGATCGTCCGCGCAGCGCCGGCGAAGGCTACCCCTGCGGCAATGCCTAGAGAAGGAATCAACCAAGCGGGCACGGCAGCGGCAGCGCCCGCATCCAATCCGGCCGCGACGACGATGGCTGCGATGCAAGCCGCAAGAGTGCCGCCCCATCTCAAAAGCACGGCCAATCCCGGACGTTCGTCAGCCATGGGGAAGCCCTTCTGGTAAGTTCGTCATCGCTGCTGCTCTGAGTTGAATTCTATGCAGCCCATAAGCAGTCAGATATCTAGCTGATTCCTTTAGATATGCGGTAAAATTGGACGCGCCAGTGACTGTATAAGTCTCAATGCGATTTCTACGGACGCGTGGCTCGCCTCGCCATTAGCGCTGTGGTATCCGTAGATTTTTCGCCAAGCTTCGGAGAAGTCATCATGTGCGGGACCCAGCTTTTGTGAGGTCAGCTCTCCGCCGAAAAGCCGTTCGCCCGGTCGCCTGGTTGCGATCGAAGGCTGAAAGGCAAACATTTCGAGCCGTCGATCGCCCACCACGGCTTGCTTCGCAAGTTATCAGGCTAGTTGGCGCCCTTTTGATGGCAGGGATCATCTGGGCCAATTTTTCTCGTGTGGAGGAAATCACACGCGGGTCCGGGCGGGTGATCCCAACATCGCGCACACAGGTGGTGCAGAGCTCCGAGGCCGGTGTTGTGCGGGATATTCTCGTGCGGCAAGGCCAACGGGTGGCTCAAGGTGAAATGATAATCCGGCTCGACGACACCCCGAATTCCGCCAAAGCAGGAGAGGCGGACGCCCAGGGGCGGGCGCTCCGGGTGCAGATTGCGCGACTGGAAATGGAGGTAGCAGCGCCGGACTCTGTATTCGAGTGTCCCAAGGACATTGAAGCAGCCGCGCCCGAAATATGCCTTAACGAGCGGAAGCTGTTGAGCGCGCGGCAGGAGAATTTTCACGCACGAATTAATACTTTTAAGGAGCGCCTCGAGCAGCGCAAGCGGGAGGTTGGCGAGGTGGCCGCACAGTCCCAGCGCGTGATCGAATCCCTCGCGCTCGCCGAGAAGGAGCTGGCTATCATTGCTCCGATGGCGAGCAGAAATCTGATCTCGCAACTGGAGTTGATCCGCGCTCAACGGCAAGTCGTCGAGCTGAAGGGACAGCTGAGCGCCGCGAAGGAAACTTTGGCCAAGCTCGAGGCGGGGCTGCGAGAGGCCAGTTCTCTGCTGTCCGAACAGGTCACGCAACTGCGTCGCGAGGCGCTCGCTGAACTGACCGCGCGGCGAGCTGAGTGGTCGGTTGTTCAGGAGACCCTTCGGGGAGCCGAGGAACGTGTTCGCCGAACCGATATCCGCTCCCCTGTCGATGGCGTGGTGAACTCCCTCGCGGTGAATACCGTTGGCGCCTACGTGAATGCTGGCGAACGGCTGCTCGACATCGTGCCCTCTGATGGAAAATTGTTGATCGAGGCCCGGGTCAAGCCTTCAGACATTGCTTTCATCGCACCGGGGCAGAAGGCACTGATCAAGATATCTGCGTATGACTTCTATCAGTACGGAGGGCTTAACGGCGTGGTCGACCAGGTGTCTGCCGACAGTGTCTACGATTCGAATTCGAAGGAAACTTTCTATGTCGTGCTGGTACGAGGCGACGATGCGACCCTGAAACTCGGCAAGGCAACGCATGCGATCATTCCAGGCATGACGGCCGACGTCGATATCATCACCGGCGACAAATCGATCCTGACCTATCTGCTCAAACCCATCAATCGGGCCAGACATGAGGCGCTGACTGAACGCTGATGGAACAGCGCGCGAGCGAATCCGATATCCAAAGTGCCCTGGAACCGCGTCTGCGGCTGGTGACGATTGGGGGGCGTCGCCGTGCCTTTAAGCTCGAGCCCCAGTTTTGGCAGGCACTCGAACGTATGGCGCGCGTGCGGCGAGAGCGGTTGTCGGCGCTGGTCGCCCATCTGCTTTCGGACGACGTCGGCAACGCCACCGCCAGGCTGCGGGTTGCTGCGCTCGAATGGTTCATGGGGGAAGGCCATGCAATTCAATCGCAAGACCTCAAGAGCAGATGGCAGCGCATCATCGATTTGATCATCGAGCCTGCCTTCATCATCAATCAGCAAAAGCAGATACTTCTTTTCAATGGACCGATGCGCGCATTCGCGGCCAGCGCCGGCGATCAGCCGAATGTCCGGCTAGGGCTTTCCGCCGAGGTCAGCAGGATCCTGACGCTGTTCGAAGAGAATGAGCAAAGGATCATTTCGATGCCGTGTTTACTCGAGGCTGGCCAACAATCGCTCAAGGCAATCGTCCGAGTGACCTTGCTGGAGCGGGGCCGGGGGCAGGCACTTCTCCTGTGCGCCCTGCGGCCGGCAGCCGGCGCACCGGCGCAGCCCTAAACAAGCACCTCATTCCATCCCATTTGATGTGCCGCAACGGCAACGATCGCTAGGTTGGCTGGACTTGACATTAAGCATTAACAAAAATTCTACCCGATCGATATACGATAGTATAACGGTTCCCTTGCTGCCGCGTTAATAATGGTCAAAGCATTCGATCAATCACGAGGTTGATCGGGTGGCGTCATGAACGAAGGTCTTGTTAACGCTGGCTTCGAGACGAATGTCGAAGCGATGTCCGGCTCGGCGGAGGGCGCGGCAGATCAGGCCGGTCGGATCGTCTTGGCGCAGGCGCAGACGGCACCCGCCACCCCCCAACCGCCGGCAGCGCCTGTTGTTCAACTGCCCGCAGCTCCGCCCCTCGCTCCCGCCGCGACTCATTTCGATGCAGCCGCCTCCAAGGTGGTACGCCTGCCGCAGGGCACCTCGCTCGATAACATCGAGGTCTCGGGGAAGGACATCGTCCTCAAGCAATCCGATGGCCGCACGATCGTCATCGATAACGGTGTCTCGAACTTACCCACGCTGATGCTCGGCGACATTGAAGTGCCTGCCGGTACTTTGACAGCGTTGTTCGATCGTTTGGGCATCGTTCCTGGGGCCGGCCCCGCGGGCGCGCAGGCCTCGAGCGTCAGCAGTTCCGGCGGCAATTTCGCGCTTCCGAATGGAAATGTCGGCAGCTTCTTTGGCCTCACCGACCTGCTTGCCCCGACGGATCTACAATTCCCGACCCTAGAGCAGCGTGAACCGGGCGTCGCGAGGGGCGGCCTCAATGTCGGTCCCAGCGTCTTGTCGTCGACCGTGAGCGTCGTACTGGCGGAAGCTGTGCTGCCGGGAGGCCGGGAGGGCGGGCGGATTGACGAGGGAAGGCGAATTGCCCAGTTGTTCGACTCCGGCTCACTGCCGATCAGCGCCGTGCGCTTTGCGACCGATCTCAGCACCTTACAGACCGAAACGAACGACCTTCCCGGCGCGGACATCGTCTGGGTTCGGCTCTCAGATACGGCAATCGTCGGGCGCGTGGGGGGGAGCGACGCCATTCTTCTCCAGATTGAGCCCTTGGGCGGCCAGGGAATTGGATCAACAGAGCTTACCGTCACGATCACACTGATCGGCCCTGTGCCGCATCCTTCGGGGGGCGGCCTCCAGGCTGTCGATCTCGGCTCGGTTGCTGTCGTCGTCGAGACAGGGGCGGGTACGGCGCAGGGGATCGTCCAGATTTCGCTGACGGACGACGTGCCGGTCGCGGTTGCTGATACGGATGCGGTGGCCTCGGGTTCGTTTGCGGCGGTGGGCGGCAATCTGCTGAGCGGCGCCGGCAGCGACGGCAATGCGGCGGGTGGCGACGTGCAGGGCGCGGACGGCGCGGCGGTGACGTCGGTCGTGGCGACGACGGCGGGCGGGCCTGCGGTAGCGGTCGGGTCGAACACGGTGGTGGCGGGCCAGTACGGCGTGCTGACGCTGTCGTCGGATGGCAGC
>NZ_JBFUIF010000115.1:0-4759 GCF_056402015.1 Allobosea sp. P4_C6
GGCCATGGAGGGTATGGCCGGGGTGATCCACATGGCGGGTGTCGTGCGCGAAGCGCCGTTCGAGGACATCTTGCAGACCAATGTCGTCGGCACCTGGAATGTCTATGAGGCTGCACGGCGTCAGGGCGTGCGCCGCGTCGTCTTCGGCTCCAGCAACCACGCCGTCGGCTTCTATCCCCGCACGCAGCGCATCGACGAGACGGTCCTGCCACGCCCCGACGGTCGTTATGGGCTGAGCAAATGCTGGGGCGAGTCAGTAGGCGCCCTCTATGCCGACAAATATGGCATTCGCAGCATGCATGTGCGGATCGGCAATGCCGCCGACATCCCCGGCAATGCCCGCACGCTCAAAATCTGGGTCAGCGGGCGCGATCTCGCCCAGCTCTGCCTGATCGGGCTGGAGCATCCCGACATCCACAACACCATCGTCTATGGCGTTTCGGACAATGCCGGCGGCTGGTACGACAATGCCGTCGCTCACGGCCTGGGCTACCGGCCCCAGGACCATGCCGAGGACTATACCGAGGAAGCGATGGCGGGAGAGGCCCAGCTGACGCATGAGCCGCCGGCGCTCTTTTTCCAGGGCGGCGGTTTCTGCTCCATCGAATATGCCGGCGCACCGGTTCCGCCACCTGCCTGAGGTGCGGCCCCCTGTGCGACCGACTTTTCCCCTCCTGACCGTCACGAGGCCGCCGATGCGCATCACCGATGTCCGGGTCACCCCGATCGCCTTCCGCGATCCGCCGCTTCTGAATGTTTCCGGCGTGCACGAGCCCTGGGCCCTGCGCAGCATCATCGAAGTGGAAGCGGGCGATGGCCATGTCGGGCTCGGCGAAAGCTATGGYGATCTCGAAACCCTGGCCAATCTCGGCAAGGTGACGCCTGGCTTGATCGGGCTCRATCCATTCGACCTGAACGGGCTGACGCGGGTCGTCTATGCGGCGGTCGGCGGCGATCCCGATCCCGGCCAGAGCTTCGCGCCTGCCGGCGACAAAGCCCGTGCCTCGGCGCTCGCGGCCTTCGAAGTCCCCTTACTCGATCTACAGGGCCAGCTGACAGGTCGCCCGCTCTACGAAATCCTGGGCGGCAAGCTGCGTGACCGGGTGCCCTACAGCGCCTACCTCTTCTACAAGTTCGCTGGGCATAAGGACGATCCCGGCTATACGGCCGATGATTGGGGCGAGGCGCTCAACCACGAGCAGATGGTCGAGCAAGCGCGCCGGATGGTGACGGAGTTCGGCTTCGGTTCGATCAAGCTCAAGGGTGGCGTGTTCGAGCCGGATTTCGAGATCGAGACGCTCCGGCACCTGCGCAAGGCGTTCCCGGATCATCCGTTGCGGATAGATCCCAATGGCGGCTGGTCGGTCGAGACGACTCGGCGCGTCATGCCGCAACTGGAGGGGCTGCTCGAATATCTCGAGGACCCCGCCCGGACGCTCGCCGAAATGGGGCAGATCGCGACATTCGCGCCGATGCCTCTAKCCACCAACATGGTCACGATCGCCTTCGGGCATATTCCGGAAACGGTTCGCCTGAATGCCGTTCAGGTCGTTCTGTCCGACCACCATTATTGGGGCGGCCTGCGCGCCACCCAGCATCTCGCCCATCTCGCCCGTGTCTTCGGCTTGGGGATCTCGATGCACTCGAATTCCCATATGGGCATCAGCCTGGCGGCGATGACCCATGTCGGAGCGACGATCCCGAACCTCGCCTATGCTTGCGACACACACTATCCGTGGCAGGTCGAGGAGGTGATTGAGGGCGGCAAGCTCCGGATCGAGAGCGGCTCGGTTGCGCCGCCAGATGGACCAGGGCTCGGCGTGCGGCTGGACCGCGCGGCGCTGAGGCGCCTGAACCAGCAATATCTCGCTTGCGGCATCCGCGTGCGCGACGACACCAAGGAAATGCGCAAATACCAGCCGGACTTCAATTCGGCGCGCCCGCGCTTCTGAAGCTGACTCACCGGGCTCCCGCGGGCGCGGAAGCCCGCAAGAGGCTCACAACTAAATACCGGCTCGCCCCTTACTACGAGCGATCCGGCTGTGAGCTGACACAGATTTTCCAAACTATCTTGCTGAATTATGAAGTAATAATCGTCGATATATTAGAGAAAAACCGGACAATCGAGGAATTATGTTGAAATTATTATGGATTTGATCTAAGCAGGCGGACACCGTCTTCGCTCCGGCCTCCTGCTCCTTCAGCATCCCGATGATCTGCTCTTCCGTGAACCGTGAGGGGGCGCATCGTCCGTCTCCATGAGCGACGGACTCTACTCAAATCTGGAGGGGAATCAGGGTCTCAGGTCATCGGGTGGGGACGCTAATCCACATAACGCAGTATGGAGCGCATCTGAAAACAGAAAAGCCTATGGACCGTTTAGGGGTAAAACCGCCGTCCCGTTGGCAAGCTCTCTTATTGGGCAGAAAGACTTCTACGTACGCGGGGAAACGCGCATCTTCAAGTGAAGCCTACTTCTTGCTTGACGGCATTGACGCAGCGTTGAAGGGGGTAGGGACGAGTGTGGCTGGTAGCCCGCCTCTTGACCTCACCCGGGGCGGTGGGTGACGCTGCGGAAAATCGGGGGGCTGCGATGAGTGAGGAAGAGACACCCCATGTGGCTGCAACGCCGAAGGGGAAGCGCCCACGGGCAAAGGGAACTGTCGCTAAGGCTACCGCTCCTAAAATGCCCGCAGGTCTGGTAGTCGCTAACATCAAGGACGTTGCGAAGAGGCTCAAGAACCGACCCGGCAGCAAGTTTAAGTAGCTCGGATCGCGCCCGTACATCCGCGGTCGCCCATCTCTAAGATGTGAACAGGTCTCATCCGCTGTTTGCGCCTGGCGATGACGTAAGGTTAGGTTCGCTTCGCGGGTAGCAGGGAGTCGTGCCAATGCTAATCGGCGATCGTGTTTTCAGCGTGTGGACGCGCACCGCTCTGGTGGCGCTGCTTTTGGCCGGCTTTATTTTGCCGATGGCTTTGTCGAGCCAATAGCCGCGCCGGCGGACAGCATTCTTAAGCACGAACTCGCGATCCGCTGCCCTAGGACCGGTCTGCCGGTCCCCACCGGCGGACACGAGAGCGCGTTTTGCTAACGTCGATCGCCCGCAGGACGTTGCTCAGATGCCCCGCCTGTGACGGGTCACACGTTTGGCAAATCCGGGAAGCTTGGTCCGACACCAGCAGCCGACGGCGTCGAAGATCAGAGCGATACTGAGTTGCTCTGATCGGCGCGTATCCCCTTGACCGCGCCGCCGGTGTCGAGTGACCTCGCGGCAAGCGGAGGTCAAATGAATATCTATTTCGTGGATAACGCGAGCAACCGGCTGATGCATTTCATGCTTGGGGGTGATCCCAAGCTATTCAAGGTAGGGGATCACGTTAACATCACAACCGACAAGCAGTTTGGACGCAAGATCGAGGCTGGAGGCATCATTACTGCTATCCGGCACAACATCGTCGATCTGAAAGACGAGGATGCGCAACATTCCGTATCGGTGCATCTGCAAACGTATTAGCCCTCGGCCAAGATCAACCAACCCCTTGCGGCTAGTGAAGGCACCCTTTGACGGCAAATAAGAACCGGCCCGTGTACGTACATCCGGTATCACGGGCCGGTTTTCGTCAGGCGGCATTCATGCGCCCCTTGCGCCGCTTCTTCCGCTGCGTCATCTTCCATTTAGGAGGACGACGCATGCGCGCCTTGCTGGTTCTGACAACACTCATCTTTCTTACCCCAACGTTTTCGCACGCGCAGCAGCAGCGTGGCAGCGAGAAATCACGCGAGGAGTGCAAGGATGAAGCCCGCCGCGTGCACAAGCAAGGACGAAACAGCCAAATGTCTCGCGACGAACGGCGGGCTATTCAACGCGATTACGTTCGCGCTTGCCGCGGGCGGGCGCCCAAAGCCTGAAGTCGCGGCTACTAACCCGCCCCGCTGGTACATCCGCAGTCGTCGGWGGGTTCGCGCTAGCGAACCGCTTATTCGTCTGGATCGCTTGCTGGGCCGCGCTAGTCGGCCCACGGCCTCGCAGCATGTCGTCCGCAATCTTGGCCTGCACGCTAATCATGACAGTGATATCGCCGTTGGACTCCTGGCCGGTCTCGACCTAGACTAAGCTTCAGAAGTCGCCCTGCGCGTCGGAAGCTGAAGTACCCCCGACACGGGGCGACTGGGCCACGATGTCTGTGACCTGCATGACGTCGGTTCTGCTGGCCTTTAGCGTGGTCTGGGCCGCCGAAACGCGACCGTACAGGGTGGCCAAGGCATCTAGCGGCGAGGCGTTGCGCTGTGCGCTCGCGAATAGCTAATCGAAGACACTGGCCGTGTCGTTGATCCCTGAAACCTTCAGCGTGTTGATGGTCTTGGTGTAGTCATCCGCGACCTTGCGGATATCGTTAAGCGCAAAGCCAACAGCGAGGCCCGCGAACAACCCGGCCACGCGCTTGCCGAGCGCATTGAAGGAAGCACCTATGCCTTTTTCCATTTGGCTGGCGCGGTCTTCAAGCTGCTCGAAAATGCGATAAGAAGTCGCGCTTTGCTTCTTTAACTGATTTTCGAAATTATGCCTGAAATTTCTAAAATGAGGCTAATTTTTTCGATGTCTACTGCCATAAAAATACCTTGTCGTAATCCTCAGAATCACTGAAGTGATTTGCCATCGTTCTCATTCGCAAAGAGAGAAAAAGAAATGTCAGAAAATAATCTGGAAGTGGTCGAGTTGGTTGCCGGTATCGTTTCGGCATTTGTGTCGCACAAC
>NZ_JBFUIF010000116.1:0-4701 GCF_056402015.1 Allobosea sp. P4_C6
CTACGAGAGCTGGTATTTGATCTCGTCGGCGCATGTGGCCGCCATCGTCGGCGTGCCCCAGGTCTTGGGCACCGCGGGATAGAGCTCGGCCATCGACTTTTCGGATTGTGGTCGAGCATAGCCGACGATGGAGTCCCTGCAAACGCCGCCGATCCCGCTCAGCTGGCTTAGCGCCTCAGATTCGTAGAGTTACAGATCTTAAAATTCTCTCATCTTCTTGCTTGTCTGCAGTCAAAATCGGAGTTAGTCGTCCATAAGATAATATATGGAGATTATTGTGAGCTCGTTAGAAGATATCGATAAATTGTCAGAAGTAATTATTGACGCGTGTCGAAGTTGTAGTCTTCAGTATGACTGATATTTCTGCAGTAAAGGCATTCTCTGCAGGAGTTCAGCAGGCCCCGCCGGAAGCGCTGGGCGCCGTTGGGCGGGCGCATATCGTGACGCTGATCCGCTTGCGTGCGGATCTTTTGGCCTCGACGGCGCTGAGCCAGCTCTCGCTGCTGGCGCACTGAAGGTTTCGGGCGCGAGTTTGAGCGGTTTGCTCCGCCCCTCTCGATCCCCTGGGGGCGCTAAGCTCCCTTTCTACCCCATCCCTGATCACGGCGCCTGTCGCCGTTTCCTCCTGGCCGGATCGCTCCGGCCGGACGAGCGCCGACGCACGCCTTGAGCCTCAAGCTTTTCACCCCAACCTTTGGAGATCAGCATGACTGGATTAGCCCGCAAGCGAGGTGTGGAAGATGGCCCGCCGCCATCTGCCGTCGCGACCCCATTGAGCATCCTCATCCAAGCGGTGGAACGCGGCGCGGAAGTCGAGATGCTGGAAAAGCTGATCGGCCTGCACGAGCGCTGGGAGGCCAATCAGGCGCGCAAGGCGTTTGAGAACGCGTTGGCCGCAGCCAAGGCCAAGATCCCGGTAATCTTCAAGAACCGGGAGGCGCTGTTGTACGCTCAGCCCGGTCGAGCAGGCTATCGCCATGAGGACCTCGCCGAGATCGCCCGGACGATCACGCCGATCCTGGCACGGCAGGGGCTGTCATATCGCTTCCGTTCGATGGTTTCCGGCGAGCTCGTCACGGTGGTCTGCGTGGTTTCGCACCGCGAAGGCTATAGCGAAGAGAACGCCTTGTCGGTGGGGCGCGACGAGACCGGCGACAAGAACAGCATACAGGCGGTCGGCTCGGCCCTGACCTATCTGCAGCGGATGACGCTGAAGGCCTCGCTGGGCCTGGCCGCGTCCGATGATGACGATGGCAAGGCGACAGGCGTTGGCGCACTCGTCACTCGCCAGCAGGCGCGAGAACTCCTCGACCTGATCGGCGAAGTCACCGCCGACAAGGCCGTCCTGCTGCGCTTCTTCAAGATCAACGCGCTGTCTGATCTGCCGGCCGCAAAGTTCCGCCAGGCGCTCACCATGCTCAACACCCGGAGGCAACACGCATGACCACGATCGAGATCATCGACTGCGCCCAAGGATCGGATGACTGGGCGCGATCGCGCATGGGCATTCCGACAGCCTCGGAGTTCGCAGCCGTGATGGCCAAAGGTCGTGGCGGGGCCGATAGCAAGACCCGCCAGACCTATCTCCACAAACTCGCCGGCGAGATCCTCACCGGCCAGCCGATGGAGAGCTTTACCTCGATCCATATGGAGCGCGGCAAGTTGATGGAGGATGAGGCACGCTCAGTCTACGAGTTCTCGACGGACAAGGCCTGCCAGCGCATTGGCTTTGTCCGCAATGGCCGCAAAGGCGCCTCGCCGGACAGCCTGATCGGCACGGACGGCCTGGTCGAGATCAAGACCAAGCTGCCGCATCTGATGATCGAGACCCTTTTGCGCGGGGAGTTCCCGCCTGAGCATAAAGCCCAGTGCCAGGGCCAGCTCTGGGTCACCGAGCGCGCGTGGATCGACATCGCCGTCTACTGGCCGGGCCTGCCGATCTTCATCACCCGCGCCACGCGTGATGAGGCCTTCATCCGCGAGCTCTCCGATGCCGTCGACAGCTTCAACACCGAGCTCGATCTGATTGTCGATCGGGTCCGCTGCTATGGCCTGGCCAAGGCGGCGTGATGGCCAGCCCCTTGCTGCCGGGCGATAAGCGAGGCGCGCTCCCGGGGCGGGACCGCAGGATCGCTCGCCGCGAGTTCACCCGCGCCCAGAAGGTCGAGATGATCAAGCGCGCCATGGCTGGCGGGGGTCGCATCGTCTGTGAGGGCTGCGGCCTCAACATCACCGGCAAGGCGATCGAGTTCGACCACACTATCCCCGAGGCCCTGGTCATCGACAAGAGCGTCGCTCTCGCCATCAGCGATGGGCGTGTCCTTGGCCGAGACTGCTGTCACCGCCGGCCCGGCGGCAAGACCGCCACCGACCTCGCGGAGATCGCCGAGGCCAAGCGTCGGGAGGCCCGGCACTTTGGCATCCGCCGCTTGGGCGGTGCGGGGTTTGCCCCGTCCCAGCCACAGCACTCTGCCTCACGCCCGCTGACCAAACCCGCGGCTTGGCGCCGCGAGGACATCTGAACTCGATTGATCAGGAACCCACATCGTGACGACCGCCTATGCCCGCCCTTTCCGCAGACCTTCTGGCTGCCGCTGGCAGCGGCTGATTCCCGCCGCCATCCTGGTCGCGTGGAACAGCGCCTGCGCACCCCGCACTGTGATGAGCTTCAACCGGCTCGATGGCCGCACCGATCTGGCGCGGCGGCTCAGTTCCAGCGGGACGACGCCATCTGCAAGGGTGAGGTCGCCCGGGCCCAAGCCATCGCCGCACCGATCCTGACGGGGCGCAGCCTGGCTGATGCGATGGAGGCCGGTATACTCGAGGGCCAGCGCAATGTGGCGCTGCGCCAGATCATGGTCGGCTGCATGGCCGGGCGAGGCTACAGCATGACCGTGGTCGCCATGCCGCGCTGAGTGCTCATGCGCCTAGCCCTACGGGCGCGGGCGGACAAAGCTCTGCGGGCGGTTGACCCTCTGCGGCCGCTCACGCACCACGGGCGTGCGAGCCGTCAGATACTTCAGCGCCTGGCTGGTCGCATGGACCTGATCGTCATGGCGCCCGACGGGGAAGGCCAGCAGCTCGGCGAGATAGTCGCCAAGCCAGGCGCCGCCTTGGGCAAGAAGGGCTCACTCGGCTCTTTAAGCGGCGCCGTCCGCGGCGTAAGCCGCCAGGACTTCATCCGGCGATCCATCCATCATCAGCTTTCCGCCCTTCATCCAGAGCGTGCGGTTGCAAAAGCGCTTGATCGAATTGTTGTCGTGCGAGGCCAGGAACATGATGCTGGCCTTCTGGATCATGGTGTGCAGCCGTTGCTCGGCACGCTCCGCGAAGGCGGCGTCGCCTACACCGATCACCTCGTCGAGGATTAGGATATCAGGGTGCACAGCCGTGCTGACGGCGAACGCCAGCCGCAGCATCATGCCACTTGAATAGGTTCGGATCGGCAGCGACAGAAAGTCCCCGAGCTGGCTGAATTCCTCGACATCGGGAACGATCGCCTGCGCCTGCTTATGATCGAGCCCGAGCATGATGCTGCGCATCTCGATATTGTCATACCCCGTGGCATCGGTATCCATGCCCATGGAGAGATCGATCAGCGAGGAGATACGACCTTCAATCGAGACTCTGCCCGACGTCGGCGGGTAGACCCGGCTAAGCACCCGCAAAAGTGTTGTTTTACCTGCGCCATTGCCGCCGATCAGACCGATCCGATCGCCATCTTTGGCCTCGAAGCTGACCTCATTCAGCGCCTTTACGACCTGGATGCTGCTATCGCGGTCATTCTGCAAGCCACCGCCAACGGTCCGTCGCAGGATCTCGCTTTTAAGGGCGCGGCCGCGCGAATTATAGACGGCAAGCTCGACGCTCGCGTTGTCGAGGACGATATGAGCCATGATGCCCTCAGAGCCAATAAACGACGCGGTGCGAGTACTTGCCGGCAAACGCCAGGGTGAATAGCCACCCAACGACCAGCAGGCCGAGCAGAATGAGATAGGAAGTCACGCTGGGTAGGTTGCCCAGCAGCGGCTCGCGCATCACGTCGAGCATGCTGGCAAAGGGGTTTAGGATAAGAACCGGATGGTCAACGCGGAGCTGCGAGGGCTTAAAGACGACCGGCGAGACGAAAAATGCGACTTGAACGACGCTGGCCACGATTTGCGGGATGTCGCGGAACCGGGCCGACAGGATCGCCAGCAGGTACCCAACCCAAGCCAGATTGGCGAGCACCAGCAGCAGGCCGGGGAGGAACAGTAAGATATGCCAATTGATCGGCGATCCAAAAACCAGAAAAACCACTGGCACAATGATCAGGTTATGGGAGAAAACGAACAGATTTCGGGCGATCGTTCGCAGGAGGTAGGTGAACCGCGGCAAAGCGACTTGCCGGATAATGCTCTCGTTCTCGGTGAAGCTCGAACAGCTCTCGATAATCGTTTGTGAAATCAGCCCCCACAGCACCAGACCAGTGCCCAGATGCGGTAGATAGTCGGCCATGGACGTCCCAAACAGCGACGCATAGACCGCCCCCATGCCGAAGATCATCACGGCCATGCTGAGTGTCAGCCACAACTGGCCGACGCGCGAACGCCTGTAGCGACGGACCACATCGTTCTTGGCCAGCATCCACCACATGCGCCAGGCCCCGACGCCGCCCAGAACATCGGCCGCTCCCGTTGCGATCAAACTCATGCCAGCACT
>NZ_JBFUIF010000117.1:0-4565 GCF_056402015.1 Allobosea sp. P4_C6
AATCTGCTTCTCGATCTCCCCGGGGATTGCATCGTGTCGCGCCAGCATCTCGATCTGTCGGCGGCGCTCGTCGTCAGGCAGCACGGCCCAGGCGCTGGCGCGGGCGGCGTGGAGGCTGAATGCCTGGCGCGCGGTGGCGTTGTCTGGCGCGTGCTTGAGGCAGAGCGGCCAGAGTATGTCGATGTCGCTCTGGCGCTGGCGCTCATGCCAGCAGCCAAGGGCGAAGCGGGGCAGGCTCATACGGTCATCCTTCCTCGGCACCCCAGCCGGTGCGGGCTGGCGGCGCATATCCCGTCACCCTTTGGTCAACAACTCGATAAACACGATGAGCGCGACCAGGTTCGCTATGTGGAGGATCGTCTCGCCCCTGGCCGTTCGGATACGAAACCTGCACGACGGCGAGTGCGATCAAAGTTCTTCACGGACGACTAAAATCAGTTATGCTGCGTTGCACACTCCAAAGCGGGAGGTTGCAATGAGTTTCGTGTGCGGGGCTATTTGCCGTGCTCGCATCGGCAATGCCGGCGCCCAATTTGGGTAAGGACGTCGAGACGTTTGCGCTGCACTCGCCACGGTTCACGTCGTGATGTCTAAAAGGGCGTTGCTCGTCGATTGGTGCTCCAGTCTCCATCTCTTTAGCCCGCGCCTCTATGGCGCAGTGTCGAGTAGCCGCCGATGCTCACGAGCACGAGCACTGAAACCCTAGCAGCCAATCACCAGACAAGGATCGGATAGGCGATTTTAGAGCCGCAGCCATGACCATTTTTGTTCGCAGCGCTTGCAGTTTTGCAACCACGAGATCAATTCGCGGAGGCAACGATGGCTAAAGCCTATTGGATCGCGGCCTACCGCGAAATCAAGGACCCTGAAGCCCTTGCGGCATATGTTGAGCTAGCCGGTCCCGCGATTTGGGCGGCCGGCGGGCGCAATCTAGTACGAGGCGTTCCTGCCGTAACGCTGGAGGAAGGACTGAACCTGCGCACGGTCATTATAGAGTTCGACAGCGTCACAAGCGCCATCGCGGCGTATGAGAGCCCGGACTATCAGGCCGCGCGTAAGCTCTTGGGCGACGCTGTCGTCCGAGATATTCGCATCGTCGAGGCCACAGACTGGTCGCGCAAGCAGTCAATGGAGGCCTGGCTTCGAACATCTCAATCAGCGACACCAGGTTAGTTTTTCGTAGCGTCGGGCCACACGCTATGTCTGGTCATGCTGATCTGGATGCAAGCATGACGCTCAGCCTCCTCTCGCGACATGCCAGCTCGTATTCAAGGATGGCGGCGCAAGGCGCAACCGCGGCTCATGCTCGGCAGGCGCGGTTACCCACGCGAAGCTCGCGGTCCGCCGAAGCCCCGAATGTTGCAGGGGAGGGTGCGAGCCGGTGCGGTGGGGGTTCTCGCGAGATCCGCCCCGGCTCTGGCCACACGAGCGCTGGGAAGAACTTGTCGTGGTTGCCGTCTTATAGATAGCGGAAACCTCTGAGTCAGCCACGAAACTGAGCCGCGCACCATCTGCGAAGTCGCAGCGGAAAGGCGACGGCCGCCAGCTAACGCTTTCTGGCGTGACTTCTTTCCTCGATCTCGCGATCTCCCCAGATCTGGGCTTCCAACTCTAGGGAGGCCATCAGGTCTCGRTARTCTGCAATCATCTCGTCGYGTRACGGTGCGTCTGACCTGGTCMMGTAATCMAGCCCCACATGCGCCAATTCGTACGCCTCGCAAACGTCGAGAAAGTTTTCGCTTGCGGCCAGATCAAAACGGGCCCGCCAATCAGGAAAACGCAKTTTCAGACGGGCGCGCCCGCGCTCCTCGATCCGGGTCATAATGCCGACCTCGATATGTGAGGGCGGGTCGATGCACTCCTTGCCCTTCACTGATTTTGGGCAGGGCGCAGCGATCGCTCAATTGACCTTAGGGACAGCAGGGGCGAGAGTTTGGCTGACTGGTTAGCGCTCTGCGTGTCACCGCGCTGTTGCAGTAATTTCTCTATCTGTTCGAGATGGTGCTAAGCGTATTCGAAGGGCCTTGATGATGCCGACGCGTTCTCGTAGTGGCTCCCCTCCCAGCGCCGTACCAGTCATCTCCGCAAGTGATGTTCGAACCCAACTGGTTCGCATTTTAGCAAGTGACGACTTTAAGGTGCCCGAGCGGGTGCGCCGGTTTCTGTCCTACGTGGTTGAAGAAGTACTTGCTGGCCGGGCAGACCGCATCAAGGCTTATGCGATCGCAGTCGAAGTCTTCGGCCGGAGGGCAGATTTCGACGTTTCGAACGATCCCGTCGTTCGCATCGAGGCGGGGCGGCTCAGGCGCGGATTGGAGCGGTACTATCTGCTTGAAGGCAGTACCGACCCGCTTGTGATCGAGATTGCCAAGGGGGGCTATGTGCCCAGCTTCCGCTGGCAATTGAACGATCAGATCGACCCTGCGCCGCTTTCACCATCCGATCCCCCACCCGACGAACCATCCCGCCCGCAAATGGGCGATTGGCTGAGGCTTCCTTGGCTTGTCGGCGCCACTTCAGCGCTCGCGATCAGCTCCTTGGTGGCCTTCCTGGCGATAGCGAATGGACCGATCCCGGCTGCGCCAGTGAGCCCGGTACGGTTGTCACTTGTCGTGAAGTCCTTCGTCAACCTCACTGAGAAAGCCGAATTCGAGGTTTTTGCGGCGGCACTTGCGGACGATATCATCTCGCAGCTTGTTCCGAGCGAAGAGCTGACGATCTTTCGCGGTGAGGTACCAGCCGCCTTGGGATCTTCCGCGTCCGCCGCACAAAGCGATCGCCAGTTTGGCCGGCGCCACATCCTGGAGGGCGTGATCCGTGCAGGCGAAGGCAAGCTCAGGATCACAAGCCGCCTGCTGGATGGGCAAACGACCGCGATCATCTGGGCAGGCAGCTATGAAGCCGACCAGAATGCTGGCAGCGGCTTCAATCTCGATACAAATATAGCGGCGAAGATCGCTGCGGCAGTGAGCCTGCGCTTACGACCGCCGGCGAAGATTGCAATGGGCAGACGCTAAGCGGTTTGATCAATGCATTGTTTGACTGGTTCATTTGTCGCTCCACCGCCATTGTCCCGCCAGGAGGACGGTTCGATCCATCTGAAGGCGAGAGCGGGGACGGTGAAGGCGCATCGCGTGCAAGTTCATTGCACTCCGATTCCTAACCCCTCGGATGCATCGTGGGTTGGCGAACCTGGAACGATCGGGCCGACTCACGTTCGAGGGCGCGATCGTTCGCCCAGAAACGTCCCTCAGACAAGTTTTTACCTTCGAGAATAATACGGACGGTTTCCTTGTAATGACCCGTCAGTAGCTCGATTGCCAGATCGGCGTCATTCGCAATCACCGCCTCGACGATTCGATCGTGCTCGAGGCTCTCATCGCGAACGCCAAAACTCCTGTGCATCGACAATTGGCTATATCGGTAGAAGTGGTCGCCGAGTTGCGAGCAGAAGCTGGTTACCCAGCGCGAATTGCAGTTGGAAACGAGGCAGTTGTGAAATTCGCGATGGAGTTTTTGCCACTCCGGGTTCGGTTCGTAAGCCTGCTCAGACAACGAGCGCTTCGTGCGCCGCAGGCGGTGATGCGCGATGATGATGGATTCGAGCCATTCGGGTGTTGAGGCTGCCATTGATTTCGCCAGCGCGAGACTTTCCAGCCACTCGCGCGTTCTCGAAAGCTCCATAAGCTCCTCGACCCCGACATCGACGACGGTGAAGCCGCGCTGATCACGGCAGATCACAAGTCCCTCGGACACGAGCCTATTGAGCGCTTCGCGTACGGGTGTCGGGCCGACGCCGTATATCTCCACCATCGACCGAATGCGCAGATGCAGTCCCGGTTCCAGAATGCCCTCCAGCAGGTCGCTTCGCAGCCTCTCATAGAGATTTGAGGCCTGCGTAGCGTCCGACTGCCTGTGTTTAGTAGCCTCGTTACGGGACAATCCATCCTCCCATTTTCAGACTACGCAGCCRTGGCCGACTGAATCTCGTCACGGACACGGCATGCCTCACCTGGCAAACGACGCTTACCATCAGCCCGATCTTCTCGGGAACGAGAATTGTCTGGCTTATCGACGCTTATCTGAAGATGGACTGCCAGTCCTTCTTCGCCGCCGCCAAGTCTTCGTCGCTGAGCTTGGCCCAGTCGATCGGGATGACTCTGAGGGTATCGATGGTCAGCGGATAATCCGGCAGCGGACTGGCCGCCCCGRCACGGCCGGAAATCAGCGATTCCTCAGTGCTTATGATCTTCTGGCCCTCCTCGGAAAGCAGGTAGTCAAGCCAGAGCTTGGCTGCGTTGGGGTTGGGCGCCTTGTTCATGATGAAGAGGTTCTGCGGAAGCAGGACCAGCCCCTCTTTGGGGATCATCATCTTCAAGGTACCGCCGAGGTCGTTGCGCCGCTTCACATGGGTGGCCTGTCCGTAAAGCGTCATGAGATCCTGCCCGGACAGAACGCGATCATGTGCCATCTCTCCGGCCTGAATGATGCGGGGACCCATTTCGGCGATCTTCTTGTAATAGTCTTCGCCCATAACCTTCCGCACGCCCATGAAAGTGATGAGG
>NZ_JBFUIF010000118.1:0-4543 GCF_056402015.1 Allobosea sp. P4_C6
CGATGACGGGGACGGAAGGAGACGAGGGGTCGCAGTCCACCGGTTTTCGTCTCGAGACCGTCCAAGGGATATTCCGGCGCATCGCGAAGCGCGCGGAGACCAGCCGGGGTCACGCATCAGGCGACGACGTGATCCGAGTCGAAGGCCGGCAGGTCTTCAAGATGTCAATTGGCGAGGCAAACAACCCGGACGATGCGCATCTATTCGAAGAAGCGATTGAAGGTGGCTACACGCTTCTCGGGTTCGATGACATCGATTGGACCGACGAGAAGTATGCGGAGCGAGATGCCATTTTAGAGGCCTGCAGGTCGCACAACGGCGATGCCAGCTTAGACGCGCGGTCGGGAGCAGTTCAAATGCCCCTCAGGTTCCGAAATTGGGTCCGCAAAGGCGACATTGTCATTGTATCGAGGGGAAATCGACAGTTTCGAGCGATTGGCGAGTTCACCGGGGAATACGAATTTCGAACGCGACCCGAGGGAGGCTATGCCCACCGTCGGGCAGTCCGCTGGCTCTGGGTGGATCGCGCAGGGGCCTCGGTGGAGGAAATTTACAACCGTGGCTTCATGCAGCAATCGATCTATATCCTGACCGACAGCGAACTCATTGTTCCCGCGCTCGAACGCTACATCAACAGTCAGACGGCCGACAGCGCGGATGAACCTGAGCCTTTCGTGTTGATCATCGACGAGATTAATCGGGCGAATATCTCCAAGGTTTTTGGAGAACTCATTACTCTCCTTGAGCCCGACAAGCGGCTGGGCCAACTCAACGAACTGAGAGTTCGCCTGCCTTATTCGGGCGATGAATTCGGGGTGCCGTCCAATCTGCATATCCTTGGCACAATGAACACAGCCGATCGCTCGATCGCGCTCCTCGACAACGCCCTGCGACGGCGTTTCACCTTTCGCGAGGTGATGCCGGACCCTTCGAAACTCAATGACGCGGCCAGCAAGTCGGGAATCAACCTGCTGCGCCTTCTCGAGATCATTAACGAGCGGATCGAGTATCTCTACGATCGTGAGCATCAGATCGGGCACGCGTACTTCACATCGTGCAGCAGCCAAGCGGATGTCGACGAAACAATGCGTCATAAGGTGATACCGCTTCTGGCGGAGTATTTCTTTGAGGATTGGGCCAAGATCGCAGCTGTTCTGGGTGATTTGGAACCCCACGACGGCCCCGTCTCCGGCGGGTTTCTAAAGCGATCTGTGCTGAACGCGCCGCCAGGAATTGAAGGCGGCGACAGTGTACCCCGGTTCCGTTGGCAGGTACGTTCGGAGGCTGAGGGCTTCGACTATCGGAATTTGGCAGGCACATGATCCGACGCACCATCCGCGAATGGGAGCGCATCAACTACGGTTCTGACGAGGCCACTATTCCAGAAGCGCGAGCAGACCGGCTCGCGGCAGTTGCTCGAGCCTCCATCTTTTCTGGTCGTGGCGGGGAGGGGGTATTAGAACACGGGCGTAAAGGGTTGCGCGCACGTGGTGTTGTCGGTGTAGTCGCCACGACCGGGTGCCAACTTGAGATTCTTCCGAAAATCGAGGCCGAAGGCGAGACGAACGTTACGGATGCGACACTACGTGCTCGGCTAATCCACATGCTGGCAGTCGCTCACGACCTGCCAATCGAAGCCGGTGCCATGACACAGCTCGGCTGGCAGCGTGACACAGTGCTTGAGCTGCTCATTCGTCTATTCTGCGCGAAACTCACGGATGCGGTGCGTCGAGGAATGCCGCGCCACTACCTCGCACACGAGGATGACCTTTCCACGTTGCGGGGGCGCCTGAACGTGGCGCGACAATTCTCAACCCTCGCCGTCTCGCCCCAAAAACTTGCTTGTCATTTTGACGCTTTGTCGCCGGACATTGTGCTGAATCAGGTGATGAAGGCAGCCGTAAAGAAGCTCTCAGGCCTCGCGATGGCACCAGATAACCAGCGCTCTCTTCGCGAATTGAGCTTCATCTATACCGAGATCAAAGCTGTGCCTTCGAGCGGTGTCCGATGGGACCAAATCACGCTTGATCGTTCAAGCCGGCGGTGGAGGGATTTGCTCTCCCTTGCCCGTCTGTTTCTCGATGACCGGCATCAGCAGACGAGTGGGGGAACGATCGACGGCCACGCGCTGCTTTTCGAGATGAACGCCCTGTTTGAGAAGTACGTCGAACGCATCCTCTCACGGGCGCTTGCTGGCTCTGACTTTCACGTTTCCGCGCAAGGAGGACATCGGGATTGTGTCTACGACGGTGACACTGGCCGCTTCCGTACGCGCCCGGACATAATTGTCCGCCAACGCGGCCGGATAGCAATGATCATCGATACGAAATGGAAACGCATGAGCCCATGCATCGATGACCCCAAGCAAGGCGTCAGCCAGGCAGATGTTTATCAGCTGATGGCCTACGGGAAGCTCTACGACTGCTCTAATGTCATGCTGCTCTACCCCCACCACGCCGACCTGCCACTCGACCCCATCCGGAAGCACTATTCGATCGCGGCCAAGGACGCGGTAGACAAGCTGATCGTTGCAACGCTGAGCCTTGGCGGCACTCAGAAAAGCCACAAAAGTGCCCTCGAGAAATTGGTCAAAGAGTGCTTGGGGACCGCGTACGATTGAATATCAGTGCAACCCTCTCATGAAAGCCAATGAACCCGGAGGGAAAGCGTCCTGGTCTCACACCGCGTCTTTGGAAGCAGCAGAATCGAAAACCTGATGCCGCTCGGGAAGTGGTTCCGTGTTTGGGACGTCGCTAGGCAACACATATTTATGACGCAGCTCAAGATCGCGGCTGCTGAGCCCGTGGGCGACGACAAAGCGTGGGTACTCGTCTTCTTTCGAATCTGGCGGCCGCGGCACGACCCGCATTCTGAAGTCTTCAATTAGGCGTTGGCGCATATCTAGGCGCTTAAACGCATTGGCGTACCAAGACGATGCCGATCCGCCGCCGGCCAGCATCACAGGGATTGTCGCATAGGCTCCCTTTCGCATCTTCCTATCTAGGTCAGAGCCCCCCAGAGCAACGAAGTCGAGCACCGAGGTCTTGGTAGCGGCCCGGGCTACGACCTTGTGTAGGACACGCCGGACCTCCAGTTCTACGCCAGCCAGGATCCGCTCGTCGGCGGGCGTTAGGCGTCCCGAGATCAAGCGTTGCTCCGCCGCCTCAACGCCACCGTCCCCCGCAAGCAACTGGGCAACGGCTACAGTCCCAAGCTGAGCAACCTCCGCTGAGTAGATTGTGACCTGCGGTATCGGAGTGCGTGCCAAGCGAAACACCGTACCATCAAGCGTGCCTCCACCAATGTCGAGGAAGGCGTAGAGTCCCTCCGGGGCATCTCGGCGCGACGCGATATGCGCAATGGCCGCTACGAGCTCAGGAACGACTGAAATTGGCGACTCGCTTCGCGCCAACCGAGTTGGCACGACCTTCCAATAATCGTCCCCCAACTCGCCAAGGTGGCGGGGAGTTGGCTCTTCGTGCTTCCATTTCCAAGCTACCGCGCAAACTTCTTCGAAGACCGCCAGGTCAGGGCTGTCGTAGGCCTGAACCGGCACCCCGACCTGCGCAAAGGACCGCAGGCCCCCTCCATGGAGAAAGTTGGCTTCGCGGCAGGCACGTTCACCGAGACGAAGCACACCGGCGAGATACAGGGCAGCTAGTGCTTTGATCTGATCGGGCTGTCTTGGTGCGCCTGCGCCGAATGCGATAGCTCCACCCGAGGCGAGACGCATCTTCAGGTAGTCAACCCAGGCGGCATCTCCCGGAGCCAGCAGATCTGGTGGATAGGCGCAGCCGTCCGCAATCGCAATGCGTGAAGGCAGAAGCCGCTGTCCCGTAGATCCCAATGCTAGCGTAACTCGCCGGTCGAGATGCGGGAGATGCGCCGAGACTTTCGTAAACCGAGTGCCAAAATCGATGCCGAAATGGACAGCTAGTGCCTCGCCGGTCGGTCCAACTATCGCGCGATCTAGCGAATCGGTGGGTTTCGGATCACCCGTAATCGTGCGGCGGAGCGCCGCGAGCCGATCCTTCCAACTGCTTGCCATGCGCTAACCTTCCACGATGACGAAGCCGCCGGCGACGGAACGCCGGGTAGTGGTCGTCTTTGCCGCTTCATCAAGTTTGGCAAGACGCTGATCCCGATCGGCTTTCAGCTTCGTGATCAAACCCAGAGTCATTTGCGATGCGCGGCGACGACGCTCGTCGTCTGATCCACGCTGGCTTTCGTACCGCTGCGTCAACTCGGAAAGGCGCGTCGCCGACCGATCCTGCACCATGATCCGTCCCTGCTCGAGCCGCCTGTCGTTATCCAATCGAAACGCATGCCGCTCCGCGAGAAAAAGCTCCTCTAGCTCGCGTTCGCAGTTCAAAAAGGCAGCCGTGAAATCCGGCAGCAGATCAGCGAATTCCAAGTGGTCTAGCCGCTCTCCGAGCCGGACAGCTACGTCGACCAACCGATCACCGACAGCCGGATCCAGGCGTTCGCCAGTTTCGATGTTCATCACGAAGGCCTGGTGCCTAATGTCCCGACGAACTCCCTG
>NZ_JBFUIF010000119.1:0-4475 GCF_056402015.1 Allobosea sp. P4_C6
TGGACCATGGACCAATGGGCAGGTCGAGCGAATGAACCGGACGATCAAAGACGCGACCGTCAAACGCTATCACTACGACAGCCACGACCAGCTCGATCGTCACCTCCAGGACTTCGTCTCAGCTTACAATTTCGGCCGGCGCCTGAAGACCCTCAAAGGCCTCACGCCCTACGAGTTCATCTGCAAGCGCTGGACTTCAGAGCCGGAACGATTCACCCTCGATCCAATCCACCAAATGCCGGGACTAAACACCTAGGTCATTGGAAACCGTGCCTCTAGTCGGCTGTGTGCGTCCTGACAGGTCGCGTCAGTTGCCGTCATCTGCGATGACGCCTCGCCGCCAGTTCAAAATGCGACCGGTCATTGTCCTTGTAGCGACCAAAGTGACCGCCCCAGCGAAGCCGGACCCCAGTGTCCGAGGCGGCCTTTCTCATGGCCGCAGCGATCTGGCTCTGAAGCGTCGAATCGAAGACGACACGCCCCTCCCGGTCGAGCGGCCAGAGATCCACAGCCCGTCCGGAGCGATGCGAAGAGCTTTTTGTCCTCGACCATCCCCATGCCACGGCCTGACCTTGTTGATCTTGGTCACGCCGGCCCGAGCCAATGACAAAGCGCAGGTTCGGAAGGCTGGCTTGCGCCCTTCTAACGATCTTGGCGAGGATCGGGTCGAGCGCACGCAGGTTGGCGTCGTGATTTCCCACCGGGTCCGGGTTCCACGAGCGAAACATCGGAATCTGGTCGCGGCCGAACTCGTCGCGGATCGGGATTCTGGCGTAGACACCATCAGCGCTTGGAGTGCCTGGTTGACACGCCTGGCACCATAGGTCCGATCCGAACCAAGGAAGCTTGCCCGGACCCTGTTGCCAATCTCCTCGTCGTCGCGTGCACGCCGGCTCGGCGATCGGTTGAGCCAGGCATGGAAGCCCGAGCGCGACACATCCAGCGCTTCGCAAAGCCATGCCACCGGCCAGATCCCCCGGTGCTTCGCAATGAACGTGAACCTCATGTCACGTCCTTCGCGAAGTAGGCTGCGGCCTTTTTTAGGATGTCGCGCTCCGCCTTGAGCTTGGCCACCTCTCGCCGCAGCTTCTCGATCTCAAGCTGCTCCGGCTTCATTTGACCGTGGCCGGGAAAGGCCTGCGCAGGATCGGCCGAGAAGAGCTTCACCCATTTGCGCAGCTGGTTCTCATGGACATCCAAATCCCGAGACGCCTGCGCCACACTAACCCCGCGATCCTTGATCAGTCGCACCGCCTCGATCTTGAACTCACGCCCAAACTGTCTTCGCCTCATACGCCACCTCCAGCTTCATGAAACACCCAATCTCGGTGTCCACGAAACCGGCAGCAGGCTATTCAGACGGGCGCGCCCGCGCTCCTGGATCCGGGTCATGGTGCGGATCTCGCCAGGTAAGGGCGCCGCTTTGGAACGGTCCCGTACTTCGTTTCGAAGGCCAATTTTGCGCCTTGAGGCACTCTCCGGCAATTGGCCTTGGGGACACGTTCTTCCGTGATTCTGAGATTTGCGGTTGCGTCGTTCGTTTCATCCGATCACGGTAGACGTAAGCGTTTGAGTGGCCGGAGCAATCGACCGTGACCCAGTCGACGAGTTCCAACGGCGTCTGGGTATCCCACGCCGTTCCAGTGATGTCCCAAGAGGATGTCCGCGCCCAACTGCGTCGCATTTTAGGAGGTGGCGATTTTGATGCGCCCGAGCGGGTGCGCCGGTTTTTGTCCTATGTGGTCGAAGAAAAGCTCTCGGGCCACGGTGACCGCATCAAGGCGTATGGGATCGCAGTCGAAGTCTTCGGCCGGAGTGCAGATTTCGACGTTATGAGCGATCCCGTCGTTCGCATCGAGGCGGGGCGGCTCAGGCGTGGGTTGGAGCGGTATTACCTGCTTGAAGGCAGTACCGACCCGCTCGTGATCGATATTCCAAAAGGGGGCTATGTGCCCAGCTTCCGCTGGAGGCTGGACGATCAGGAGGCGCCCGAGCCGCTTTCACCCCCCGCACTTCCGCCTGACGAGCCACCCCGCCCGCGAACGAGCGGGTGGCTGTGGCGAAATTGGCTAGTCGGTGTCACTGCGGCGCTCGCGATCATCCCATTGGTGGCCACAATGGTGATGGCAAAGCGATCGGCCCCGACGCAACAAGCGAGCCTCCTGCGATCAGCGGTTGTCGTGAAGCCTTTCGTCAGTCTGACCGGGACGGCCGAAACCGAGGCTTTTGCAGCACAGCTTACCGACGAGCTGCTCTCACAGCTTGCTCCGCGTGGTGAGTTGACAGTATTTCGCAGCGAGGATTTGTCTGCTTTGGTTCCGTCCCTCTCGGCTGTCCGGAGCGATCGGTCATCGGGCAAGCGGCACATCCTGGAGGGTGTGGTCCGCACGAGCGATAGCAAGGTCAGGATCACCAGCCTCCTTCTGGATGGTGAAACGACCGCAATCGTCTGGTCCGGCAGCTATGAGGCCGATCTGAACTCCAACAGCGCCTTCGAACTCGAGACGCGCCTCGCGTCCAGGATCACTGAGGCAGTAAGCTCCCGCTTACGACCCGCAGCAACGGTGCATTAGGCGGAGCGACGGGCGTCCCGCAATTTGGGCTTCATCGTCTGCAGCGGGGCGAAAGCGCTCATTTGCGCACCGCCTGGAAAAGCGGTCGTCCGAATATCGGAATATCACCGAACGTCGGCGAGGCGGACGGCGCCGGCAGCGAGACGCCACCGGGCTGGGCGGCTGGCGCTGGCCGGTGGCTTTCGACCGCTTCTCAACGGCCGGGCGAGGTTACGCCTGCCTCCCGGGTTCGTCCACAAGTTGTGAATAGACTAAAGTGCTTGCGGCTTTTCTATGACCGCCGCTCGCGCGACATCAGCCTTAGCCATTGTCATGGCATCCTTCTCGATCGAGGCCGCGAGCAGGCAGTAATCATTGAGGCTAAACATGGCGCAGTGGTCAGCCTGGGACCACTTGGTTATCACCTCTGAGACAAGCTCGTACTCCTCGCAGATGCCGCGAAAACGTCCGTCCTGCATTTGCGCGAACCGGTACCGGAACTCGGGGAACCTAATCATGAACCGCGCGAGCCCGCGTTCTTCAGCCGACATCAAACTCTCCCTGGACCACGGAAGACATAGGCGACGAATGTATAGACAGGAGAAGGCAAGGAAAATCTACGGGCATTCCCGAAGGGAATAATGGGCACGATAGCGAACTGCGTCAAATGCACTTCTGTCAGCGATCTACGATTTATACCTCTGATGCGGAATTGTAGTTAAAGCGATTTTGTCGTGTTTGCAGAAAGTCCGGTCCCCGGATGTGCTGGAGCCGCTTATGAGCGCGGTGATGCGCTCGCGGCCGAACGCACTCCGCTCGGGGCGTCCATGAGCGGCGTTTGCGGCCGACGTCCACAGGCCGGGACCGTGATCTCCGCGAGTCTGGCCATTCCCGAGCCGTCTGAGGCACGACGGCAAGACTTCGACGCGGCGGCGATCTCGGTGGGGCGTATCCGGACGGTGAGGCGTACCAGCATGTCATTGACGACGAGGGCGAGCGGATCGCCGTGATTGTCGACGACACGCGAACGCCCCGGAACGCTGCGCGCCTTGGACCTGGGGCATCAGCGTCTTCGACCTACCCCAGACCAGCAGTGATCACGGGCGGGAGTGGACGCGGGAGGCCGCAATTGCGAAKGTCAAGTCGCTCTAGCTTGAGCTAGAAGGCCCGCTTCACGCCCGAGGAATATGAACGCTGGCGCCGCTTCATGCGCCGGCATGAGGGAGACGTATGATCGAGCGCATCGTTGCGCCCGCATGCCTCGCCTCGTCATCCGCAACGAAGAGGAGCTGAGCGCCGCCCCGCCTGCCTCCTAAGGCGATCCACAACCCGCTGGACGGTCGTCGGGTGCCATGTTCCGCCGCGAGCAGTCTTGATGCCGGCGGCGTTCAGTGCCTCGGCAATCTCCCTGATGCTCTTGCCGGCTCCACGGAGCGGCTCCACGACGCCTCGCCATGCCTCGGCCCGTTCCTTGGCCTGGGCCTTCACGCTTTCGTTTCGCTTCATGGTGGCGTCCCGGAGGCTACCTAGCTTGACGCCACAGCCGTTGGCCTTCTGTAAGACCACGTTGGTGCGGAGGGTGATGAACTGCCGCTCCTGTTCGGCCAGGGCCGCATAGATGCAAAGCTGCAAAGCGTCGGCGTGGGGCATCGAAGCGACCCGAAAGGGGACCAGCTTGTCCTGGCCTGCCCCCATCAGGTGGCCCGGTTCTAATCTAATGCATGGTGGGCTTGTCGGCCACGGTTGAGATGGCCGGCGAAGCGGGTTGGGTTTTCGTAGGCGGCCAGACCACAGCGACCGGTGCTGGCGGCTTGTAGCCGAGCGAGGAGTGCGGGCGCCGGGTATTGTAGTGCTGACGCCAGCCCTCGATGACGATCCGAGCCTCGGCGAGGCTGTAGAACAGCTCGCCGCTCAGGAGTTCGT
>NZ_JBFUIF010000120.1:0-4329 GCF_056402015.1 Allobosea sp. P4_C6
TTCTCAGACCGGGGCGCCGCGGTCGAGCGAAGGGAGGCGATCATCGCCAGGGTCAGGGAGATCATCGAACAGGTCCCGCTCGCCACCGGCCGCTACCGCCAGCTGGCGCAGCATTTGAACGCAGAAGGCGTCAAGACGGTGAATGGACGTTCCTGGTCCGAGCCCAATTTGCGCGCCTTCCTCAGGGGCGTCCCGCTCGAGCACCAAGCCTCGAATTCCGGCTGCTCGTGATGGCGCTCGCCCAAGGACTCATTCGCGTCGCAGCCCAGACACATCGCGGTATGGTTCGGGATCATAATGAGGACGCCATCGCGCTGGGCAAGGTGCTCCTCACCGGCGACATGGCTGCCCCGATTGTCGCCGAGATCGCCGACGAAACGCGAATGCTGGTGGTTACCGATGGCATGGGCGGACATCTCGCCGGCGAGTTAGCCAGTCGGACCGCGCTAGAATCACTACGCGAGCGCGCATATCCGCAGGATATCCCAGGCTGGCGCGAGGCGCTGCAGCAGGCCAATGACCGCCTCTACGACGTGATGCGGGAGAGGCCGAAGGTTCGCGGGATGGGCACGACCATCGTGGGCGTGGCGTTCTATGCGGAGGAACTCATCTGCTTCAATGTCGGCGACAGTCGGGGATATCGACACAGCCGTGGCGCGTTGCAGCAACTCAGTCGCGACGATGTGCCAGAGTCTTCCGACGGCTCCGTAAGACGTGTCTCCTCACACATCACGCAGTCGCTCGGAGGGCTGATTGTCCGCAGGAAGATTGCGCCGCACGTTGCAGCGGCACCGTCCCTGGAACCGGGCGAGACCATCCTGCTCTGCAGCGACGGGCTCACGGACATGGTCAACGATCGAACCATCTCCCGGATTCTCGACGCGCCAGCCGAGCCGGCGGTGATGGCGCGCAGGTTGGTAAACGCCGCGCTCGTTGCGGGCGGGCATGACAACATTTCAGTCGTTGTCGCGTCAGCTGCCTAACGTAATATCTCAACACCTGGGTACTTTGCGATCCGCATCAGCCACCAGACCCACTGTCCGCTAACACTCCGTTCGGACCTGTCGGTAGAGGGGGGGCGACATCCCCAATGATGCGTTTTTCCAAAGCCGCTTTCAGAAGCGGACTGAATTTAACGGCGGTCTTTTGACAAAATTCTGCAAAATGCTTTGTAATTTTGTTAATAACTTCTACTATTTCGCCATCTTCTTCGCTGTATAGTACAGCCTTTTCAATCTGTATGTACTGTGACTTTAAAACTCGTTGCCCTGGCCACAATGCATCCGATATCGCAATCTTAATATCCGTTGGGCACGGACCAAGATAAAGATACCCGTTGATGCTCTCCTTTTCCTTCTTCATTTCAAATAGAAGGACGCGGCCGCTTTCGGTCCATCCGGTCCCGCTGCTAAAGCGTGGCAAAATATCCCAGGTGGAGCATGCGAAACGGAGAATGGCCGAATTTTTTGAAGGCTCATTGATGAATTGTAAAGTCCCGGATCGATTGATCTCTTCTGTTATCTGGCGTGTCTCTGCGGCCAATGACTGAAATATTCCACGAAGGCGATCCGGTCTGCGTTCCATCAGGAAATTCAAAGCTTCCTTATGTCGCGCCCAAAGATTGTTAGCAATTTCCTCAAGCTTGTCGTCGCTCACGTGGTGCCTCTTCAACATGTCGATAAATGCACGAAATGCTCCGGTGGCAGCAGAATCAGCTCCAGAGCCATCCACTTTCTCAAAAACAGGGACAATCTGGGAGTACCTTAACGGTATCCATGCTTGGTCAGCAGGGTCCTCGTCCTCAACTGTCAAAAAAATGTATAATCTACGCCAATCAGGAAATTCTTGCTCCATGACTTGTCTATAGCGCGCAAGTTGTCCGGCGCTTTGGCTCGCTCCAATCTTCAACTCGATCGCAATGGCAATCTTGGGCTGGCCCAACTTCACAACGATGTCTATGCGACGAAACTCGCGCACTATCTGCGCTTGTTCGAACGACATGACATGCGCATGCAGAGGAGACAAAGAGGCGGTGTTTACATCTCTAGCCTGTCCCGCACGTAAAGCTTCCATGACAAGTGCCCGAAGAACTGTCGGCCCGTAACCATGTGAACCAGCTGGATCAAGGAAGGCTGCCATGAAATTTCCAAGGCGTACCTCGCCGTGAACCACGCCCATCGCTTCAAAGAGACAAAAGCGCCCGAGCCGGTTCTCGAGTTCCAAGAACTCTGGATCCGCAACGACCAACTTCTCGAGTTGTTCAAGAACATCTTGCAAAGCGGATCTCCCCTCCTCGACACGTAAACAACCAGTTATCTCCGGAGGTATCAGCGTACGGTGTAAAGCTTGAAGCCTCGGTCAGCCCAGTTTTTGGGACGGATCACGCCGACCCTGATGGCTCCGTCCGGCTTTGCTCAGGAGCTAGGGCGCAATTCGCCCCCCGTTAGGCAGGCTGTCCCTCAGTGTCGGCTAACTGGCTCACACGTGGCCTGACCGCGTTTACAAAGCCATTGATGGCGCCGCGGAACCATTCAACCATTCGCACGCGTTCGACCGGATCTTGTAGATCCCGAACTGTGAAGGCAGCTCCGATGCCATCGGCATCCTGGAGTGCCAGAGGAACGCCGGTTTCCCCTAGAATGGTCGCACGATCTTGATTGAGACGTTCCATCATCTCCGCGGCAACTTGGCTGCGGTTCGTCTTGCCATTGAGATAGATGCCGCCTTCATTGCGAGCCTGTCTGACGTAACACTGAAGCCAGACATTTCCGGTCGGAAGCCGGATGATCGGATTGGCTTCGCCGGGTGGCGGCAACCTTTGCTCGGCATCGTCAAGTGTGAGCCCGGCAAACACCTCCGACCAGAAGTCCGCAGCCCACCCCTTTTGGACCAGCGTCCGGATACGGAATTCGGGACTTTCGATCGGCTCGATTTCAGCATCATCAATCACGAACTGCTGGCCACTCGCGATGATGATAGGCCGTTCGATGATCTTCGTTTTTGCGAGCACTCGCGGTTGCACGATCATACGCCCCTGGCCGGCGTCAAAGACACGCGTGTCAACCAGGCCGAAGGTGAAGTGAAGGCCGGTCGTCCCCTGGATGTAATCCGCGATCGCCTCGACGCCCTCACGAATACCGTCGCCGAGGATCAGGAGGAGGATACGACCGGTAGCAAGATTGCGGGTAACGTTGTCGACGAAGGCAGCTTCATCGAGCTCGGTAAATCCGTGGGCCCGCACATGTTCTGCCAGATCGAAGCCTTGTACCTTGAGTGCTCGTGCAGCTTCTCGCTGAAGGTCGTTGTAGGTCCACTTTCGCAGCACCCGGGCGTAGTCGAGAATCTGCCCGATAACCTCTCGCCGGGCCTCGGGATTACGCCATAGCTTGCACTCGACCAGCGTCGGCATGCCGAGCGAGTTGATGAAGAACGCATCGGCCGGGCCAGCTATGCGGGTGTTGAGTTCGGTGCAGACCGGGATCAACGGCCCAAACGACGGATCGATCTCGTCCACCGGCACCGCGGTTGGATGGCGGAAGATCAGATCTCGTAGCCAAGCTTCATTATAACCTCCGGCCTCCTTGGACAGTTGGAGCGAGAGCGGCGATAGGGCGCGTGTTGGCTCATTGGGTTCGATCAGGACGAGTGGCGTGTGCTGTCTTGAAATCAAATGAGCCCCCAGAGTGCGAACGTTCGCAAGCGACGTCTTGCGCGTTGACCATAGTGGACGTCAATCACTCGGCTGGCAGGAGTGCTGATGCGACAACTGGGGCATTTCCGAGTGAAAACGGCGCAGCGAAGCGCGGATTTGGCTAAAAATCGCGCGTTCCCGGCACGTTTACGTCACCTGATCGTTCCCAATTGCAGCTGCAAATCGCAGCTCATACCGCGTGTTTTGAAGGAGCCTTATCGAAAACTCGCCGTCACTCGGTTAGAGAGGCTCGGTGTCTGGTAGCTCTCTAGGCAATATTTGTGGCGCAGCTCCAGGTCGCGGCGGCTGAGCGCGTTGCGACCAACCACGGCCGAGAGAACCGTGACCTGAGGTGCCGGGGCGCGCACTAGGCGAAACACAGCGCCGTCAAGGGTCTCTCCGCCAATGTCGAGGCAGGCGTAGCGGCCCTCCGGGCATCCCGACGCGTCGCGATGTGCGAATTGCTGCCACGAGCTCAGGGGCGATCGAGTCGGCGATCTCGTCCCGCTTGATACCAGCTGGCACAACGCTACGAGAAGTCCCCGCGAGCTCGCCAAGGGCGCGGGCTGTTGGCCTGTCGCCCGGACCGCAGCGGCCGAATGAACGCGGTAGCATCGTCTCCCTGCATACCGCTACAG
>NZ_JBFUIF010000121.1:0-4324 GCF_056402015.1 Allobosea sp. P4_C6
GGCCAGACCCGGCCCCGGCAGCACGGCCGAGTAGAAGGCGCAATCGCGCACGGAGTGCAGCAGCCCACCGGGAGTGCCGGCCGCCTGGACCAGCCGCTCAAGAATGAGCCGGAGCTCGCGCACGGACAGGATCAGCGTGTCGGACGGCATCATGCCCGGGGCTCCGGCGGATAGAACCAATGGGGATCGGCGCTGCCGGAGGCGAGATCCTCCGGCATCGGGGCGCCGTGAAAGATCACGCCGCGTAAATTGCGGTTCAAGAAGTCGCGGGCTTTGTCGATGCCGTGGATGCCGACATTCAGCAGCCGGGTGATATGGGCCGGAACGAAGTCCTCGGCCATAATGTCGGCATGCGGCGAGTGATAGGGCAAGCCGGCGAGCGCCTGAATGCGGGTGACGACCTGGCGGTGGAGGGGATGCGCCATCAGGAAGCGCGCTACGCTGAGGCGCGGATCAGCTGCGGCAAGATCACGATCGAGCGCCACCACGAGGCGTGGCAGGTCGAGGCCGAGATTGTGCGCGTCGCCGATTTCCTCGCGCGGTCCGCGCCGCGGCTCCTCGGCCGTGCGCGACTTGTACCAGACATAGCGCTGCGAGCGCTCGGAGACGAGATCGAGATCGAAGGCCCAGCCATAATCGGCCTGGACGATGTCGCGCAGGCGAGCGATCGACATCTCTGGTCGACCGGCGAGTTCCTCGTCGATCACAAGAGTTTGCGCCAGGCCGTCGGCGATATCCGGTACGAGTTCGATGACAAGCGAAAGCAGTGTCTCATGGGCCTCGGGATGGACCCGGCCGTCGAGCGAAGCCGTGAATTCGACCAGAGGCGTCGGGTCAGCGCTGCCGGCACGGACGCGGCCGATCAGGAGATCGAGTTCGCGCCGGATGATCGCGAGATCGTCGGCAACGGTGCTGCTGGGCGCGAAGGCTTCGTATTCGGCGCGATCCTGGCGCCGTGCGAGGATCGCCTTGTCGAGCAGGGCCGCCAATTGGACGAGCGGTGCCGCATCTGTTCCGACGCGTACCAGCCTGCCATGGGCTATGGCTTCCTCATGAACCGTCAGCCACCGGTCGATCAGGCGCGGGTGGTTGTTGACGAAGAACATCAACCCCAAGGCCGAGCCGTTGCCGACGCCGAGGAAGCGGCGCAGTTCCGGCTGCATCGCCACTGCCGCYGCACCGCCTTTCATCCGTGCGAAATGCTGGACGAGATYGCCAGCAAAGACGCGCATCATATAGGCGGTGAGCATCTGCGCCTGCAGCGAGGCGCGCAGCGGGTGGTCAGGCGCGAACGCCAGGAAAGATTTGGTGCCGAAGGTGCCGTTGCCGTCGATGCCGGTATTGCGCATGAAGTAGCAGGTGCGGCCAAGCTCGGCGATCGGTGGCTGTCGCCCGAATGCGAGGTGGTCCACGGCGAGATCAAACAGCCGTCCCGACCGGTTCGAGCGCGCCCACGTCAAGGTTTTCGGGGTGGCGCGGCCCTCATAGAGCTTCGGCAGTTCTTGACGGAGCTGTTCGATCCCGGCCGGCGAGAGTTTGCCTTCGATGAGCCCGCCCATCATGTCCCAGGACCGGCCGATGATGCGGCCGGTGCGTTCGCGGCCACAGGGCTCGAACGAGAGGATAGGGAAGGTAAAATGCCACCCATTGGCCTCGATGCTATAGCGCGCCGTGCCGCGACCGCGCTCGTCGATGGCGAAATCCTCGCAGGTGATCTGCCATCGCTGATCGGAGGCGCGTGCCATCAGGGTCCGCGAGGCACTGATCCGCGAGGGCTGGATCGCAGCCAACATCTCCGGCCGCATCAGCGTGGCGGGCGACCGCATCAGGGCCTGCGGCTGCCAGGGACCGGATTCGGAGGCGTGGGAGAACGACAGGGCATTCAAGTCATGTATTCCCGAATTGAGCGCTGAAACGTCGAGCGGCAGCGACCGCAATCGGCGCGCAGGTTGCGTGGTCGAAGCGCGTGGTCGGACCGGAGATCGCGATGACTGCAATGCATTGGCCGGCGGCGTCGAAGACCGGCGCGGCCACCGCTGCGACAAATTGCGGGTCGGTTGGGGCGAATACGGCAAAGCCTCGTTCGCGGACCTCTCCCAGCGCGGCATCGTCTGGAAGCGTGATGCCCTGTTCACGTAGGCGCTCCCGCATCTCCTGCGAGCCGAAGGCGACGAACACCGAACCCGAGGCGCTGGCTCCCAGCGCCATGCGCGCGCCGACCCGCAGATCGGCACGCAGCACCTGGCGTGACTCCACCCGGTTGATGATGACCGCGTGATAGCCGTCGAGCACGGAGATGGTCGCCGTCTCGCCGCTCTCCGCGACGATCTCTTGAAGTAGTTCCGTCGTCCGCTCTCCGAGATTGGCCTGCTCAAGCGCGCGCACGGCGTAGAACTGGAAGCGCAGCGCCAGGCGGAACGCCCCGTCGGGCGTCTGCTCGAGGAAGCCTGCATCCACCAGCGTACGCAGCCGCTGATAGACCGCGGCGCGCTGGTCGCCTGTCGCCTTGACGACGTCGGGCAGCCTCATCGGCTTCGGTGACGCGGCGATGATGTCGCAGACCGCGAGCGTCTTGAGCGTAGTCGAAAGAGAGCGAACAGCCATTGCGTCTTCTATATGAATACATTGTATTATATTAAAATCGCCAAATCTGGATCTATGTCAAGCCCCGGCGGTGCCGTTTTCGCAAACAGCGACGATGCGCGTCTCGGTCAGATCGAATTGCTCACTCAAAAGCGAGGCGCAGGCTTTCCGTTTTGTGACTTCACTGCGAGAGGCGCATCGAGCTGGGTGAGAGGCTCGGGCGGGTCCGCCGACGAAAGCTTTCCATGGCGTCATAGCGCTCAGACGATGGAGATGGATGTCGAGAGCGGGGAACGTTACGCAGACCCTGGTCCAGACACCGGTCATGATAAGGGATTTTCAGCCGGTCGGCTTAACTTGAGCCACGAGGTCGTCATTATCCCAGGCGTTCACCTTCCCCTTTCGCCGACGCAGACGGCCGTAAGGGGCGAGCTTATGAAGCTCCGGCATAAAATGGGCCGTTGGTGCCGGCTGTTCTTCTAAGGCGGTCGTGATCACCGGAATGTTCAGGAGCGCGCACAGCCGAGCGATCATCTCAACATTGCGACGGAGGTCGGCAACGGGGATATCGTTGACCGTTTGGAACAGCACCAACTGATGGTCGAGCAGAAGGACCAGCGTGTCCGATGGATCGATAAGTGCCGCCAACTGCGGGGGCCCGCGGTCGTCTTGGTAGTGACAATCCATACTCGCGTCCGGGCAGTCCCACAGACGGCTTCATCGATGTTTGCGCCGGCGGGAAGGGGTGTCTCCCGTTGCCTGGCGCCGCGAATCTAGGATCGCTGAAACGATCACCCGCGACGATCGACACAGCCCTGAGATTGATTGATCAAGTCGCCGCGTTGCGACGCAGAACTAGCGCGCATCGTCGGACAGAAGCTGCTCGCTCCTGGAGAGCGCGGCGTCAACGGCGCGCCCGGAAGCTGTGAGAGAGTACTCGATATGAAGCACCCGGCCGCTGAGATCGCGGCGTTCAACGTAGCCTGYAGCCTCGAGGGCCTTCAGCCGGGCAGACAGAACCCGCGCCGAAATAAGCGGCGGGAGCTGCCGTCTCAAGGCTCCGAAACGCAACGGCCCGCGGCGCGCCAATGAGAATACGATGTGGCTCATCCATTCCTGCGAGAAGAACTTCAGGAAGCTATCGGCAACGCAATGTTCTTCTGCGTTCTCTTTCGATCGGTTCATGCGATTTGCTCTGGTCGCTAGTATCTCTCAGGTAACTAATGGCTTTTGCCCGAAACGCCGCCTAAGTTCCGCCCGAGTTTGGATCGCCTCGGTTTTTAACATCGGCCCTTGGGCATGCAAGGCCACCTACCTACAAGCCAATTCGAGTGGCGCTCTTAGCGCGGAAGACTCACTCTTTTCTGGCCGATCGCGCGGGCCCTACAGGATCGTTCAAGGAGCTTTCATGCGATTCGTCACGACGAAGGACGGCGTCGAGATTTTCTACAATGACTGGGGTCCGAGGGACTCCCAGCCAATCGTGTTCCATCATGGCTGGCCACTATCGTCGGACAACCGGGATGGGCAGATGCTCTTCTTCCTCTCCAACGGGTATCGTGTTGTCGCACATGACCGGCGCGGGCACGGCCGTTCCCCCCAAGGTCCCCGAAGGGCACGACATGGATCACTATACCGCGGATGCCTTCGCAGTCGCCGAGCCTTGGATCTCCGGAGGTCGACCAGGGCGTGGCGCCAAGGCATGATGGGCAGCGCCAAGGCCTATTGCGAAGGCCTCAAG
>NZ_JBFUIF010000122.1:0-4311 GCF_056402015.1 Allobosea sp. P4_C6
GCTGAAGGCGAGGCGGCTCAGGAGCGGGCTGCCCGGCAATTGCTGAAACCGAGTCAGCCTAGGGCGCCCGATCCGCTAGCCGAGGCTGCGAAAGCGGCCGTGAAGACGACACCTCCCGAACCGCTCGCGAAGCCCTTTCCTGCGCTGTGGCGCCTCGAACACACCAGCGATCGCGAAAAGCCGCTGGTGGCCTTGCTACTGCAGTTCATCGAGAAGCAGCAGCGGCGTGAATCAAACACAGCCCAACAGGATGCTCTCCTCGGTGCCGTCGTTCGCGCCCTCGGCAAAGTCATCGTCATCGCCGTCAGTAAGATCGCGGATCGTCTGGAAGTGCTTCGGCACGATCCCATACATGGGATACTGGTGGCCAAGACGCGTGAGATGATCAGGCGTTGGGAGATTCCCGATCCTGAAATGTACAGGCGCCTTCGCCAGGAAGGGCACCTTGTCGGACCCGATACCTCCGACCGGCCGGCCAAGCCACGCTCACCAAAGCGGCGCCAGGGGCGCGACGGCTTCGAATTGTGAGATCAGCTAGAGCACTCCCTTTACACGGGAGGGGAGGCGGCTGGCCCGGCCGCCTCTGCGGGAAGGCGACAAAATCGCTTACAGTATCAAAGGTGCTGCGGTCGTGATCCGGAAGGCACCGGCGTCGGTCGTGGCCGAGGATCCGTTCGGCACGTTCGGCGAATGGGATAGCGAAGCCGACCGGAGGGCTTATGCCGACCTCTGATTTCCGGCAGGGGGACGTCGTAAGGGTGCCTTCCCCCTATACCGATCGCAACACCCGGCAACACCGCCCGGCGCTTGTTGTCAGCAACGGTGCGATCGGGGAGGGGGATGCCCTGTTGTGGGTCGTCATGATCACCAGCGCCGAGAATCGGCCATGGGTCGGGGATGTGTCGCTGGGACGGCTCTATGAGGAGGCCGGTTTGCCGGCGCCGAGTGTGATCCGTCCCGTGAAGATCGCGACAATCGAGGCAGCCCACGCTCAGAAGCTTGGCCGTATCAAACCCCCACTAATGGCTGAGGTCAGTAATCAGCTCAAGAAACACATGGGTGTTTAACGGACGCGACCATCCGTGAGCCAGCAAGAGGACGATCACAGCGCCGACCCGCTTCGCTGCAGCATCTCGCTGCAAACTCGCGGCAATCGAGCTAAGCTCGATCTGGGGCCGCGCGCGCAGACCTCGGGTCGCTACGCTGACGATTCTTCAAAGCCGCGCGATCTCCCTCGGCGAGGTCACTGCGGACACCGGCGGCGAGCGCTGTGCGCTGGACCAGCCGGGCAATCTCCTTGTCGTTCAGCCGATCCGGGCCGACGGCATTGCCCTGGCCGGTAACGCGGCGGAACGGAGGGCCGTGGGCGATCCTGGCGAGCTTCAACCAGGTCTGGAGCGTAACCACCGGGCAGGTGCCGTCGCTTGAGCCACGGCCGACCTCGACCTCGCGCCAGCCGGTCTTGCCGCGCAAGGGTGACGATCATCCCCTTATCGAGGATTTCGACCCAGCCGCGGCCGTCCTCGGTCTGGTCGCGACCGATGTCCAGCCCGACGATCTCGGAGCGTCGCAGGCCGCCGGCGAAGCCGACGAGCAGCATGGCCCGGTCCCTAAGACCCCGGAGCGTCCCGCGCTCGAGCGTCTCGAGCATGGCAATGACGTCCTCGGGCAGGACGGCCTCTTTCTGGCGCGGCGGGGCGGCGTGGGTGTTGCGGATGCCGGCAAGCACGGTCGCGATGTGGCGATCTTTGCGATCCAGCGGCGTGCCGCGCTGCGCATAGGCCCAGGTTAGGGCCGAAAGCCGCCGCTCGATGGTGGAGACGGAGTTTGGCTTGCGATCGGCCGTGGCCACGCCCGCCGCACAGGCGGTGATGTAAAGGCCGACGTGTTGCGGAACGGGCTGCAAGGCTTCAAGGCCCTGGCGTCGACACTAACTCGAAAAGTGCCGCCAATCGGCCGCGTAGGCCCGGCGGGTGTCATTTTAACTTTGCGCCTACAGCCGGGATTCGCATAAGGAACATTATGGAACTTGGATGCGTGCGATTCCGAGCCGCGGACCGTGTTGGCGCGACCGGCGTCCAGATGCTGTCGGCGTGCCCGGCGTCTTTGAGGCCGAGGGCTTCGAGGATAGCGACGTTGTGAAAAAAGCGGCCCCGAAGAGCGGCCGCTGAAGTCGAAGGCTGAGCTGGTGATCTACCAGGCGATGCGAGCTGGCATCATGGATTGGCTGGAGATTGCGATAGGCGCCCCTCATCGTCGATGAGGCTAATCTTCGAGGGGGCAGTTGGGCCCCATTTCCAAAGAACGAGGTTGGTATCGCCGAAATCAGCCCCGGTTGCGAAGCTGCGGACCAGGATGCCCTGATATCCTTCCTTGATCAGCTTGTTTGCAAAGATCTGTGTTCGTGAAAGGCCGTGATCGCGCATTTCGTCACGCCACGTGATCGCAAATAGCTGGTTTGGCGTGATGCCCTCGGCAGCCATGGCGCTGAGGTCGCGGGTATCGAAGATGTGGTCGATCTCAGCTTCGTAGGAAACCAGCGTCGTTGGCTGAAGGCTTCCGGCCTGATTGGCCTCGCGTAGCGCTGTGATGGGGGCTAGCGAGGTGTAAAGGGCGGCGACTCCTTTGGCGTTGAAGCGACCGCCGTATTTCTGGGCGCCTGCCCCGGAGAGGGGCTCTCTGGCATAGATCGGATTGAGTGCGCGGTAGAGCTTGCCGCTATAGGCCACAGCCATGATCAGGCATGGACTCCCGCATCGACCGCGTCGATGTATTCGAGAACATCGTCGACGCGTCCGGCTTTCACGAGCTGCATCGCGGTTTGCCCCGAGAAGCCAGCCAGAGGCTCCGACCGGTACCAGGCATATGCGATCAGATCCGAGCCGAAGCGCGGGCTGACCTTGTTGATGACCTCGATCATCGACCGCAGCCGCTTCTGTGTCGCCACTGCCGCGATGCGGTTCTTCCGCTGGACGGCATCACGCCCCAGTCCGACGGTGTGGGCCAGTTCGGCGCTGCTCGTCTTGAACGCGTCTGCGATCATTTTGGGATCGAAGATGCCGCTTCGGGCGAATTGGGTAAGAGCCATCATACTGCTCCGGTGCTACAACTCATAATGTGACGCAATATCGCGTCAATCTATGTGATTTTCAAGGCAGCGGGGATCGATGATCGTCGTCACCGCGCGGCAATTCCCTCTCAGCCACGCTTGTGCCGGCCGGTACTGCCCTGCCGTTGTGACTGTGATGAGAATGTGCCCCCCGGCCTGCGACGTCGTGGTAGCGCTTGGCGGCAGCCTCGATGGCTTGTTTCGCAGCGAGCCAGTCTTTCGAAAGTCGTATCCTGGGTTTGAATATCCTGCACCGGCTTGCGCGTGAGAGGGCTCTTGCGCAATCCGCGTAGGCTCGCCAAGCGACCTCAGCAATCGCCGCGAGGCTGATTCGGTGTGGATCGAACGCCGGGTCGACAAACCGTTGGAGATAGCGCTGCTTGATTCCAGCTCGCCCAGCTTGGGACTCGGCATCCCCAGGGCATATGCGCCGGTTGTCGGCAAGCGTAGTCAATTCCAGSGCAATCCGAGTGCATCGACAAGCTAGCGAACGATGGCCGCGGCCAGCGTGGTTCGGGTAGTATAGATGGCGGAGAGAGCCGCTGYCGAATTCTCATGGGCGGGCATCAGCTATTCCAGGTCTGTCCTGGGTTCGGCCTTAAGCTGTCCGGGAAATGCATCGCCTATTGGTAGGTGACGGGTTCTGACTCGTTCGTGGGCGCGCTGATTAGAACAAGAATGAACTAGAGGCTGCCTCACCCGTTCTCCCTGCAATGCCGCGCGAGTGCAGAAAGTTGCTCGCGCGTCCCTTACCAAAATCGGAGGCGGATATGCCAACTCCAGGAGAATTCAGAATGAACAGGCGCGACCTGATGGCTGCTGCCAGCGCCTGTGCTGCGTTGCCCATGATGAACGGCGGCGCACGTGCTCAACCATCCCCTGTCGGCGAGCCGGTGAAGGCCGGCGTTTCGCTCAATGTGAACGGCGAGAAGCGCTCGCTTAACCTCGACACACGGACGACCCTTCTCGATGCCTTGCGAGAGCATTTGCACCTGACCGGGACTAAGAAGGGGTGCGACCATGGTCAGTGCGGGGCTTGCACCGTGATCGTCGACGGCCATCGGATTAACTCCTGCCTGACACTCGCGGTCATGCATCACGATGCCAACGTCACGACAATCGAAGGGCTCGGTACGCTCGATCACCTTCATCCCATGCAAGCCGCTTTCGTGAAGCATGACGGCTTCCAGTGTGGCTATTGC
>NZ_JBFUIF010000123.1:0-4304 GCF_056402015.1 Allobosea sp. P4_C6
TGTAGTGTTTAAGTGAGATTCGCTGAGATGTTGGCTGCGGATTGAGCGGATGTGATTTGAATCGTGCTTGCCGAGATGGAAGAGGTTCTGGCTGCGGTGCGCGCCTTGGGGCATGCCCCTGTCGATGTTTCCGCCCAGAAGATCGGCTACGACATTGCTTCGCATGACCCAAAGTCAGGTCATCTGCGCTTCATCGAGGTGAAGGGCCGCATCGACGGCGCTGATTCCGTGATGGTCACACGGCAGGAGGTCATCACGTCCCTGCACGAGCCCGAGAAGTTCATCCTGGCGATCGTCTCCGTTACCGGCGGCTTTGCCCATGAGCCGCGCTATGTCCGCGGCCCGCTTGTGGAGCGGGAGCCGTCCTTCCTCGAAACGGCGATCCAGTTCGATTTGAGGCGATTGTTGGAACGCGCGCAGTTGGCTCAATAATGACATTACCGCTCGCTCAGGTGCCTCATTGGGGTGCCGTTTCCAGGCAGATCGTTCGTGCGTTCAACGGACGCAGCAGCCTGCCGGTCCATGAATTGGCGAAAGCCAAGGTGGAGATGCCACATGCACGTACGCGACCTCTACCCACCAAATCGGGCAACGTGCAGTTCAGTGCCTGGCGCCTTGCGCACGCGGTCAAGAAGGCTGATTGCTTGCGGTGGCCCACCGCGCCGATTCTGTGGGCAGGGGCTCTCGGGTTCCTTCTCGAAAACGGTCACCTATTCGATTGGAGCGCAAGAGAGTGGTGCCTCAACCAGGGCATGTCTAATTTCTATGCTGATTTTTCGGGCACCGGCATAGCGGGGCGAATTGCGCAAGGGATGGCCCTGCTGTTCCTGGAGGACAACGGCTACGCCTATGTCGGTCGCTTCGAAACCGAGTGGCAGCAACGCGCAGCCACGCAAAATAGGCAATGGCCAGCGAACAAAGACAAGGCTCCAGACTTCATCGCCGAAAACAGGCGAAAGGAATGGGTGCTCGCTGAGTCCAAGGGCGGCTTTTCATCTCCTGGAAAGAGACCGCCCATAAAAGGCGCCTTGAAGGATGGACTGACCCAGCTCGACGGTTGGGACAAATATATTGTCCCCCAGCCTATCAAGAGCTTCGCAATCGGCACGTTCCTGCGAGAGACCGGAGATATTTCCGGCGAGACATCGCTGATCGCTTTCGTTGATCCTGAGCCGGACGTGCCCGAAAACCCCGTTGAGTTTCCGCGCGACACGGTTCGCCGAGCAAACTATGCCTCGTGGCTGTCATTCATGGGGCTTGATGGTGCGGCTGATCGCCTTCGGACCGGTAGCGGAGAGGCGCAGCGATTCGAGTTTCCTCTTCTTAGCGTGGGTGAACGCCAATACGCCGTGAGCGTTTCGTCGATGATGCTGAAGTATCCCACCACATCAAGCCGGGAATTCAGGCGTGATTTCCAAGACGCGCGGTTTTGGCCTTTTGCTTGGTTCGGAGATGGCGTCGACATCGAACTTGTCGGTCTCGATCTGAAAGTCCTGCGCGCGCTGCGCTCGGCGACCCAATCAACTGATGCTTCGGAGTTGATGGCGCTGGAGCCGTCGGAGCGGCGAGACACGCCTGTCGATCTGGATGGCGGGACATTTGACGGCAGTGTTTTTTCGGATGGTTCCTTGTTGGGCAAGCTGCGGGTGCTGCCGCGGCGTCCAGGCGAGCCGTTCCGGGATTTCCAGTGGACCGAGGTACACCTGTGACAAYCTACAAGAAGAAGCTCATCGAGGTGGCAATCCCGCTGGAGGCGATCAACGCGGCCTCTGCACGGGAGAAGTCGATCCGGCACGGGCATCCGTCCACGTTGCATCTGTGGTGGGCGCGGCGGCCGCTGGCGGCGTGCCGCGCGGTGCTGTTCGCGCAGCTCGTCGATGATCCCTCAGGCTATGCTGACAAACTGCTGGACGACCCGAAGATCCGCAAGCAGGCGGAGGCAGACGTGACCGTGCGCCTCAAGGCGTGGCGCGAGCGCAAGTCGGACGCGCAGGGGAATGTGCCCGACGCGCCTGAGCCGACGCTCGATGATTGTGCCGCCAATATCGAGCGCAAGCGCCTCTTCGAGATCATCGAAGACCTCGTTAAGTGGGAGAACTCGACCAACGAGGAAGTGCTAGAGCGCGCGCGTGCCGAAATTCGGCGCAGTTGCGGCGGCGTGCTGCCGCCGGTCTATGACCCCTTCTCGGGTGGAGGATCTATCCCCCTTGAGGCGCAGCGCTTGGGGCTGCCCGCCTACGGATCTGACCTGAATCCAGTGGCGGTGATGATCGGCAAGGCGATGATCGAGATCCCGCCGAAGTTCAAGGACATGCCCCCCATCCACCCCGGCATCAGGGAGCGGTCGTTCTACCGCAACGCCGAAGGGTTGGCAGAGGATGTGAAGCACTACGGCGAATGGATGCGCGAGAAGGCGTGGGAGCGCATTGGGCACCTCTACCCGCAGGTGGACCTGCCGAAGGAGTACGGCGGCGGCAAGGCGACGGTGATCGCCTGGATCTGGGCGCGGACGGTGCCGAGTCCGGACCCGGCCTTTGCGGACACACAGGTTCCGGTGACGTCAAGCTTCACTCTTGGAACCAAACCTGGACGCGAAGCGTGGATAGAAGCGACACCAAACCGAAAAACGAAGACCGTCGTATATGAAGTTCAAAGGGGCGGATCGAAAGACGATATTGCCCGGGCAAAGAAGGGCACGAAAGCGGGCCAAGCGAATTTTCGCTGCTTGCTGTCAGATGCTCCAATTTCTGGGGCTTATGTCGATGCCGCCGCATCGCGCGGCGAAATGGGGCGCGTTCTGTTAGCTGTTGCAGCCGAAGGGAAAAGAGGTCGGGTCTATCTAAGCCCATCAATAGTGCAGCTTGATGCGGTCGCTCTCGCTGACAGGGAACTCGGTGAAACTGACACAGATTTTCTTCGCGTGCCCTGCCGTGGGACGTTTGCGAGTAACGCGCAGGGTCGCAAGTATGGATTTAAGACATTTGAGGACTATTTTCTTCCTCGACAGCTGGCTTCGCTAACCGCTCTTTCCAATTCCCTTAATGACTTGCAAGCACAGGTCTTCAAGGATTGCGTCAATGCCGGCTGGCCGAGCGATACGACACCATTAGCTGCAGGGGGGTGCGGAGCGCTCGCTTATGCAGAAGCAATAAGAATATTCCTCGCATTTGCGATTGACCGATCTGCAGATCGTGGTTCAACAATTTGTTCATGGGATTCCTCGCCTAAGATGGAGGCGCTTAGGAATACTTTTGCGCGACAAGCAATCCCTATGACTTGGGATTTTGCAGAGGGAAATCCTTTCTCCGAATCAAGCGGTAACTTCCTTAGCAATGTGGACTGGGTTGCCAGAGTCGTAGAGTTGCTTGTGCCGGCTGCCCCTGGATCTATCGCTCAACATGACGCACAGACAGTGATTTATCCGGATCAAGTCGTAATATCGTCCGACCCTCCTTATTATGACAACATTGAGTACTCAGATTTATCTGATTTCTTCTACGTATGGTTGAAGCATAACTGTGGAGCTGTTTTCCAAGATGTCTTCAGTTTTGTATCTACACCGAAAATTGAGGAGCTTGTTGCCACTAGATACCGCCACGGTGGCCAAGAAAAAGCGGATCAGTTCTTTCTCGACGGCATGACCAAAGCTATTGCGAGAATGACCGAGCAAGCTGGGAACAATTTTCCAGCTACTATCTACTACGCATTCAAACAAAGCGAGGTCGAGAGCGAAGGCATAAGTTCGACGGGCTGGGCGACCTTTCTTCAGGCAGTCGTTCAAGCTGGGTTTTCGGTCGTCGGCACATGGCCTATGCGCACCGAAATGTCGAACCGCATGGTTGCTTCGGGCACAAATGCCCTCGCTAACTCAGTCGTCCTCGTATGTCGCAAGAGAGAAGCTTCGGCCGAGGTAATCACCCGGGCCGAGTTCATCCGCGCCCTGAAGCGCGAACTGCCCCTGGCCATTGCCGAGCTTCAGGCTGCAAACATCGCCCCGGCCGATATGCCGCAATCGGCTATCGGCCCGGGCATGGGTGTCTTCTCGGGATACAAAGCCGTTCTCGAATCCGATGATAGCCCAATGAGCGTGAAGACTGCGCTTCAGCTAATTAATCGCGAACTCGACGAATATCTAGGTGGCATCCAGGGTGAGTTCGACGGCGACACACGCTTTGCGATCACCTGGTTCGAACAGCACGGCATGGCGAAGGGCGAGTACGGCGTGGCCGACAACCTCGCTCGCGCCCGAGGCATTTCCGTTGAGAGCGTGAAGCATGCAGGGATCATTGAGAGTGCTGCAGGAA
>NZ_JBFUIF010000124.1:0-4275 GCF_056402015.1 Allobosea sp. P4_C6
GCGTGTAGGTGAGGCGGGAGATGGTCGATTTCGCCAGACCGGTTCGCTCCGCGAGTTCCTGGTTCCCCAGCATCCTGTCACCTCGCTTGAAGGCGCGCAGGACGCTCAGGCCGCGCGCGAGAGCCGTGACGAAACGGGGATCATCCGTCGCGTCCTGAGGCTCCATCTGGTTCACCTGCGTTTCGCGCTTGCGCATCCTGCCCGTCTCGACTCCTGAACCAGCCGCCCTGCCCAGCGTGCAGCCTTCCCGGCGCAAAGCGCCTTGACGGCTTGATAGACGATATGCGAGGAATCACAATAATGGAATTAAATTCCGAGGCACGGAATTAATGGCACTCGACCCCGACGTTTTTGGACAGCTTCTCGATGCGATCGAGCGCTTTGTTCGCGAGAAGCTGAGGCCCAACGAGGCCCTGGTTGGCGAGACCGACCAGGTCCCCCCCGAGATCATCGAACAGATGCGCGAGATGGGTCTGTTCGGCCTGGCCATCCCGGAAACCTATGGCGGCCTCGAGCTGACGCTTTCGGAGGAAATCCAGGTTTCCTTCCTTCTCGGGAAGACGTCTCCCGCCTTCCGCTCGATGATTGGCACCAACAATGGCATCGGTTCGCAAGGCATCATCATCGACGGCACGGAGGAGCAGAAGACACACTACCTGCCGGCGATGGCGAGCGGTCAGCTCGTCGGCTCCTTCTGCCTGACGGAACCGGAGGCCGGCTCCGACGCCGGTTCGCTGCGCACGAATGCGCGCCGCGATGGTGACAGCTTCATCATCAACGGCACCAAGCGCTTCATCACCAACGCGCCCGTCGCTGGCCTCTTCACGGTCTTCGCCCGCACCGATCCGGACAGCAGGACGGCGGCCGGCATTTCCGCTTTTCTAGTCGACGCCGATCTGCCCGGGATCACCCTGGGCAAGAAGGACAGGAAGATGGGTCAGCAGGGAGCCCATACATGCGACGTGATCTTCGATAACGTTCGGGTGCCGCAATCGGCGATCCTCGGCGGGCCGGACTTCGAAGGCAAAGGCTTCGTCACGGCGATGAAGGTGCTGGACCGCGGCCGGCTGACGATCGCCGGCGTTTGCGTCGGGGTCGCGGAGCGCCTGATTGCCGACTGCCTAGACTACGCGCTCCAGCGCCGTCAGTTCGGCAAGCCTATCGCCGAGTTCCAGCTGGTCCAGGCGATGCTCGCCGACATGAAGGCCGAGAGCTTCGCCGCGCGCTGCATGGTCGAGGAGACCGCTCGCCGGCGCGATGCCGGACAGTCGATCGGCACCGAAGCCGCTTGCGCCAAGATGTTCTGTTCCGAGATGGTGGGTCGCGTCGCGGACAAGGCCGTCCAGATCTTCGGTGGTGCGGGATATGTCGCCGATTCCGGGATCGAACGCTTCTATCGGGATGTGCGCCTTTTCCGCATCTACGAAGGCACCACGCAGATCCAGCAACTCGTCATTGCCCGCAACATGATCCGCGACGCAAAGCGGTTGAACGGCCTGTCGTGACGGCTTCGCACCAGGCACCGGCTTAACCAAGGCCGCTGAATCAAAACGCTGCCGAAGCGACCACTAGGGATGGAAGATATGCGCGCTGTCATGTGCAACGCCTTCGGGCCGCTCGAAGACCTCGTCATCGAGAACAGGAACGTGCCCCAGCCCGGCCCCGGCGAGGTCCGCATCGCCATCGAGGCCGCGGGCGTCAACTTCCCCGACACGTTGATGGTCGAGGGCAAATACCAGGTCAAACCGGCCCTGCCCTTCACCCCCGGCACCGAGATCGGCGGTGTTGTCGAGGCCATTGGTGAGGGCGTCACGCATCTCGCGGTCGGCATGCCGGTCACGGGGATGGTCGGCATCGGCGCATTCGCGGAAGCGGCGGTGGTCCGGGCCAGCCGCGTCATGCAGCGCCCTGCCGCCATGGATGCGGTCACTGCGGCCGGCTTTTCGATGACCTACGGCACGAGCATGCATGCATTGAGTCAGCGGGCCGACCTTCGGCCGGGCGAGGTGCTCCTCGTTCTCGGTGCGAGCGGAGGCGTGGGGCTCGCGGCGGTGGAAATTGGCAAGGCGATGGGCGCGACGGTGATCGCCGCCGCTAGCAGCGCCGAGAAATTGGAGGTGGCCCGCAAGGCCGGCGCCGACCACCTGATCAACTACGACACGGAGTCACTGAGGGATCGCGTCAAGGCTTTGACCGACGGCAGGGGCGTGGATGTTGTCTACGACCCCGTCGGCGGAGAGAGGCTCGAAGAAGCCGTGCGCGTGACCGCCTGGCAGGGGCGCATCCTCGTCGTCGGCTTTGCCTCCGGTACGATTCCGCGCATTCCCGCCAATCTGCTTCTGCTGAAGGGGTGCGCCCTCGTCGGGGTCTTCTTCGGGACGTTTGCCTCGGTCAATCCCGCAGCGAGCCAGGACAATTTCCGGCAGCTCTTCGCCTGGTTCGAGGAAGGCAAGCTGAAGCCCCTGATCAGCCGCACGCTGGATCTGGCCGATACCGTGGAAGCGCTGCGTCTGCTGACGGGGCGCACGGCAATCGGCAAGATCGTCCTGACGACCGGCCGGACCGCATGAGCGCCGAGAGTTACGCCGGCGTCGGATTGTTCGACCTTCTGGGCCTCTGCCTCGACGAATCCCGGCATGGCTACGTCAAGGGCAGCCTTGAAATCGGGCCCGGGCATAGGAATCGCATGGGCTATGTCCATGGCGGTGTGATCTGCACCATGATCGACTTCGCCGCGTGCGCGTCCGGCCTTCATGCCGAGAAGGGCGAGGACGCCCGCTATGCCGTCACCATCTCGCTGACGACGCAGTTCATCCGGCCCGTACGCGCCGGCCGCCTCTCGGTCGAGGGGCGCACAATCTCCACCGGGCGATCGAGCTTCACCGCCGAGGCGCACGTTTTCGACGATGCCGGTCAGCGCGCCGCGCACGGCATCGGCACGTTTCGATGGCGGGCGGGGAGCCAGCCGAACTCCTCCACATCGCATGGCGGATCCACAGATGCTTGAGCTCCGAAACGTCCACAAATCGCTCCTGGCGAAGCTGCAGCGCTTCATGGATGAGCAGATCTATCCCAATGAGGAGATCTACGAGCGCCAACTCGCCAAGCTGACATCGCGCTGGGCGACGCCGGGCATTATCCGGGACTTGCAGCAGCGGGCCCGGGCGGAAGGGCTCTGGAATCTGTTCGTGCCGGATGAGCGGTACGGCGCCGGCCTCAATAATTTGGACTATGCCCACTTTTGCGAGGTGATGGGGCGCTCGGCCATCGCACCTGAGGTCTTTAACTGTTCGGCGCCCGATACCGGCAATATGGAGACCCTCGTCCTCTACGGGACGGAGGCGCAAAAGCGGGAGTGGCTCCAGCCCCTGCTCGAAGGCGTCATCCGCTCATGCTTCTCGATGACCGAGCCGGATGTCGCCTCGTCCGATGCGACGAACATCCAGACGGCGATCCGGCGCGACGGCGAGGAATACGTCATCAACGGCCGCAAATGGTGGAGTTCGGGGGCGCTCAGCGAACACTGCAAGATCGCGATCGTGATGGGCCGCAGCAACCCCGAGGCCCCCAAGCATCAGCAGCAGTCGATGATCCTGGTGCCTCTCGATACGCCCGGCGTGACGGTCGAACGTGCCTTGACCGTCTATGGCTTTGATCATGCCCCCCATGGCCATGCCGAGATCAATTTCGACAACGTCCGGGTACCGGCATCCAACATGCTGCTCGGCGAGGGGCGCGGCTTTGAGATCGCGCAGGGCCGGCTCGGTCCGGGACGGATCCACCACTGCATGCGCTCGATCGGCCTCGCCGAGCGCGCTCTTGAGGCGGCCTGCCGCCGCGCCCTCTCGCGTACGGCCTTCGGCAAGCCCCTGGCCGAGCAAGGGGTTGTGCGGGACCAGATCGCGCGCTCGCGTTGCGAGATCGAGGCGGCGCGGCTTCTGACCCTGAAAGCCGCGCATATGATGGATACGGTCGGGAACAAGGCAGCGCGCCGCGAGATCGCGATGATCAAGGTCGTGGCGCCCAACATGGCCTGTGACGTCATCGATCGCGCCATCCAGATCCACGGGGCGGCGGGCGTTTCGCAGGATCATTTCCTGGCCAGCGCCTGGGTGAAGTCCCGAACCTTGCGCTTCGCCGACGGTCCCGATGAGGTCCATCGCGACAGCATCGCCCGGCTCGAGCTGAAGCAGTATCGGAGCTGAGGCCGCGATGTTCGACGTCAGAGGAAAGGTCGCCCTGATCACGGGTTCGTCGCGCGGCATTGGCAAAGCC
>NZ_JBFUIF010000125.1:0-4166 GCF_056402015.1 Allobosea sp. P4_C6
GGTTACGCGCGTGGCTCGCGAGGTCGGTACCGAAGGCAAGCTCGGCGGACAGGCGCAGGTCCCCGGCGTCGCCGGCACTTGGAAGGACCTGACCGACAGCGTCAACTCGATGGCCKGCAATCTGACGGCCCAGGTGCGCAACATCGCGGAGGTCGCGACGGCGATCGCGAACGGCGATCTGTCGCGCAAGATCACGGTCGACGTGCGCGGCGAGATCCTGCTGCTGAAGGAAACGCTAAACACGATGGTCGATCAGCTCCGCTCATTTGCCGGCGAGGTCACGCGCGTGGCACGTGAAGTGGGCACCGATGGGCGCCTTGGCGGACAGGCTGTGGTGCCCGGCGTCGCCGGCACCTGGAAGGACCTGACCGACAACGTCAATCTGCTCGCCGCAAATCTGACGACGCAGGTCCGCAACATCGCGGAGGTGACGACGGCGGTTGCCCGCGGTGATCTCTCCCGCAAGATCACCGTCGACGTGAAGGGCGAAATTCTCGAACTGAAGAACACGATCAATACGATGGTCGATCAGCTCAACGCCTTCGCCGGCGAGGTGACGCGTGTGGCGCGCGAGGTCGGCACCGAAGGCAAGCTCGGCGGCCAGGCACAGGTGCCCGGCGTGGCCGGCACCTGGAAGGATCTGACCGATACCGTCAACGTCATGGCGGCCAACCTCACCGAACAGGTGCGCGGTATCGTCAAGGTCGTCACTGCCGTGGCCAATGGCGATCTCAAGCAAAATCTGACAGTCGCCTCCAAGGGCGAGGTCGCGGCGCTCGCCGAGACCATCAACAACATGACGAATACGCTTGCGACCTTCGCTGACCAGGTCACGACTGTCGCACGCGAGGTGGGCGTGGACGGGCGCCTGGGGGGCCAAGCGAACGTCCCGGGCACAGCCGGCACCTGGAAGGACCTCACTGGCAACGTCAATCTCCTGGCAGCGAATCTCACGACGCAGGTGCGCGCCATCGCGGAGGTCGCGACGGCGGTCACGAAGGGAGACCTGACGCGCTCGATCCAGGTCGAGGCTCGCGGCGAGGTCGCCGAGCTCAAGGACAACATCAACACGATGATCGGCAATCTGCGCCTCACCACCGAGCGCAACACCGACCAGGACTGGCTAAAGACCAATCTCGCGCGCTTTACCAACATGCTGCAGGGCCATCGCGACGTCTCGACAGTGGCCCAGATGCTCCTTTCGGAGCTAGCGCCGCTCGTCGGCGCCCAACACGGGGTCATCTACCAGGTCGAGTCCGAGGGCACCTCAGCCGGCCTGAGGCTGCTTTCGGTCTATGCCGACGACCCGGTTAAGGGCCATCCGGAACGACTCCAGATGGGCCAGGGACTGATCGGCCAATGCGCCAAGGATGCACGGCGGATCCTGGTCACGGACCTGCCTCCTACCACCCTACCAATCGGCTCGGGCGTATTCAAGGCACAGCCCCGCAGCGCCATCGTCCTGCCGGTCCTGTCCGAGGGCCAAGTCAAAGCCATCATGGAGCTCGCGACCACAAGCTGCTTCAGCGAGCTGCAAGTTTCCTTCCTCGACCAACTCACCACCTCGATCGGCATCGTGCTCAACTCGATCGAAGCGACGATGCAGACCGAAAGCTTCTTGAAACAGTCGCAGCAACTGGCCGGAGAGCTCCAGACGCAGCAGCGCGAACTTCAGCAGACGAACGAACAGCTCGAACAGAAGGCCCAGCAACTCGCCGAGCGGAATGTCGAGGTGGAGGCCAAGAACCAGGAGATCGAGCAGGCCAGGCGCGCGCTCGAAGAGAAGGCGACCGAGCTRGCCCTAACCTCCAAATACAAATCTGAGTTCCTCGCCAACATGTCGCATGAGCTACGGACGCCGCTCAACTCGATCCTGATCCTTGGGCAGCAGCTCGGTGAAAATCCGGACCGCAACCTCTCCGACAAGCAAGTCGAATTCGCTCGCACCATTCATGCCGCAGGAACCGACCTGCTCAATCTGATCAGCGACATCCTCGATCTCTCCAAGATCGAGTCCGGAACCGTTTCGGTCGAGGCCGAAGAAATCTTCTTCACCAGCCTTCTCGACATCATCACGCGCTCGTTCCGTCACGAAGCGGAAAACCGCAGGCTCTCCTTCGCCGTCGAGTTGTCGCCGGACCTGGACCGCAGCTTCATCACCGATTCAAAGCGACTGCAGCAGATCCTCAAGAACCTTCTCTCCAATGCTTTCAAATTTACCGAGAAGGGCAGCGTCGCGCTCAAGGTTTCTCCGGTCAGCGGCGGCTGGAGCCCGGACAATGCGTCGCTGCGCCACGCCCCCGCAGTCATCGCATTCGAGGTCTCAGATAGCGGTATCGGCATCTCGACCGACAAGCAGCGGATCATCTTCGAAGCGTTCCAGCAGGCCGATGCATCGACCAGCCGGAAATACGGCGGCACGGGACTAGGGCTGGCCATCAGCCGGGAGTTGGCCACCCTGCTGGGCGGCGAAATCCAGCTGCGCAGCACGCCGGGCTCGGGCAGCATCTTCACCCTGTTCCTGCCCTCTAGCTTCGTGGGTGCGGCGCCGATCGCGATGCGCCCGACCGTCGCCGATACGGCTGCAGTATCGATCGCAGCATTGACGGCGGGCCGGCTCGGCGAGAACGCGGCGGAGCAGCTGCAGGATGATCGTCATCGGATTGTACCCGGGGATTCAGTTCTGCTCATCATCGAGGACGATCCCCACTATGCCAGCGTGCTAATCGACCTTGCCCGGGACCACGGTTTCAAGGTGCTCGTCGCCATGCGTGGTTCGGAGGCACTGACGCTAGCACGCCAATACCGGCCAACCGCGGTCACTCTCGACGTCTTCTTGCCAGATATGTTGGGCTGGACGGTGCTGAGCCAACTCAAACAGGATCCCGCGACACGCCACATTCCGGTACAGATCGTCACCCTCGACGAGGATCGCCAGCATGGTCTCGCGCGTGGAGCTTTCGCCTTTATGAACAAGCCGACGACGACGGAGGGGCTCGGCCGCGCCCTCGCCCGGCTGAAGGACTATGCCCAGCCGCGTCGCAAGCAGCTCCTCCTGGTCGAAGACGACGCGCGGGAGCGGCAGGCCGTCACCGGACTGCTCGACCACGATGATATCGACATCGTCAGCGCCGATACCGGCGCGAAAGCGCTCGAAATCCTCAGCGAGGGCGCGACAGACTGCGTCGTGCTCGATCTTAAACTGCCCGACATGTCGGGCTTCGAGGTGCTGGAGCATATCCGTGACGACGCGGCGATCGGCGACGTGCCGGTTGTCGTCTTCACCGGGCGCGAACTGTCGCCGGAGGAGGACACGCAGCTTCACACGATCGCCCGCAGCGTCGTTGTCAAGGGCGTCGAGTCTCCGGAAAGGCTGCTGGACGAGACGGCGCTCTTTCTACACCGGGTCGTGTCGGACCTACCTGCCGCCCAGCAGGAGATGCTGGCGCAGCTGCACAGCTCCGACGCGGATCTTGTCGGCAAGATCGTGCTGCTCGTCGACGACGATGCGCGCAACATCTTCGCGCTAAGCAGCATCCTCGAACGCCGCGGCATGCGGGTGATCACGGCGACGACCGGCAGCGAGGCGATCGCAGCGATCAAGAAAGAGCCGGACATTGCCCTCGTGCTCATGGATATCATGATGCCCGGGATGGACGGATACGAGACGACGCAGGCCATCCGGGCCGATCCCGCCCTGCGCCGGCTGCCAATCATCGCCCTCACCGCGAAGGCGATGAAGGGCGATCGCGAGAAATGTCTGGAGGCCGGCGCGTCCGATTATCTGGCCAAGCCGGTGAACACGGAACAATTGCTATCCGCCCTGCGTATGTGGCTGCATCGCTGAGGGGGCTCCCATGGATCCGGTAAACATTCTCCTGGTCGATGACCAACCGGCGAAGCTGCTCAGCTATGAGGTCATCCTCGGGCAGCTGGGCGAGAATCTGATCAAGGCGCACTCCGGCCGCGAAGCTCTTGAACATCTTCTCCGCAACGACATGGCCGTCATCTTGGTCGATGTCTGTATGCCGGATCAGGATGGCTTCGAACTCGTGGCGATGATCCGCGAGCACCCTCGTTTCCAGAAAACTCCGATCATCTTCGTCTCGGCGGTGATGATGGCTGAGCCGGACCGGTTGCGCGGGTACGAAGCCGGCGCGGTGGAT
>NZ_JBFUIF010000126.1:0-4157 GCF_056402015.1 Allobosea sp. P4_C6
GGATGAGACCTGCCTCAATCGTCTTTCCGATCCCTACATCGTCAGCAATCAAGAGACGAGGTACCTGCAGGCGCAGTGCCATCAGAAGGGGCACTAGCTGATAGACGCGAGGTTCGAACGCCAGCTGAGCGGCCGATCGGAAAGGACCCGCGCCGCGGCGGAGTGTAAGGCGAAGCGCATCGGCCAGCAGCGCGGCCTTGGCCTGCACAGTATTGCGCGCATCCAGTGGCAGATCGAATCGCGCGGGCTCAACCGGCGTGAGCTCCAATCGTGGATCGAGGATCACAACATCGCTTTCAACGCCCGAAAGCGGGCGTAGCGCGAGAATCCCTTCCTGCGGCGCCGGGAGAGCCACCCACTCGCGACCGCGAGCCCGGACAAGATCGCCGGGAGCAAAGTTGACGGTCATAAGCCTACTCCTTCAGGGCCGCGACGAACTCCGCCGGCAGCTCCGTTCCGGGGTCTTTTGACAGCTCAAACAGTGACCATCCGGCATCTTCGGCATAAGATCGCGCAGACTCGCTCAAACGCTCAATGGTCGCGGCGACGCGATTGCTACGCCAGACCAAGGGAAACTCCTGCCCCCCCAACGTCGAGGATTTCGCATCCGGCTCGGGCACTCCGTCTCGCTTGAATGCAGCGGCCCAACTATCGAACTCGTCATTGGCATGAGCTGACGTTACGATCTGCACTTCACCGCGTGCCAGGTCGATCAGCATTTGCTTGACCTCATCGCTCTTGCGATCGATGAGCTCGTGATCCGGTTGGTTGAAATAAGACAGCAGGCACCGATAGCAGCCGCGGACGCAGGCCGCGTTGGGACTATCCGTCAGTAGCGAAGAATCACCAGCCGCGATGGCCTCTTCCACGTTGTCGTAATGCATCAGATCGAGGGCCGTCGCTGCAACCCGACCCAGCGCCAATGGATCCTCGATCAGCCGGTTCAAGACACCTGCGCCGCCCTCCGTTGCCTCGTAGGTCAGGATCGAACGCCGGTTATCTCGGGCAGGCAGGGGCTCGCCGAGAACCTCGCCTTCCTCCAGTTGGAACTCAAGCTCGATCCCCCGCAGAAGCGCATGCTGAACGGTGCCGATCGTTTCGGGCCGAAGCCCCTCCGGCTTGTTGAAGCGCACAAGCAGAGCGTTCTTGTGATCGCGGACGATCGGCACAATACGAACAGGCCTCACCATGTCGGGCGGTGAGTCTGCATCGATATCTTCGTCATCGGCCTTCGCCCAATAGCCGGTGCGGGGATCGATATTGAACCCGAGGATCGTTCGATTTTTGCGTCGCTTCAAACCCTTGTTGATCCGGCTAATCTCGGCGCTGTTGGCATACTGTAGTGAAAGGACCGATGTGTCGTCGCAGCGAAACTGAGCCTCGGTCACCTGCGCCCGACCATCCTTACGCGGCCAGGAGAATACGGTCTGGATGTCGAAACCCTGCCGAACCCGCTCTTCGTCATTGGCAGTGATGCGCTCGACAGGGGCAGCCTCGACATTGTCGATACGTAGCGTGCGCTGCACCTTTCCTTCGTCCGTAATCGGCGCGTTGCAGGCATGGCAACGCTCGACCTCGCCTTCGTGGCTGGCGCCGCAGTTCGAGCATATGAAAACGTCCTTGGTCGCAAGCTCGGCTCCGTCGCCCATCCGGACCTCCGGAGGAAGCTTGGCCTTCATGACCCGGTAGGCGCGGCCCTCGTGATAGATCAGGCTGCGCGGCCCGAACTCGGAGATTGCAAGGAAACGTGCTCGCTGCAGGAAAGAGCCGGTTTTGCCCTCTCCTGGGACGAAAGCATAAAGCGGCAGGCGCGGAAAATTATATCCGGGCAAAAAGCCTTCGGTCGCGAGATAGCGGTAGGAGTAGAAATCCGAGCCGTTCGACGCCTTGCCTTGTTCTAGAATGGCGATCTGATCCGTTGCTTGCATCTGCGCCGATTTGATCTTTTGGCGATCTGCCTTCGAAAGGCCGGCGATCATGGATTTGCTGTTTGCCTCAGCAAGCTGGCTGCGTGCGGAGTGGTAAAGTTCACGCCACCTGTCGAAGGCCGCATCGAGTTTATCGGGCGCCTCCGTCGCGACCGACAGAATAAATTCGTCCCGATCACCGAGCCAGGTAGGGATTGCGCCATCGACCGAGGCCAGGATCTGATCCAGAACCTGTTTCATCGGCGCGCGGCAGGCCGTCAACAAAAGCGGTTTCCGAATGACGTCCAGAATATTCGGCTTGAGCGGATATCCGTCGCTGGTCAGATCAAGAATCTCGGGGATGTCAGGAGAGAGAGCCAGTTTTGCGTCGGCCAGCCACACGGCGTGGAGATGCGAACGCACGAGCTCTTCATTGGTGATGTCGAGCGCCGGCGGCCGCACCACGCCCGCCACCATCTCATTGCGCCGGGCAAAGAAATACTGATCGTGCGGCGACTGCGCGGCGCAATAGGTGACGATCACGGCGGCCTGCCCAGACCGCCCGGCCCTACCCGCCCTCTGCGCATAATTCGCCGGCGTCGGTGGGACATTGCGGAGATAGACGGCATTCATCGCCGAAATATCGACGCCAAGTTCCATCGTTGGCGAACAGAACAGCGCGGGTAAGAGCTGATCTGACTCCCCAGCAGCCTTCATGTCGGCAATGCTACCCTTCATCCGATCGAGATCGTCTGCTTCGTAACGGAAACGCCATTCGCGCCATTCGCGCTGTTTTTGGGACACCTGCGCAGTGTGTTCCCGGCCTTCCAAGCCCCAGTAGCTGCTTCGACCGCCTTTCAGGTCGTTCGCGATGTCTGAGTAGAGGCCCAGGAAGTACTGGTTGCCTTTCCCGTTCTGGCCCACAGCAGCCGGCCCCGGCACAATACGAACTGCAGACGGCGCCAACCGCCAGCCGTGGAGTTCCGCCTCGACCTCAACCGGCACCACGAGGCCTTCTCGCGCAAGCAATTCCATCAGCCCGGTCATTGCAGTCAGGTAGTCATCCTTCTTCAACCGCGTGCCTATCACCGATCTGCGATTGATCAGGCGGCCGAGCCGGGAATTGTACCCCGCCCGCAATATGGTCTGTTCCTCGCGAAGTCCGACTTGGTCCTTACCAGGCGCTTGCAGGAGCAACGTTGTTTGGCCCCGGGGCAGCTCCTTTTGGTCCATCGCCCAAGGGCTGCGCAGCAGGTTGCGCGATTTCAGACCTACACCGTCGAGCACCGTGCGGTCCAAAGCCTCAGTATTGACCGCCAATCCTTCGAGCAGGAAATGGAGCACGGAATGCAGCACTTTGCGGCGCCCGGCGGCATCGAGGTCGGCCAGCGTGGGCAAGACAGCGCCGAGCGCCGAGGCGTCCTCGGAAATGTCCTGAAGGCCGACGAACTCGACCTCAATCAGTCTGAGCTCTGCAAGGCTGGGATTGGTATAGCGCCAGCCGCGCCGCAGGTCACTCCAGACCCGATGGGCCAGTACCTTCGCGAGGGCGCGTTGCGCGTCCTCGCGAATCACAGCCCCAGCATCGGGTTCCAGCATCCAGTGAACCAGCGCCTGACGGTTTGAGGCTGTGAAACCGAGTGCACGAACGGCCTTGAGCCCAAAATCGTCCTCGCTCAGGCCATCTGAGCCTCCATCTAGTACCGCGCGGAGGATCGCCCCACGCAGCAAACTTACAAAGAGGAAGTCGTTGAAATGACCGGCCTGCAGCGCAGCGTCTTGGCGGTTGTCAGTGAACCCGAGAAGCTTGCGCTTCTCTCGCGCAACGCCACTATCGTCTCCGTTCATCCATTCGAGTGCACGAGAGACCAGGAGCGTCGTTGCAGAGCTTCGTCCCTCTCCAGAGAGACCGGGCAACTTCCCGCGCTCGCGCATCTGCGGTTGGGGTAGGTTCTGACAGCAGGGGCAAAAACCGAACTTCCCAGGAATGAACCAGAATTCTGCACCTCCGGCACTCTCCCGCCCTCCAGCTCCGATGCTCAAACGTCGGAGCGTCCGCTTCTTGTAGCTAGAACGCAGCCGTTCGACGCCGTTGCGCTCCTCCTTCCAATCCTCGGGGTATGTCTCGATGCTGCCGTCAAAGAGGTACTCGACGTCGTTATCAGCGACCGGCGTGAGATAGCCAGCAATGTCGCCGTCATCATTATCGAGAGGCGTATCATCGATGGCCCGCGGCAGAAAACGTAGCTC
>NZ_JBFUIF010000127.1:0-3970 GCF_056402015.1 Allobosea sp. P4_C6
GAGTACGTCAGGAAGAGATTAGCCAGAATATTTCCTGGGTTCATTTGCGCATATTTTATATGCGTTTTAATCGTTGCTCCTATAGGTGGAGCAAAAATGCCGGGGCATCTGGGAGAATTTTTATCAATCGTAGTGCGAGCACTACTACTTCAAGCGCCGAATGTCGGAAACGTTTTCCATGGGACGATGTTCCCCTTTCTAAATGCATCGATGTGGACCATCAGCATCGAATTCAAATGCTATTTGCTCGTTATCGTGATGGGGTACTTTGGTTTATTTGGAAAAAGACATTTGGTTTTAATTGCGACGGCGGCATTGCTTGTAATTGCCATTTTTCTGGAAATCGAGACTCAACCTTTCGACACAAGCATTACTGATCGACCTATACCAAATATATTTTCCATATCAGAATGGAATAGCATTCTGTTTGGAGCAAAAAAGAGTTGGCTGAGGCTGAGCGGCATATTTTTGACCGGATCATGTTTTTTTCTGTATAGAGACGTCATAATATTCAAGCTAAAATACGTTCTGATATCGACTGCGGCGCTCGCGTTATGCCTGTTCGTCGATCGATTGGCCCATTTCGGAGTCGCCATATTCGGGGCCTATATACTATTTTCCATTTCGAATATTAAAAATAGGACCTTGAGMAAAATTAATAATAAAAACGACATATCTTACGGCGTATATTTATACGCTTGGCCAACGACAAAGGTCATACTTCTCATATCTCCGCATATGTCGGTGATAAATGCGACTGTCCTGACAGTTATTATTTCATACATACTTGGTTGGGTTAGCTGGGTCTGCATCGAAAGGCCGGTATTGGCACTCGTCAAGTCGACGAAGCATGCCTCTCCATTGCCCAATAAGCAGTCGCGCTTGGCCTTGTAGCGCCAAAGATAGCTGAAAATCAGGTGGCAAAGCCAAACTCCGTGCAAGTTTGCGCGTGTTCGGACACTCCCCCGCTAGGGCTCGATCATTCCCCGTTTAGTGGGAATCCAGCAAGTCTCATTTTTACTTCGAACAGACCAATCAGGGTCCTGAACCGCTGAGAGGCCGCGGAAGGGCCGGAAGTGGTGAAAACATCGGCGGCGACCGACCGGATATGGGTCAATTCGAGCGCCTGCGGAAGGGCGCTTGGGTGATCCGCGGGTATGCCATCGATCTCGCCGCGCCGGATCTTGCCGCGCATTTCGCGATCCGCCAGAACGGCAAGATACTCGCGATCGTCGGCACCCGCCAAGTACGGCCTGACGTCGCGACGATGTTCGAAAGAGCTGATCTGAAAGGCAAGCGGTTCGGCTTCATGCTGCTGCTCGACGGCATCGACTGCCCGAAAGGGCCACTGCAAGGCTTCGTCGCCATCGAGGACGGGCGCGCTATCGAGCTCCCGGCCGATCGCCTGTCGGCGCTCTGCCCGCAATAGAGCGTCGCCCACCCGGGCCAAGATCGAGCGCTGAGACCACACGCTCCGGAGCCGCATGCTGCCGGAAACTCGCGCTTACCCCGCAGCAACGCCTTAGGTGGATCGACGGGCGTCCCGCAATTTGGTCTCATCGTCTGCAGCGGGTCGAAAGCGCTCATTTGCGCGCCGCCTAGAGGAAGCGGATCCGCAATATTGGAATATCACCGGACGTCGCCGAGGCGGACGGCGCCGGCAGCGAGACGCCACCGGCCCTTTGGGCCGGGGGGCTTTTGCGGTCCGGTGGCGTTCGACCGCGTCCCAGCGGTGGGTCGAGGCTACGCCTGCCATCGTGTATCGTCCACTAATTGTGGAGCGAGATCCTGACTATAAAATTCTAGGAAGCCGACGGCGCTGCCCCCGGGGACTAGCCGGTCGGGCGATGGCGCCGGGATTCGGAATCGGCCTCGGCCATTGTGATGGCGTCGTGCTCGATCGAGGCCGCAAGGAGGCAGTAGTCGTCGAAGCTGAACATCGCGCAGTGTTCGTCCTGGGACATCGCCTCCCAGACAAGATCGTACTCCTCGCAGACACCGCGAAAACGTCGGTCCTCCATTCGCGCGAAGCGGTCGCGGAACTCCGGGAACCTCATCTGCAGTCGGGCTAGCCCACGATCTTCAGCCGACATCGGACGCCCCCATGAACCACGGAAGACATAAGCGAGGAAGGCATAGGCAAGGGTGGAAGGTGGGAACGTTGGTGAGCAGCATTCCCTTGGGACAGGCTGACACAGGCTCGACAAACGGCAAATGTAATTCAACGCGCTAACCATGATTTAGCGGCGCGATGGGGGGGCATCCTTAAAGCGGCCTTGACGCATTCGCAGAAAGACGCGACCGATGTTCCTCCAAGGGGGCGTCCCATCAGACAGACACACAACCTCTCAGTTGGCCCTCGACTTCCGTGGCACGGCCGGCCTATAGACCTGGCCGTCGAGCAGCAGCGTCAGGGGATCATTGCCGACGTTCTCGGGCGCGCTGATCCTAGCGCGCGCGACCGGGCTCAAGCCAAGTGCGTCGCCGGCCAGATGCATCTCCTTTGCTGCGAGACTTTGAATCCGGACCAGCGGCGACATCGCCAATTGGCCGGTCGAGTCCCTACTGAACATCGTCAGCTGGCCGATTTTGCGCTGGCATTCGCGAAACCTCGCCCACGCGACGCACATCCTTTCGACCGCCTGGCTGTCGGCCAACGTCAGCAGCCCGGTCGGCATGCCGGCCTCGATCTGTTTCCACAAGCCCGCTGCTCGTCTCCAAGATAATCGGGCATCAGTGGCTGGCCACAGCTCTCGACGCTGTCCGGGACAGGTCGATGCCCGCGCCGGCCCTCTAACTCGCGGATGCGACGCGGCTTCGGCGGGCGTCCTGCTGGCATGGGCGGTGCTCCGAACGTGGCAGAAGGCGGCCATACTGACGCGTCGTCACGTGATCACCATGCCGATTACGGGCCGGGAAAAGCCAATCGTCTTCACGAGAAGCTCTCTTTCTCAGCCAGGTGGTAGCGCGTCGCGTGTTGAGTGTGTTTCGGCATGCAAGTTTGACCCCGTGAGGCGGCGGACACTTTCAGCCTGCCAACTCCTGACGATCACGGAACAGGTCGCGAATTCTGTCGCGTCAGAATGCAACATGATCTAACGGATGCCGATTGACCCTTCCTGACCACACCCTGACCTCCCGCCGTAACCTGAGCTCTGCCTGAGGGCGTCTGCATTCCCTGAAAGGAAGAACTATGTCCAAGATCGCTGCGACGGTTGCTATCGCTACCGCTCTTATGTCAGGTGCGGCGGTGGCTCAGCCCGCCAAGCCCACCATTGTCCTCGTCCATGGCGCCTTCGCTGACTCGTCGAGCTGGAACGGGGTCATCGCCAATCTCCAGAAGAACGGATACACGACAGTTGCCGTCGCCAATCCGCTGCGGAGCGTCTCAGGTGACGCGCGCCTCGTGTCCGACGTCGTCGCGAGCATTGCAGGTCCGGTGGTCCTCGTCGGGCATTCCTACGGCGGCCAGGTCATTTCGAACGCGGCGAAGGGCCACGACAACGTCAAGTCGCTGGTCTATGTGGCGGCGTTCGCGCCCGATGCCGGCGAGGCAGCCTCGGAGCTAGCCGGCAAGTTCCCGGGTGGGACGCTCGGCGAGGCACTGGCGCCTCCGGTCAAGCTCACCGGCGGCGGCGTCGACCTCTACATTGATCAGGCCAAGTTCCGCGACCAGTTCGCTCACGACGTTCCGGCCGAGGCGACCGCACTGATGGCCGCCGGCCAGCGGCCGATCACCGAAGCGGCCCTAACCGAAAAGTCCGGCGAGCCTGCCTGGAAGCACGTGCCATCCTTCTTCGTCTATGGCGACGGGGACAAAAACATCCCGGCCAAGGCGCTCGGATACATGGCCGAGCGCGCGCGGTCCAAGCGCACGGTCGTGGTCAACAGCGCGTCGCATGTCGTAATGGTCTCGCAGCCGGACCTCGTCGCGAAGCTGATCGACGAAGCAGCTCGCTAAGCCTCAGAC
>NZ_JBFUIF010000128.1:0-3957 GCF_056402015.1 Allobosea sp. P4_C6
TCATTAATCATTAAGACGAAGGCCGGTGAATTCGATCCGAAGAACTTCGATGATCGTTACGAGGCTGCGCTCGCCGAGTTAGTCAAAGCCAAGATCGAAGGGCGGAAGATCAGGCCTCCAAAGCGCCAAGAACCCTCAAAGGTGGTCAACTTGCTGGATGCCTTGCGCCAGAGCGCCAAAACAAACGATAAGCCGGCGGCAAAATCGAAAGCCGCAAGCAAGGCCAAAGGCCAGCCCCAGCGCAAGGCTGGCTGATTATGTCTTGCGTGGTTCGAGACTCTTCCTGAGCGCGTCCATAATGCTGACGACATTGCTCTCGCTCGGTTGATCGACCTTTTTCCTGGGCGCCTTACGGCCTTTCTGCTTGGCGTTGATGATTTCGAGAAGTTCGTCCTGCACCGGATCCTGGGCCAATTCGGGCGACCAGTCCTTGGTACGATTCTTGATCAATTTCTCCATCAGCGAGCGCATATCCGCTTCGGGATCGACCTTCCGGATGCCGGCGAAGTATTCTTTTTCGGCTCGGACTTCGTCGCCATAGCGCAACGTCCAGAGGACGATGCCATTGTCCCGGGGCTCCAGAAGGACAGGGCGTTCCCGCCGATAAAGCACAACCCGCGAGATGCCGACGGTCTTCGTCGACTTCATCGCCTCGCGAATGACCGAGAATGCCTCGTTGCCGATCTTATCGTCCGGAACGAGATAGTGCGGCGTGTCGTACCAAATCCAGGCGACCGAGGAGCGGGGTGCGAAAACATCGATGTCGATCGTGCGGGTGCTTTCGAGAGAGACGGCATCCAGTTCATCCTCTTCGAGCATGACATAGTCGTCATCGCCTTTCGCATACCCCTTGACCTCGTCGTCCTCGCCAACGGGCTGACCCGTTTCGGCATCCACGAAACGGCTCTGGATCCTATTGCCAGTCTTCCGGTTGAGGGTGTGGAACCGAACCTTCTCGCTCTCAGAACGCGCGGGCAGCATCGCCACGGGACATGTCACGAGCGAGAGCTTCAAATAGCCTTTCCAGAAGGTGCGCTGAGCCATGGCCAGAATCTCCGATCGGGTTTCTGAACGCTCCGTCGAGCCTTCCGTTCCGGCACGGCTGATCGCTATTTGGTCGAGCCCAGTTTGCGGATGGCGTCCTTAAGCGAACCTTCGGCATCGCAATAACCCTCCCAGGCCTTCGTCTTCTTCAGGAGCGATGGCACAGTGCGCACAGTAAATCGCGCGGGATCCAAGCCGGCCTTTACCTGAGACCAGACCAAAGGCATCGATACGTGAGCACCCGGCCTGGCGCGGGCCGAGAGCGGCGCGACCGCTGTCGCCATCCTGTCGTTTCGGAGATAATCAAGGAAAATGCGGCCATTGCGCAGCCGCTTGGCCATGTTGACCACGTAGCGTTCAGGTTTCTCGGCGGCCAGCTGCGCGCAGAGGCGGCGGGCAAAATCCTTCGCACTGGGCCAGTCGAGTGCCCCACGCCGCGGCTTGGCCAGCGGCGTTACCACATGCAGCCCCTTGCCTCCCGTCGTCTTGCAGAAACTGGCGAGACCAAGCTGATCCAAGCGTTGTTGCATCGCCTTCGCAGTTTCGATGACGTCCTCAAAGGAGACTCCGGGCCCGGGATCGAGATCGAATACAAGCCTGCCCGGCGTTTCCGGATCCCCCGGCTGGCAGTTCCAGGGATGCAGCTCGATGCCACCGATCTGCGCCGCTGCAATCAGTGCCTCGATCCGGTCGATCTGAAGATAGGATTTCTTGTCACCGAACACCTTCACGAGCTCGAACAGGTTAGAAGTACCCATCCCCGCGTGACGCTGAAAAAAGGTCTCGCCGTCAATCCCATCTGGGGCCCGCAAGAGGGAACACGGACGGCCCTTGATCTGCGGCAGCAGCCAGCCGCCGACCGCTTCGAAGTAACGAGCTAGATCCAGTTTCGAAACCGGTTTCCCGTCTTCACCGTCCGGCCAGAGCCGCTTGTCCGGATTGGAGATGGCAACACCCAATACGTCCACCCGCCCACCGCGTGTCGACCGACGTGCGACGGGGCCAGGCTGGGGTGTTTCAACGGCCTCCGGTTGGACTGGCAGTTCGGTCTCGACCTCCTCGGCCGGCTTGTCATCGCGCAAGCCCTTGAACGCGGCCTGCCTAACCATTCCATCACCGGTCCACCCAGCGAATTCGATCTCCGCGACCAGCGCCGGATTGACCCAGGTGACGCCCGGCTCGCGCCGCGGAGCGCCAGCACCGGTGAAGGGGGATTTCGACGCAGCTTGTTCCTTCAGTCGGGGCAACAGCGCCTGAACCTTTGCCGCGCCATAACCAGTCCCGACCCGGCCGATATAAACGAAATGAGAGCCGCGATGGACGCCGACGAGAAGAGAACGAAACTTGCCTGCCGTGGTCGACCAACCGCCAATGACGACCTCATGTCCCGCCCGGCATTTGGCTTTGGTCCAGCTGTCGCTTCGGCCGGAAACGTATGACGCATCAGTTCGCTTCGACACGATTCCTTCGAGCGAAAGACGGCATGCCGATTTCAAGACCGCCTCCCCGCCGCTCTCGAAGTGCTCGACATAACGCAGCGTGACGCCATCTCCGTTGGCGCGGAGGAGTTCTTCCAGTTGCGACTTGCGCGCCAGTAGGGTCTGGTCGCGCAGATCCTGACCGTCTGTCGCAAGAAGGTCGAAGGCAAAGAATACGAGATTGTCCGTCTTCTGCTCCGACAAAGCAGCCTGCAGCGCTGCGAAATCCGGCGCCCCATGCTCATCCAAGGCGACGACCTCGCCATCAATAATGCAATTCGGCAATGACGCGCCGGCTTTGGCAACCGCTTTGAATTTGGAGGTCCAGTCGAGGCCCTTACGCGTTTTCAAAGTCGCTTTGCCGTTTTCGACGCGAAGCTGGATTCGATAGCCATCGAACTTGATCTCGTGCACCCACCCATCACCTGACGGTGGACGCTCGACACTGCGACAAAGCTGAGGCGTCACGAATTCCGGAAGCGTAGACTTGCCTCTGCCTGCGTTTCTGGAGTTGCGCGTTTTAGCTGGCGCCGTGTCCGTCGCATTGCGCCTCTTGTCCGCAGCAAGCCCCGACCGGCTGTCCCAAACAGCGCCTGCATCCATGGCCTCCTCCGTCAAAAGAAAGGGCTTGGGCGAGCGGCCCTTGCCTTCCGCGATCGCCTTCATCGTGCGGCCCGAGGCGACGGAGGTTTCATCCTTCAGAACGGCTTCCCCATCTCGATCGACGGCATGGTCGTCGCGATGCTTGATCAAGAGCCAGTTGGGGCGTTTTCCCCCGTCCCGATCCTTTCGCATGCGGACGAGAACGAAGCTGCCGTGCAGACGCTGACCGTCGAGGACGAATTTCAGGTCGCCCTTTTCAAATTGGCGCTGCGCACTGAGCTTTCCTTCGGGTTTCCAGAACCCGCGGTCCCAAAGCTGCACAGTACCGCCGCCGTACTCGCCTTTCGGGATGGTGCCTTCGAAATCACCGTAGGCCAGCGGATGGTCTTCAACCTCGACAGCCAGACGTTTGTCGTGCGGGTCAAGGGAAGGACCCTTGGTCACCGCCCAGGATTTGAAAACTCCATCCAGTTCCAGACGGAGATCATAGTGCAGTCGGGTGGCATCGTGCTTCTGGATGACGAAGCGCAGCCGGTCCGAAGAAGCCACCGCGGCATCGTCGCTCGGTTCCTTGGTTTTTTGGAAGTCGCGTTTGGCGCGATATGCCTGCAGCTTGCCGACCACGGAGCATCCCCTTCTGCGCTCCCATCAACGCAGGCGATTTTGGGGAGTTCCGTCGTGATGAACCAGCGGAAGCTTTGGCGCCTCTATCGCGCCATCGTGGGTGACTACATGCGAGCGCCAGGCTGCGAATGCGGGTGAAATCGACTTGTACGACCGCCTCGCCGCCGAATACCCTCATTGAGGGGACGGAGGGCATTATGGCGGATGT
>NZ_JBFUIF010000129.1:0-3938 GCF_056402015.1 Allobosea sp. P4_C6
GGCGGTGTCGAATACGCCTTCACCAACAACTGGCGGTGTCGAATACGCCTTCACCAACAACTGGACGGCCAAGATCGAAGGCCTCTACGTCGATACCGGCGAGGGCCGGCGCGCCCGATCCTTCGACAATGCGGCGGGCGGCGTGCTCCCGGCCGGAACCTATACCGCAGTCAGCAATGGCGGCGGCGGTGCCGGGCTCGTGCGCGTCGGCGTGAACTACAAGTTCTGAAGCGACAGCTTTGGACCTGCGAGCAGCCCGGCGCCTTGCGCCGGGCTGTTTCTTTTTCGCCCGACAGTATTGGTTTGCCGGCCACCGGACCGGGGGCGCCAGGGATCGTGTGAACTGTCTTTGGCCTGCCTCGTCGGAGACCGGCTTCATCCTCCCGCATGGCGATCCTGAAGCGGATGCTGGCGGGCCACCGCTTCACCAAGAGGGAGGTGTCGGCGGCACTGGCTGTGGAAACTCCGAGGATGCCGTGGACGCTGAGTGCGGCCCAGCCGCCTTGGCGATGGCGCCGGGATCCGGCGCGGCCTTCGCCATTGCGATCGCGTCGCGCTCGATCGCGGCCGCCAGCAGGCGATAATCGTCCAAGCGAAACATCGCGCAGTGTTCGTCTTGGGACCACCTGCTGATCACCTCCCAGACGAGGTCGTACTCCTCGCAGACGCCGCCAAACCTTCCGCCCCCCAGTCGCGCGAAGCCCTGGCGGAACTCGGGGAACCGAAGCATGAGACGGGCAAGCCCGCGTTCTTGGGCCGACATCAAGCGCTCACATGAACCATGGGGGACACAGGCAACAGCGTATAGCAACGGCGGATGCAGCTACTATGTCAAATAATACCATTCCCTTGCGGAAGATAGGCGCGACGCTGCGTCGACAGCGCATAACGCGAAGCACCGCGCCGCCCAGTGCTTTTTGGGCCCGGGCCCGCCAATCAGGAAAACGCAGTTTCAGACGGGCGCGCCCGCGCTCCTCGATCCGGGTCATAATGCCGACCTCGATATGTGAGGGCGGGTCGATGCACTCCTTGCCCTTCACTGATTTTGGGCAGGGCGCAGCGAGCCCTCAATTGACCTTAGGGACAGCAGGGGCGAGAGTTTGGCTGACTGGCTAGCGCTCTGCGTGTCACCGCGCTGTTGCACTAATTTCTCCATCTGTTCGAGATGGTGCGTGGTCACGCGGCCGGAGTGATTGATGATGCCGACGAGTTCCAGCAGTGGCTCAGTTTCCTGCGTTGTTCCTGGGATCTCTGAAGACGATATTCGTGCCCAACTGGGTCGCATTTTAGCAAGTGACGACTTTAAGGTGCCCGAGCGGGTGCGCCGGTTTCTGTCCTTTGTGGTTGAAGAGACGCTCTTTGGCCGGGCAGACCGCATCAAGGCCTATGCGATCGCAGTCGAAGTCTTCGGCCGGAGGGCAGATTTCGACGTTTCGAACGATCCCGTCGTTCGCATTGAGGCGGGGCGGCTCAGGCGCGGATTGGAGCGGTATTACCTGCTCGAAGGCAGTACCGACCCGCTTGTGATCGAGATTGCCAAGGGGGGCTATGTRCCCAGCTTCCGCTGGCAATTGAACGATCAGATCGACCCTGCGCCGCTTTCACCATCCGATCCCGCGCCCGACGAACCACCCCGCCCGCAAATGGGCGCGCGGTTGAGGCGCCCTTGGCTCGTCGGCGCCACTTCAGCGCTCGCGATCAGCTCGTTGGTGGCCTTCGTGGCGATGGCGAACCGACCGGTCCCGGCTGCGCCAGTGAGCCCGGCACGGCTGTCACTCGTCGTGAAGCCCTTCGTCAACCTCACTGAGAAAGCCGAATTCGAGGYTTTCGCGGCAGGACTTGCCGACGATGTCATCTCGCAGCTCGTTCCGAACGAAGAGCTGACGATCTTTCGCRGTCAGACTTCAGCTGCCTTGGGATCTTCCGCGTCCGCCGCACAAATCGATCGCCAGCTTGGCCGGCGGCATATCCTGGAGGGCGTGATCCGTGCGGGCGACGGCAAGCTCAGGATCACAAGCCGCCTGCTGGATGGGCAAACGACCGCGATCATCTGGTCGGGCATCTATGAAGCGGACCAAAATGCTGGCAGCGGCTTCGATCTCGAGACAAACATAGCGGCCAAGATCGCCGCATCCGTGAGCCTGCGCTTACGACCGCCGGCGAAGATTGCAATGGGCAGACGCTAAGCGGTTTGATCAATGCATTGTTTGACTGGTTCATTTGTCGCTCCACCGCCATTGTCCCGCCAGGAGGACGGTTCGATCCATCTGAAGGCGAGAGCGTGGGCGGGGAAGGTGCATGTCGCGTGAAGTTCACCGCACACCGATGTCCTGACCGTTCGGACGACGCAGCGCGGATTGGCAAATCTGGGAGGACCATAATGGACGACGTGCATGAGCATGATCGTGCCCGGGTCATTCGGATCGCGCGGGCTATGTGTCGAGCGAAACGATTGGACCCCGACCAACCCCTCGACGAGGCGATACCCRCTGTCACTGGCGCTAAGGCATTCATTGACAGCCTGCCGAGCAGCGATGTTCCGACGTGGCTATTGTTCGTCAGCGAAGCAAAGAGGTTCGTCGCCGCGAACCAGGACGGCACGTCACAATTGTGAGCATCTGGCGTTGTGAAACGCGGGCGAATGCAAACGCACCACGCTCGCGGTTACAGTCTGCCCCTTCCACGGCAGTTCATGGAAGTCGCGTAGGTTCATGGCGGTCAAACTCTTCCAGACTGTACAATTCGGACGTTCCAGAACGACACTCCTGCACACGGACGAACTACTGCGACAAGTCGCTAACTCGCTTGCCAAGGTTGGGATCGAGGTGCCCTTCGCCCGCAGGCGGGCTTTGGAAAGGGCGCGCAAGCCCGTCGGTGGCTTGCTTTGGAGCAAAGCCAGGCAGGGCTCGACACGCTCCGGCATTGGATCGCTGAAAAAGTTGCGCTCGATATTCTGCCGCCGCGTGACCGGCCCTTTGACCGCATCGACGCCAAGCCCGGCCCTGAGAACCGACGAGTGCGGGGAGTCGTTCCGGAAGCACGACTACATAACCGGGTGGCGAGCGGACGCCGTGTCGCGCCCGAAAATGCAGGTGGTTAGGGAACCGACCTCCCATCCGCGCGTTTTAACGCGCTGGACTGTGGAAGTAGTAGATGCAAATTCTCACGGTGTGCCGCATCGGCACAGAGTGGGCCTTTCGGGATGTTACAGGAGAGACTTATGGCCACTCTCCGGATATCCATGAGGTCCTGCAAACAGCTCAGATCCTCGCGGCCAGAAGAGGGAGCCGGGTCGTCTTCAGTGTTGAAGCCGAGCAACACTTTCGGTCCCTTAACGAAGTCAGCCTTGACACGCAGCAGCCCGAAAAGACCTATTCAGCCGCAAGTGTGGCCGGCTTTATTGGCCGGATTACCCTTAGGGCGAGCCGACGAAGCGGCTTGAAAAGATAGAAACCCGCCGTGACATCGTAATGGCGAAATAGGCGGAGGTTGGGTTGTCGAAGACCCGAGTCGAGGCGGCAGCGCTAGTTCCGCAACTGGCCTACGGGCCCGACGCCCCTGACCCACGCGATTGGCTCGCAGCCATCATCGATGGTTCGGACGATGCGATTGTCAGTAAAAACCTCAGCGGGATTATTCAGAGTTGGAATGGCGGCGCAACGCGCCTGTTCGGCTACAAACCCGAGGAAATCATCGGTCAATCTGTGACTGTATTGATACCGCCGGACCGTCTTAACGAAGAACCGCTCATTTTGGCGCAGATCCACGCAGGCAAGCGCGTCGATCATTTTGAGACAAAGCGTCGCCGCAAGGATGGCTCTCTGGTCGACATTTCGCTGACCATCTCACCCATTCGCAATGAGCACGGGGACATCGTAGGCGCGTCAAAAATCGCCCGGGACATCACGGAGAGGCTGTTGGCGCAGCAGCAGCAGCAG
>NZ_JBFUIF010000130.1:0-3932 GCF_056402015.1 Allobosea sp. P4_C6
CTCTACCACGCCGGCACCCAGCGCGATCTTAAGCGAGATTGATCCGCGCGATGCGCCGAAGAGCCCGATCGATTTACAGGCGCCACGTCCTCCGTTGAAATAGGCGACGCGACCGCCGGCGTTCAGGGCTTTATCTCGAAAACCTCGGCGGAATCGGCATCTTCGCGCAAGCATTTGTAAGAGGCGTGACGTAGCTTTCCGTCATCCGTCCAGGCTCGGAACTCGACCTCCGCGACCAACGCTGGCGTGAGCCAGCGATACGCCTGTCGACGCCCCTTCATGCAGAGCGCCGGCTTCAGGATTATGAGTTCGTCCATCTGCTTGCGAAGCGCTGTTGCGTCGGCGTCGCAGAATCCAGTGCCGACGCTGCCGATGTAGACCAGTCGGTCTCCTTGGCATCCCGCGAGAATCAGCCGGCCGATCCCGCCCGGCGCGGCTGTCGAGGGCTCATAGCCGACAATCACGAAACGCTGGGCTTGGACGCAGTTGGACTTGACCCAGTCGCCACTGCCCCGCCGCCGGGCGATCGGCCCTTGATCATCCCCCCCAACCCAGCCCTGAGAACTTGACGCGCACACATGGAACCACCCACCAATGAACCGATTCGCCAACGAGCGGCGGAATGTTTCGTTCCGTTAGGGAACGTGGTCAGTCAGGCGGTCGGGGAACACGGCCTTAGCGCTGCTTGCACAGGGCGCCCATTTGAAACTTCCAAGGATAGGCCGGACTTTCTGAGGTCTCGGAAAGCTCCCCTTTACGCGTCTGTGGCTGGATTGGGCGTCGCCGCGCGAGCGAGCCGTTGCCGACCGCCTTGCCTTTTATGTACCCAATGGCATCTGGTGAGGGCTCGCGTCATGGAGGCTGGCCTGCTCGTCATTGTCTTCGTGGCCGGATTCCTGACGGGCTTTTCGGTAGGCGAAAGGCGCTGGAAGAAATCTGCTTTTGAAGCACTGGATCTGCTCGACCGCATGATTAACGATTTGCGGCGCAACACGTCGAAACGAGGCGAATAGATACGGTAGCCCAGGCCGTGGATCTTCAGGCGATCCGCGATCGGTCGGGTCCACTCTTGACGCGATAGAGGCGCGTTTGGCTCGAGCGCTCCGATGACGACCGCCCCGACGCCAGGCGCGGTCATCAGCCGCCGGCACACGGGATCCTGGCGAACCAATTCGAGCAGCATTTTGTGCTACACAACGGTTGGGACAAGAACGATCCTAAGGACGCCCAGGTCATCCTGCACATGCTGCGGATCGGTGCCACGCAGGCCTATGTCGACCCGTTGGCCGCCGGCATCAACGATCTCCAGGAGTTGTCGATGTCGCACAAGACGATTTAGAAGGCCAAGACGCAGACCTGGCACCGCATCCTGACGCATTACCTGCCGCTGTACTTTCCGGAGATCGGCCGCTTCGCCGGCAATAGCCGCTCGGATTGGTTCCTGGCACTGATCGAGCGCTTCCCGACACCCGGCAGCATCACCGCACTGGAAGGGGAAGCGTTCGTGGCCGAGGCCTGGTCTCTGGTCGGCCGCAAAGTATCCAAGGCTCGGCTGATCAACGATATCTACGAGACGGCTTGCTCATCGATCGCGTTGCCCGTGCCGGAGGAAAGCGCGGCGATCACGATGTTCCGGATGATTATTGCCCAGGCTCGGGCCTGATCCGGGAGCGCAATCGGATCGAAGAGATCGCTCAGGTCACGCTGGCCGATCATCCCGACTACCGGTTGCTGCGGCGGATCCCGGGAATCGGACCGATCAACGCTCTGACAATCCTGGCCGAAGCCGGAGACCTGCGGCGGTTCGGCCATCACCGCCAGTTCCTGAAGTTCTGCGGCCTCGACCTCGCTACCTGCCAATCCGGCACGTTCCGCGGTCGGACCTCGCACCGCCAACCACGAGCGCTCGCTACGCGCGATAACGATCAAAGGCTGTGAGCCGGATCGTCAGCGGCTCTGCATCCTCCCAGCAATAGATTTCGGTACGGAGATAGCGAAATTCCTCTTCCTGGAGCTCGTCATCGATCTCGATCCACCAGGCTCGCGGCTTGCCGTCGCTGCCGTCCGACCAGCGATACCCCCTGCCCTTAAGGTGATCCTTCATGTCGAAAGGCGCATTCTCAGCGTAGATGCAAACGCGGCTGCGCTCGCTCGATCGCAAGAGTTCGAGAAAGGGACTCGACCCACCCTCTCCCACCGGCCTCGCCAGGACTTCCAACAAGGCGTTGCAATCATCTGTCGCGCGGTGGCCCTCATGGAACAGCCCGGATTGGCCAACGAGGTAGCCGAGCTTGTTTCCCTCGAAGCCAAGATCCGCCCAAGGGATCTCTCTGACCGAACAGCCCCAGGCTTTCGACGCGAAGGTCGGAGAGAGCTTTTCGCAGAACGGGCGGTCGAATGCGGCATTATGGGCGATGACGAGATCCGCGGGCTCGATCAGCGCATCCAACGCTGCCACATCGATCTCGCGACCAGCGACCATATCGTCGGTGATGCCGGTCAGCCGTGTGATTTCCGCCGGGATCGGCTCCGACGGTTGTCGCAGGCCACTGTAGATGCCGACGACGTCGCCGATCGCTCCCTCGTCGTCATAGGTGAAAGCGACAGCGCCAATTTCGATGATCTCGTCTTTGGCGTAATTGAGCCCTGTCGTTTCCGTATCCATTAAAACCGCAAGGTTCGGAAATGCGCTCTCCGCGCGCGGGATGATCGGACGCTGCACGAGCTTGCGCAGGATTCTGTAGCGACCGCCCTGCTCCAGCCGTTGTGCGGCCTCCTCGTCATCCCAGCCGGGCGGATTGGATGGACTATCCAATTTCCGCTTGCGCGGCGTAGCTCTCGGCGTTTCCCGATAGCCAGGCGCATCATCGAAGAGGTCAAACTGGCTTGAATTGCTCTTCAAGGCTGAGCCCTTGCTGCTTTCGTTATCACGGACCACCCTCTACTCCTGGGACGACGTTCTCCATGCTAGCGAGCGACCGTGCCCCGCGTGCCAGTCGCCTTGGAGCAGCGGGATACCTCTAAATGCTTCGAGCTACTGCTGGGGCGCAAGTCAGGCCAGATCATCCAGCAGCGCGCAATCCCCGCGGTCGTGTTTCACAGGACCGATCTCGACGATCAATCGATTGTCATGATCGCTTACGGTCGCTTCGGCGAACAGCATGCGTCGTCGCTCCACATCTCATCGGTTTCGCGCTTGTGATCGCCGGGCGCAAATAGCCCTGCAGCCCGCGCCATGGCGAGGGATTTCGACATTCGATCGCGCATCGACCGACTGCCCTTTTGGGCAGTTTTCTGCTCGTTCGCGGATTTGTCTGCTTCTCCTTTGGAGGTCGCGGAAAAACTGTCGGGTTCCCTGGTCAGCTTATCGACCTCCGGATTCTTGATATTAGGAGGCATGGAGGACGTCCTTCAGCATTCTCCGATCCGAGGATCGCTTCCTCAATACGGCACGGCTAATCGGCTTTTTCTCCGATATCGCTCCAAGGTGCGACGAACCAGATCTGCCTCATCCAGCGCGACATGGGCCACACAAGCCACGATATTGGCAAGGCGCGCGCTCTCCGGCTCCTGGTCGCGTCGGGAATACCGAACCGGATCTCGCTCCACACCGTGTCGAGAGCGCCCTGGGCACGGGCGACATCGACAGGATCACTCAGCGACGAAARCGGCATGATCGAACAATCATAGGCACTGCCGACGGCACGACCTAGCGAATTCCAGCGCTGCTCAAGCAGCAGGATTGATCGTTTCGGCCACCGCTCGCTCGGATTCCTCAGTCACTCCGAAGGTGAGAGCCTGACCACTCGACCAGAGATCGACGGCAGCATGCGTCGCCTTGGCAAGGGCGAGCATGGGCCTGCGCGTGCCCAGGGCCCGTTTGCGGCCGCCGCGTCGGCGGACCTGCAACTTCTCCTCGCTATAGAGCCGTC
>NZ_JBFUIF010000131.1:0-3922 GCF_056402015.1 Allobosea sp. P4_C6
GAGGAAGGCTTCGACGCCGGCGTTCGTTTGGGCGAGAGCGTCGAGAAGGATATGATCGCGGTCCGGATCGGGCCTGACTGGCGCCTCGTCGCGGTCGCCTCGCCGGCCTATCTCGCCGCCCGCGGCACGCCGCGCCATCCGAAGGATCTCGTCGGGCACGCCTGCATCAACATGCGCCACGAGAGCGCGGGCGGACTATATGCCTGGGAGTTCGAGAAGGACGGGCAGGAACTGCGAGTGCGGGTGGGTGGTCAGCTCACCTTCAATAACTCCTACGCGATGATCGATGCGGCCGTGAGCGGCTTCGGCATCGCCTACGTCCCAAACGACATCGTCGAGCGAGAGATGGCATCCGGTGCTCTGGTACAGGTGCTCGACGACTGGTCGCCCCACTTCGACGGCTACTTCCTCTATTACCCGAGCCGCCGGCAGAACCTCCCGGCCTTCAAGGTGGTCGTCGAGGCGCTGAGGCACCGGGAGTGAAATCGCTACCAAGTCGACACCGCTGAGCGGCGTGCTCGAATGTCCGCGTGCGACCTCATCGACAGGAGCTCTCAGACCGTTATTCCGGCACTATCGGAACGTCCGTTCGACGCGCTTCGCGCGGCAACATTGGAGCGCTGCCGCGTGGGTCTCGTCTTGCTGGCGAAGCCGCGATCATGCGACCTTCAACCGTCGCCGTTCCATCGCCGTAACAGCAGGCTGCCGTTGACTCCGCCGAAGCCAAAACCGTTCGCCATCGCGAATTCCATGGCGGCGGGACGCGCATGTTGGGCCACCAGGTCGATCCCCGCACTCTTCGGATCCGGGTCTTCGAGATTGAGCGTAGGTGGCGCGATCTGATCGCGGAGCGACAGGATAGCAAGATCGCGCCCAATCCGCCGGCGGCGCCGAGCAGGTGGCCAGTCGCGGATTTGGTCGCGCTCACACAAAGCTCGGGATACTCGCCGAACAATGTCTTGATCGCAGCGATCTCGCCGAGATCGCCTACCGGCGTCGATGTCGCATGGGCGTTGAGATGTCGGATGTCCGCCGGCACGATCCCAGCCTGCGCGATCGCAATCTCCATCGCGCGGCGTGCTCCACTGCCATCCTCGGGGCCGGAGGTGATATGATGGGCGTCGGCCGTCGTGCCGTAGCCGACGAGTTCAGCAATGGGCGTCGCTCCACCGTCCAGCGCGTGATCGAGTGCTTCGACGACGAGCATTCCCGCGCCTTCGCCCATGACGAACCCGTCGCGTCTCGAATCGAACGGCCGGGAGGCCTCACCCAGCCGGTCGTTGAAGCCGGTCGAGAGGGAGCGGGCTGCGACGAAGCCGCCGAGGCTGACGATATTGATGCAAGCCTCAGTTCCCCCGCAGACCGCAATGTCGGCCTCGCCGGCACGGATCAGGCGGCCCGCGTCGCCGATCGCCTGGATACCAGCCGCGCAGGCCGTCACCGGCGCGCCCAACGGGCCCTTGAAGCCATGGCGGATCGAGACCTGGCCGGCGGCGAGATTGACGAGGAAGGACGGCACCGTGAATCGCGAAAGACGACGCACCCCACGCGTATCGACGGTGCGAACCGCCTCGGTGATCGCAGGAAACCCGCCGATGCCGGAGGCGATTATGGTGGCCGTGCGGCACCGCTGCCGCTCATCCTCCGGATTCCAGCCGGCCTGAGCGATCGCCTCGTCGGCGGCTGCCATGGCGAGCAAGATAAAGCGGTCGACCTTGCGCTGGTCCTTCGGCGCGAGGACGCGAGCCGGCTCGAAACCGCCCTCGGGATCTTCTTCGATCGAGGGAACGACCCCTCCAACCTTCGCCGGCAAATCGCGAACGACCTCGTCCGAGAGCCGGCGCAAGCCAGAGTGGCCGGCGAGCAAGCGCTCCCAGGAGCGGCCGACGCCGGAGCCGAGCGGCGTGACGGCTCCCATTCCCGTGACAACTATCCTACGCATCGTTCAAGACCTGCGCTTCGATGATGGCGGAAGGCTGCTTTTCGCGTCGCGGACGGTCGCGATGGAAGGGAAGGCAGCGAGCGCGACGACCGAGGCCGCCGTCATCACGATTGCAAGCGAGGCCGATGGCGAGAACGGCATCGCGCTCGCCAGCGTCGATCCGATGGCGGCGCTGCCCATCTGTAGGAAGCCGAGCAGGGCAGAGGCCGATCYGGCCTGACGACCAAACGGCTGCAGCGCGATCGCCGTGCCAAGCGGACTGATGAGCCCCATGCCGAAGAGGACGATCGAAAGTGCCGCGGTGAATGTCGCATAGGTCGGCTGAGACGCCACCGCGACCATCGCCAGCGAGCCCGTGGCGAAGATGATCAGCTCCGCGAAGCCGCCGGTTCTGTCGCCATGGCGCCGTGCCGGTCGAGGCGCCATGAGCCTCAGTACAGTCGCAGCGAAGGACTGACCCATTTGAAACGCGGTGAGCCCAAACTGGCCCATCAGGACACCGGGCGCCGCGGCAAAGAAGCTGAACAACCCGCCGAGGACCATGCTGACCGAGATCGCCGGCAGCAGGAAGCGACCGTCGCCCAAGAGGGATCGATAGGTTGCAGACACGCTGCCGAGCGCGAGCGTGCTCCTTGCTTCGACGGGGTGCGTTTGCTGAGGAGGATTCCGAGCTGGGTGCTCGTCAGGCTCATTTCAGCAGCCATGCGGGGAAAAGCCGGGAGAATAATGTTGGTCGCCAGCGTGCCGAGGGCAACGAGACCCGCGAGAATCAGGACGATCGGGCTCCTCACTTCGTGGAGGTCGGATCGAAGTGGATCGAGGCCAGCTTGGGAAGCCTGCGGCGGTCCGTCTAGGGCAGTTTCCGCAGCACTCACTGCACGCGCTCCAGCTCGCCGTTGGTTGTGCTCGCACCGCCGGCGATCTGGGAGCCGGCTGCGTTCAGGATCTGGCGCGCCAGCGTCTCGTCATTGACCGTTCGCGACAGCAGGACGGCTCCGACCATCATCGACACCTTCGCCAGAAGAGTGTCGCGACCTTCTTCCGCGGACAGGCTTGCGATTATGTGGAGTTTCGCGCGGATGCCGGCTTCGAACTCGGCCTTCACCTCCGGGCCCTGCCGGGCCGCGTCGGACGCAAGCGCGACGAACGGGCATCCTTCGGCGCGTTGGCGTCGGCATGGGCGGGCTGAAGCAGCAGTTCTTTCCCACCTCCGACCGGCCCGAGGTACTCGTCGAAATCCGCCTGCCGGAAGGCAGCAGCATCGAGACCACCGCCGCTGCGGTCCAAAAGGTCGAGCGCTGGCTCGAACGGCAGCCGGAAGCCAAGATCCTCACCAGCTATGTCGGCCAGGGCGCGCAGCGCTTCTTCCTCGCGCTGTCGCTGGAACTCCCCGATCCGGCCTTCGCCAAGATCGTCGTGCTGACGCCGGATGCTCATGCGCGTGAAGAGCCCAAGCTTCGGCAGCGAGAGGAGATTGCGAACGGGTTCGCGCCCGAGGCCTATGTACGCGCCACACAATTTGTCTTCGGGCCTCCCTCGGTGTTCCCGGTCGAGTTCCGCATCGTCGGTCCCGACCCGGCTGAGCTCTACAAAATCTCCGGACATGCCATGCAGGTCATGCGCGGCATCCTCGATGTCAGGCAAGCGATTGGGGCAACCGCACACCGGTCCCTCGCTTCGTGCCGGACCAGGACCGCCTCAATTTGATTGGGCTGTCGTCGGCGCAGGTCGGCCAGCAGCTCCAGTTCCTGCTGAGCGGCGTTCCTGTGACGCAGGTCCGGGAAGACATCCGCAACGTGCCGGTCATCGCCCGCAGCGCAGGCGCCGAACGGCTCGATCCGACGCGTCTCGCCGACTTCTCCCTGATGAGCCGGGACGGGCGCCGATCTCGGGATTATCCGCGTGTTATCCTATCAGGTAGAGGAAGAATTAAGGTCTGGCCGACTGGAGGTCGTCCTTACGGATTTTGCGCCGGAGCCG
>NZ_JBFUIF010000132.1:0-3917 GCF_056402015.1 Allobosea sp. P4_C6
GTGCAGTCTGCACGCCACGGCCATAGTCCACGTCGAGATACCCAGCCCATTGCGACCAGACGGCGGTCGCCTTGGCCAATGCTTCAGCGCGCTTCAAATCCCGAAGCATGAGACCGCGATACAGGATCACGTACTTCTCTGGCTCGGTCGCCAGCTGTTCCGGGAAAATCCGGTTGGTATTGTGGCGATCCAACAGATCGAAGCGTTCATTCTGCTTGATCCAGGCACGCTGGGGCTGCGGTGTCCAAAGCGCGACATCTGGCCATGAGGACTGCGTGATCGAGGCATTCCCCGTCGCAGCCAGGATCTCCGCGGCATACAGGTCGATGACAAGCTTGCGACCCGAGCGTCGAGCTGCGCGAAAGATCGACACCACCCGGTCAATGTTCTGAGCGGAGGCAGCGGTAAGGACGAGACCTGGCGTTCTCCCGCACAGATCGACCAACTGGCTCTCGATCGCTGCCTCGGTATCGAATCTCGAAAGCGCATCGAGGCGCCCGAGAACGGAACCTTCCATCAGCAACGTGTCGATGTCGATCGGCGGCGCGTTCAGCAGCCGTTCGAACAGCTTTGATTTCCTGCCATGGCCGCGAATGTCGGCCGTGTAGAACAGCCGCCGCCCACCTGCTTCGATCAGAAGAGCGTGGCAGTCATAGGCTGAGTGGTCGACGAGAAAGGGCGTGATGCGGAATGGCCCGAGCTCGAAGGAGATGCCATCGCGAAGATGCTGGACCGATGAGGGTGCATAGGCACCGGGCACGAAGGGAGCGGCCGCGGACATGATCCGTGCGGTCGCTTCCCCGGTTATGATCGGCAGATCCGGCCTTACGTTCGGCAGGAGGCCCCAATGGTCACGGTGGCAGTGGCTGAGAATGACCCCGAGGAGCGAAGGATCACTCTCGGTGAAGCCTGGAACTTTCGGCAACAGATCCTGGCTATTCGTGGAAGCGTCAAGCGGGAGGCCACAATCGAGCGCGATCCGGACACCTTCGTGCTCCAACTCGAGGCAGGTTCCGCCGATCTCCCGGGCTCCCCGGTGGATCCTCGCCCTCATTGCTTGAACTCACCGACGAAGCGACCACGCACCATCGCAGTCGAAACGTAATGGCTATCCGGCATGATCAGTGTCTTGTCCGCCGGCAATGCATAGCGAGCCAGCAAGCTCCGCTCCACGGCGGGCTTGAACAGCCTGCTGTCCATCAGCAGCAGAAATCGATCGTCGCTCTCACGCCAGTTCACCCGGCCGCGGGGAAAATCTTCGTACTCGTAACCGGCAAGGTGCGGCAGCACCTGGCAAACCGCCGACCAGAGGTCGACATGTCCGCAATCTGTCGTGCGAAAACCACCCACGGCCGGCACGTCGGCTATGGGCTCGATGTAGGAGGCCAGCGCGAACTCGCGCTCCTGCATCTCGGTGGGCAATACCCAGAAGAAGCCGATGCTGGGCGCATCGTGGTCGGCGGCTCTGTCCTCGAACGTCAGTCTCGTTCTCAATTGGCGCCCTCCATGGCGGCCGAACAAGTAACAATCTCCTACGTCAGATTCGGACGCAGCTCCCCAGCGCTGTGCAGACGGATTGCCGTTTGTCATCGCGAAGCTCCTGCATCCAAAAGCCCTTCGGCGAGTTCCATGAGGTCATCAGCCCAGTACTCACTCGGCCGGGGCTGAGAGGCGCCGAGCGAGCGATCCGCTCGACAGGAGAGCACGCTCAGTCGCCACTGGTCGGGTATGGCCCTTCGGCCGTCGGCCGCGCCCAGGAGCGCACCGACGATCGCAGCGTTCGTGTCGGTATCGCCGCCCTCTGCAATGGTCGCTACGACCGCTTCGTCGACGGACGTCCCCTTGAGCAAATGGAAGTAGGCGTTCTGCAGCGCGATCAGCACCCACCCCATTTGGGTCTGATAGTCATCCGGCGCTTCGTGCTGGGCGAGCTTTAGCACCCGGCGCACCATTGTGATCCTGGCCTGATCGTCCTCGCCGAATTCCAGCGCCGCATCGAACATCTGTTCGCGATTCCCGCCAGCAACGCCGACCGCAATCGAGGCGGCGAATGCAGCGCACGCCAATACGCAGACCCCGTTGTTATGCGTGATCGCGCTGTCATGAGAGGCAAGCCAAGCTGCCCTGGCTGGATCCCCTGCCGCGAAGATACCAATTGGGCTCACCCTCATGAGCGAGCCATTGGCCTGGCTACTCGGATTTAGGTTCCCGTTGAGGGCCGTCTTTGTGGTCATCCCGACGTCGAAGGGCGACGAGGCGAGCCAGTCCCGATAGGATCTTTCGACATCTGTTTTGTTGAAACTTCGTTTCCGAACCAGGCTCCGCGCCAATGTGATCGCGAGTTCGGAATCATCCGTTGGCTGACCTGCGCTGATCTTCCACGGCCCGCCATCCGCAAGCAGTCGCAGTCCATCAGGATACTGGGATTTGATCCGAGCCTTGCCCTCGAACTCAACCAGGGCGCCGAGTGCATCGCCTGCCACCTGCCCGAGGAGGCAGCCCTGCGCCCTATCCAGGCGTATCGGATCACCTTGGCGCGTCCTGGGGGCCGCGTCGCGGCTCTCGCCGGGGTCCTGGACCATAGCCAATGACCAATTGCGCGAGACGAGCTGCCGGGCGGCATCCGGGGCGCCGCCAAAGCATCTCGATGTGCGAGAGGTGCCGGTCAGCTCATAGGTGACGCCGCGGCCGTCCTGGTCGAGCAAAGATCCGCCGACACCCCGCAACAGAGCGTGCCCCGCGGCGAAATCCCAAGAGCGAAGGGGATTCAGTGCGACAGCGGCGACAACTTCGCCGCACGCAGCCAGTGCGAGCCGGTAGGCAATGCTGGGGATCGCTAGAAACCTTGACGGCGCGACCAGGCGACCGTTCACATCTGGAAGTTGGGATGCGACGTAGGAGAGCGCAACGATCTCGTCTTCGTCGAGATTCCGCTCCCTGAGACCTTGATCGATCGGCCTCCCATTACGGGTGAGCGCTGATCCTTCCGCCCAGGCAATCAGGTCGCCTTGGTCATCGGGATAGGCGAAGGCATACACGACACCCAGGACGGGGCGACAATTGTGGAGCAGCGCGATCGAGACACTGGAGCCGCGCCGGCCCTGCAGGAATGCACCGGTCCCGTCATGCGGATCGACGACCCAGACGGTTTTCGCCTCGGTCTCGCTGCGGCCCGTTTCCTCGCCAAGCCAGCCACAGGACAACGCCGTGAGCAGCGGGCGCTTCAGAAGGGCTTCGACCTCCTTATCAATCGCGGCCGTCTGCGAGTGTCCACGTCGTCCCTCTGGGGAATGGAATTCTTGCCGCAGGAGCACGCCGGCTTCCTGCGCTGCGGCGATTGCAGCCTCAAGAAGCTGGGGCAATCCGCCGATTGGATCTTCTTCGTTTCTCAGCACGTAATATCCTGTCTCTGAACCCCACGAGAGCAAGATAGGCTACGGACATGCGACGGTGTCCCGATGTCGGAATTTTTAACCGGGACCGAGGCGCATGAAGGACTATCGCAGTTTCATCGGCTTCTACTGGACATTACCCGTGCCGTCCGCCGGCTTCACGAATTTGCCGGACGACCTCGACGATGCGGTGCGGATGAGCCGCACGCTGCGCTATCAGYGCGAACTGGTGCGGCGCCATGTCGAGGGTGAAAAGGGCACGCTTGCCGACGAACTTTTCTTTCTGGAGCTTGCCCCCGATCGCGGCAGCGACCAGATCGAGAGCAAGCTGAAGAAGGCGCTCGAGCTCTGCCAGAAGCATGATGCCCAACTGCTCTTCGTCGACTTCATGCAGGAGGGCGGTTGGCGAAGTCACCCCTTCATGTCGCGATTGATGCAACTGGCGCCGGTGTCCTGCCTCGGCCTGTACCCCGAGCCCCTGATGATCGACGGTCGGGAATTCGACCCGATCGCGCATTTCCGGCG
>NZ_JBFUIF010000133.1:0-3745 GCF_056402015.1 Allobosea sp. P4_C6
CTGTTAAAGCTCAGTTCGCGCGAAGTTGCGCTTGGTGTCCATAACATTGGGGATAAGTACGATGGTAACCTACATCAAGAGCGACCTGGACTTCATCCTCAAGCAGATCAAGATCGCTGAGGCTGACGCTGCGTTCCGGCAGGGCATCTCGACCGGCGATCCGGGCAACCCGGCAAAGCCGCTGTTTGGACCCGGTGGATCGATTCCGACCTACAACCTCTCCTGGGGGCTTCGCACCGTCGACGGCTCCTACAATCACCTGCTTCCCGGCCAGGAAAAGTGGGGCGCGTCCGATACGCCGTTCAACGAGCTGATGAATCCGACCTTCCGCACGATCATGGTGGACCCGGATGGCGCTGGCCCTGCTGGCCCCGTTCCGATGCTATATCGGCCCGGCGTCGACAATGACGGACCGACCATGCAGGTTCCCGGACCGAATGGCCCGATCACCATCGGCAATCGCGCCGGCCCGAGCGATGTCATCGACCCCTATGTGCGTGTGATCAGCAATCTGTTGGTCGACCAGACGCTCTCCAACCCGGCTGCCATCCTGACAGCTCTTCAGAATGCCGGGGTTGAAGATCCTGGCATGGTGATCACCGGCCAGATTGCCGCGCTCTACGTTCCACTCAAGCCGCTTTTCAAGACATTCGAGGAAGCCGCGCGCGCTGAAGCTTCGGCCGCCGCAGCAGCAGCAGCCAGCCCAGGCAACGAGGCCCTGCAGGACGCCGCCGATGCGGCGCGGCTCGCCCTCGATGCGGCAAAGGCGGCTATCGATGTCGCCGCCGGGCCAGCGCCGACCGGCAATGGCCTCTTCGAACTGCTGACCGAGAACGGCATCGCGCTGGACGGCATCAACGTCCACATCCCGAATTTCGCGCCAGACGAAGGCCTTTCGGCTCCGTTCAACTCCTGGTTTACCCTCTTCGGCCAGTTCTTCGACCATGGCCTCGATCTCGTCAACAAGGGCGGCAGCGGCACCGTGATGATTCCGCTCAGCCCCGACGATCCGCTTTATGTCCAGGGCAGCACCACCAATTTCATGGTTCTGACCCGCGCCACTGTTTCGGCCGGCCCGGACGGGCAGCTGGGTACGGCGGATGACGTGCGCCCGGTCAATACCACGACCGCCTATGTCGACCAGAACCAGACCTATACCTCGCACCCCTCGCACCAGGTCTTCCTGCGCCAATATGCAGCGACCGCCGGCGGCCCGGTTTCGACCGGCCACCTGATCGAAGGCGCCAATGGCGGCATGGCCACCTGGGGCGAAGTCAAGGCGCAGGCCGCGACCCTGCTCGGCATCGAATTGACCGACAACGATGTGGGCAAGGTGCCGCTGCTGCGCACCGACCCCTATGGCAATTTCATCCCGGGCCCGAACGGCCTTCCGCAGATCATCTACAATATCGGTCTGGACGGGATTCCAAACACCGGTGACGACCTCACGGTCGAAGGCAATCTCGCCAATCCGGTCAATCCCTCCAACCTGTTCGACGTCGTTGCACCGGCGGTCCCGACCGAGGCGGTCCGGCTCAACCACGCCTTCCTCGCCGACATTGCCCATAATGCAGTGCCGACCGGTCTGGCTGACGGCGACATCACCATCGGGCTCGACAATCCCGGCAACGAACCGGGTGTCTATGACAACGAGCTGCTYGACGCCCACTTCGTCGCCGGCGACGGTCGCGCCAATGAAAACATCGGCTTGACGGCCGTCCACCACGTGTTCCACTCCGAACACAACCGCCTCGCCGAACACACCAAGGCGACGGTGCTCGAGAGCAAGGACCTGGCCTTCATCAATGAATGGCTCGTGGTCGACATCACCCAGGCGCAGCTAAACGCCCTGCCGGCGACACTGCCGACCGACGCCGTGGCCCTCAAGGCCCTGCTCGACAGCTTCACCTGGGATGGCGAACGCATCTTCCAGGCGGCCAAGTTCGGCACCGAAATGCAATACCAGCACCTGGTGTTCGAAGAATTCGCCCGCAAGGTCCAGCCCAACATCAACGTGTTCCTGGTGCCCGATGGCTTCGACACGATGATGGACCCGACGATCTTCGCCGAGTTCGCGCATGTGGTCTATCGCTTCGGCCACTCCATGCTGACCGAGTCGATCGACCAGTTCGACCCGAACTTCAATCCCAACCACATCAGCCTGATCCAGGGCTTCCTCAATCCCACGGCCTTTACCAGCACCGATGGCGTCGACGACGGAATTGCAGCGGGCGCGATCATCCGTGGCATGACCCGCCAGGTCGGCAACGAGATCGACGAGTTCATCACCAGCGCGCTGCGCAACAACCTGCTCGGCCTGCCGCTCGATCTCGCCACCATCAACCTCGCCCGTGGCCGTGACGTCGGCGTGCCCTCGCTCAATGAAGCGCGCCGCACCTTCTTCGAGATGACCAACCAGGATGCCCTCCTGACGCCCTATACGAGCTGGATCGACTTTGCGGGCAACCTCAAGCACGAAGCCTCGATCATCAACTTCGTGGCGGCCTACGGCACGCATTCGCTGATCACCGGCGAAACGACGGCCGAAGGCAAGCGCGACGCCGCGATGACGCTGATCTTCGGCACGCCCTTCGGCAAATTCGCCGCTGATCCGGCCTTCGTCATGCCGGCCGATGCGGAGGCATTCCTCAACGGCACCGGCATCTATGCCGCGAACCTGGGCGGCCTCGAGAATATCGATCTCTGGATCGGCGGCCTTGCCGAAAAGATCATGCCCTTCGGAGGCATGCTCGGCGCCACCTTCAACTTCGTCTTCGAAGCGCAGATGGAACTGCTGCAGAGCGGGGACCGCTTCTACTACCTGCAGCGCCTCGACGGCCTGCATCTCTTCGGCGAAATGGAGAACAATTCCTTCGCCGCCATGATGATGCGCAATACCGACGCGACGCACCTRCCATCGGACGTGTTCTCGACGCCCGGCCTCATCCTCGAGATCGACCAGCGCCGGCAGTACAATCCGGGCCTGGGCGAAAGCGGGGGCGCCGACGGCATTGTCGAAGACAATCCTCTAACGACCGATATCGACGAGAGCGCCGACAATCTGGGCATTGACCCGACCGGTACCGGCATCCTGACCCAACTGGTCGTCCGCAATAATCCGTCGACGGCAGGTACTGACACCAACTATCTCAAATACAATGGCAGCGACCACGTCGTGCTCGGCGGAACCGATCCGGGCAATACGTTCAATCCCTCGGGCAATGACGTCCTGATTGCCGGCATCGGCGACGATACCGTCTATGGTGACGGCGGCAACGACATCATCGAAGGTGGTTTCGGCAACGATATCCTCAATGGTGGTGACGGCGACGACATCATCAAGGACATGGGCGGCGACGACAACATCAAGGCCGGCAAGGGCAATGACGTCGTGCATGCCGGCCCGGGCCTCGACCTCGTCATGGGCAATGACGGCCAGGACTTCATCTTCCTCGGCACCGACATGGGCTCGGAAGTGTTCGCCGGCACCGGCAACGATTTCATCTATGGCAACCGCAATGCCGAACGCATCCTCGGCAACGAGGGCGACGACTGGATCGAAACCGGCACCTTCGACGGCGCCCCCGGCGACAATTTCGACGAGGTCTTCGCCCATGACAGCATCGACGGACACGACGTGTTCCTCGGCGATGGCGGCTTCGACGAATTCATCGGCGAAGGCGGCGACGACATCATGGTGGGCAGCACCGGCCGCGGCAAAATGGCCGGCATGTCGGGCTATGAC
>NZ_JBFUIF010000134.1:0-3661 GCF_056402015.1 Allobosea sp. P4_C6
TACCGGCAGCGTAGATCGACCCTTCGGCTCCCGACAGATTCTCGAAAGGTGAAACGACGAGCGCAACGTTGGGACTGGTTGCCAATTGTGATGAGTTGGTCGGGTCTGTGACCAGGCCGCTTAGGGCGATTACCAACAAGATGCTAATAACCGCCGCCACCGGCACGCCCAATTTCCGCAGCCAGTTTCGGGGGTTTCGAGGAGGGTTTTCTGAGTTCGCAACTTTCGGATGCAGTCCCAACAACTCTTGTGGTGGTGTGATTGGATGCCGCACCGTGATGTTCGGGATGTATGCGCCCTTGGGAATGTCGATGCAGATGGGGTCAATACGCCCGGATAATAAATAATAGCGCTCCAAGGCTCGGCGTAGTCGACTGGCCTCGATGCGCACGACGGGATCATTGAGTATATCGAAATCTTGCCCACGGCCAAATACGTGCGTCGCGATGGTGTAGGCCTTTATCCGTTCGCCACGGCCAGCCAATAACTCTTCGACGACGAAACGCAGAAAGTCCCGTAGGCGCTCGGGGACCTCGAAATCAGGACTCGCCAGAACACGAGAGAGCTGTGCTCGCACCGCATCGGGTTGTAGCACCTTCTGCCCAGTATCAGACGTTTGCGTCACGACTCACCCTAGCCTCAACAACACTCTCGTCATACTTGAACCCGCTTTTAGCGACGCGACTTCATTCCGAGCCTACGCAAAGTGATGTGAAGCGTACATGCAGAATTGCTGCCGGCTCCCATTCGCACTCGAGGCTTCCCGATGCCGCCAGCCTTACCAGGGGCATCGCACACGTCGGTGACGTCGGATATCGGGGTGGGTCAGTCGGCTTCGCCCGCATGGCAGACGGCACGGACATCTCGTGCCTCCGTAGATGAAAGTGCAACGCAATGCCCGAAGGCAAATTCGCTGYGCCTGCCCCGTCTCGGCCCTCCGGCAGGAACGCTCCGACCTTGGCCTCGACACGCAGAAAGATCGAAAAAGCCTTGAATGAACGAAACATCGCAACGTCGGGCGGCGGCCCTTGGAATGCCGTGCAGGCCTGCCGGCTTTTGGAGCGCACAAACTGGAGTATAGCGATTGCGACATAGGCCTGCCGATGCAGATCGTCAGGCTTTTCTTTGCCACGCTCTCGCCGTCAGGATGTTTGAATATCTGCTCAGCCTTCGTCGCCGGCTACTAGTTAGAGTCTCGCCGCCAGCCAAGGAAGGCGAAGACTGCCAGTCCGACAGCAATGACCAGCATCGTTGCTGCCCATTGAAGGCGAGGTTTATCTGACCAGAGAATTTCCACGTTCGGCTTCCGTGTCGGGCGAGGAATGAGCACCGAAACTCTGACCCTATCGCTTGGGCGCGGATATTGACCTTAAGGACCATTAGTCGATGGCTGACCCCGTCTCCGAAACACGGTGCCAATTTGCAAGATCAACAAAGGAGAAACTTCGATCGATGATCGGTTCCCCACGGGTAGGCAAAAGGCGAAATGCCCCTGATCTTGCTGTAGTCCATAAACGGCGATTTTTTCGCCGAGAAACCCTTTAGAATCAGCCAGAAGCCCGCACTTGATGAATTTCATGCTTATAGCAGTCCTTGGTCGATATCATGCCCGACCCAGCTCAGCGGTAAGCGCATCCTCGTCCTGACCGCTGTGCCGAGAGCCGTTGGCCCGCCAATCCGATCCGACCTTCTTCGTCGACAATTCGACCACGAGCTAGTTCAGGCCGATTTCGGGCGCGATCGCTCTCCTCCAGAGCCTAATCACGGTTCTCGAAACGGGGATGAAGGGACGGCCCGACCAGTGAGCGGCGCAAATGTGCTCAAGGGGGAAGTGGCGGACAATGACCCGCGATCGTGTCCATTGGCGCGTCGCCACGCTCGACCCGCCACGATCAAAGATTCTCTCTGCCGGGGGGATGCCCGGATGGACGCGGTCTTCAGGCGAGGAGCTTCTCTACGATCGATTGACACTTATCCTGTCACGGAACGTAGGGCTCAGAGAGCTGTTCAAAATCGTACGCTAAGCCGAACAATAGTGAGCCAAGGCTACTGTGTCTCGCGATCTCCGTTGCACGGGGTCTGATCCCGGTGGATACGAGTGGTCAGTTTGCGCAGACTGTCGTCTCAAATTTTGAGCGTCCGCTTTCGGCGATGAGCCAATATCCGCAACTGGCGCACTGCCGCTGCACGTCGCCCCATCTTTGCTTGAAGGCGTGCCGATCTCGCTTGGGCGTGTCGCGGATCATGGGGGCTCGTGAGAGCGGATTGCTGCGATGGCCACGGCCTTCTCGCAGATATAGCCGTTCTCATCGAGTGACGGGCAATCGCGAATAGCTCGCTCGACCCGTTCCCGTTCCGCAGCGAGCGCGGCTTCGGCGGCTAGGGCGCGGGCTTCAGCCTGGTCGGCGCGCTTGTTCGCGGCCTTGGCGAGCTGCCATTGCATGTAACCATAGCGACTGTGCGTGCGCTCCCTGCGCAGATATTCTCCGTAATCGTCGGGCTCAATGATCTGCCCCTCGCTCGGCATTGCGGGGCTCGAAGGCGGCGGGGGAAGCCAGGAACCGTGCGCCCATTGCAGCCGATATCCGCACACGGGGCAGACCAACCCGTCTTTGGTCGCGACAAGCTGCCCGAGGTTACCGCCATGCTCAGCTTGATAAGCCCGATGCGCGTCGTCGGTTCGGTCACCGCCGCATAAGGGGGCCACCCGAGTTTCGASCTGAAACAGGTTGAGTGCSGMAACCTGCTCATCGGTCCACGGTGCTGTCAGCTTGTCGGCCATTTGTTCTCGGCCTCTTTAACCGGACAACGCGCAGCCCGTCCGTCAGTTCACACTTCGTGCTGATGATGCTCAGCCTCTCACCCATCGTCCCGCTCTCTTACGCGTGCTTATGAAGGCGGGGTCGGCCGGCTGCTTCTTGCGGTGAGCCAGGGGGCACCACCGGTCTATGTCGGAAGCGTCGGTATCGGCTTCAGCCACGACGGCGCGACCGCGCTCCGCAAGCAGATGGACGAACTCGTTATCTGAAAACCCGCGGTCAGCCTGAAGGGCAGACGACAGGCCTATCGCTGGCTCACGCCGGCTCTGGTGGCGGAAATCGAGTTTTTGCGCGTGGACCGACGACGGCAAGCTGCGGCACGGCTCCTACAGGGGGCTTCGGGAAGACGCTGATGAGCTCCCCGTTTACGAGATACGGAGCGGGTATTCATTTGACCGTTCGCTGCGCAGTCGAGCAGAGCAAGGCGATATCCTGCTCAAGCTTAACAAGGATCAGCCGGTACTCCTCGGCTATCTCAGCGGCCCGGTTTCCCGGAATCTTGGCCCAGTGCAGCGCCGCTTCCCAAGCGAGCGCGTAGCTCTCGCAGAGGCTCGCAAAAGCGGGCCGCTTGGCCGCCCGTAGAAGCTCCGCGCGGCGGTGGGGCCAGCGGAGCAAGAGCCGGGTTACACCGGCCCGCTTTTCAGGTGTCTCCATCGCGTCAAAATACTAATTATCGCCTCGCCAGGCAGAGAATATGGGCGTGGCCTGCCCCCTGAAAAGTGGCCCTCCCTGAAGTAGGCTTTTTGAGCCTTTGGAGGATGCCCGCGATGCCGCAGAAGAAGCACAAGCCTGAAGAGATCGTCGCGAAGCTGCGGCAGGTCGACGTGCTGTTGTCCCAGGGG
>NZ_JBFUIF010000135.1:0-3659 GCF_056402015.1 Allobosea sp. P4_C6
TTCCAGAAGCGCGCTGGGCTCGTTCCGTTCAGCCAGGAAGGCTGAACGGAACCTTTTTCGGTAACTTATTCGGCGTAGGACTGGGTCGCCCAAGCGGCTCTGAGTTTGGGTGAGACCTGGGCGCCGAAGGGGCCGAACCATTTGTTGAAGAGGGCCTCGRCTTCGCCCGATTTGAACATCTTCGCCATGGCGTGATTGACGATCCAGAGCACAGTGGGGTTCAGTCTCGGCACCATGAAGCCCTGTGGCGCATAGCCATATTCGGTGCCGACGATTGTCAGGGCCTCTGGGTTCTTCGATTGCCGGATCAGGCTGTAGAAGGCGCCGTTGTCGCTGAAATAGGCATCCGCACGCCGCGTCTCGACGGAGATCAGCGCGGCCGCATGGTCATCGACATTCTGGATGCGAATGTTCAGGTTCTTTTCCGCGACGAGCTTCTTCAGGTCCGGCTCGCTGCTGCCGCCGGTCGCGACGGCGACGATCTTGCCGTTCAGATCCTCGTATTTGGCGATGCCGGAGCTCTTCAGGACGAGCAGCTGGCTCGACGAGACATAGGAGACCGATGAGAAGTCGACTTGCTTGTTGCGACCGAAAGTGTTGACCGTGCCGCCGCATTCCAGATCGACGGTACCGTTGGCGACGAGCGCCTGGCGGTTCTGAATGCTGACCGGCACGTATTTGACCTTGAGGTCGGGCAACTTCAGCTCCGCCTTGATGTCCTCGATGATGCGCTGACAGAACTCGACCGAATAGCCAGACGGCTTCTTGTCATTGTCGAGGAAGCCATAGGGGTAGAGCGCTTCCCGGATTCCCATGGTGATGGTGTTGGTTTCGCGCAGCTTCTTGACGATCGAATCTACCTCTTGCGCCTGGGCGCTGGCAGCCAGACCGAATGCGAAGAGGCCGCCAATCGCCGCAGCAAAATTCCGTTTCATGTTTCTCTCCCGTTTGAAGCAATCATTCCCAATGCACCGGCCGGTGCGGGGAGTCTAAAATCCAGCGCGGGCCCGCTCCCGCAGCTGCCCGCTACTCATCTTTTCAAAGCCAAGCGCGGGCAGCAGGTCGTTGTCCTTGACAAAATCTCGGCCATAGGCGGCCGACAGCATGGTCAGGCCGGCCTCGTGCAGTCTCGCGGGCTGCCCGGCGAGGCGTCCTAGCAAGATCGTCGGCAGCAGACCAAAAGGCGCATCTTCGAGGACATAGCGGCTATTCAAGGTCGTCGGCCCGAAACCGCCATTGCCGCGCCGATGYAGCTCCGCGTTCATTTCCGCGATGCTCGCGACCGGGAGCTGATATGAGAAGGCATAGTGCTCCTTGATCGTCCGCACCGACACGTCGAAGGCTTTCGCGATCGCCAGGCGTTCGGCGTCGAGCATTTCCATCACGCGCCCGACCGCCGGCGTGACGTTTTCGGCCTGTCCCCAGCGCTCCCCATGCTCCATCCGGGTGAGGTTGAACAACGCAATCGCGAGATGGTTTTGCGGATTGAGATTGCTGAGTGCGATCGCCAGGAGCCCATCCCGCTTGACGAAGCGACCGCCGAAGAGAGCGGTGCAGAGCGCGTGCCCGGCTTCGAGTTCCGCTTCTGGCACGGTGGCGATATCAATCTTGGAGCGCAGCGAATTGACCGTGACCTCGGTCGGCGAGGTTCTGYGTCCCGTTGTCAGGGTGGTGCCCCAGGCGATGATCGGCGCCTTGACGCCGCGCTCGGCCAGGAGCCGTGACAGATAGAGCGCGCCGAAGGAGGCATGCGAGCTGATGATGACCGGCTGATCCGCGCGCAGATGCTCGGCCGTCGCCTCCAGCGCCAGCTTATGAGCGTTGCCCGGCATGGCGAGCATCACAACGTCGGAGCCGGTCACGGCCTCCTTCGCGCTCTGTGCGATGCGCGGGCGGCAGCTCGTCTCGATTGCGCCGATCGCCCGCAATGGCGCTCCCGCCGCCAGCTCGACCGTGCTTTGGCCGGATGGCGACCATAGCAGGGGATCATGTCCGCCGATCAAAAGCTGGGCGGCGGCGCCGTAGGCGGCGGCACCGGCACCGAGAATGCTCACACGCATAGGAGGGCCTCTGTTGAAGCTGAAGAAGACGGCCCCCGGTCGAACGCGACCAGAGAACAAGGCGATCCATTATAGCGGAAGAAATTCAAGAGCCGGCCTTCCCTTGTGGCGTCTTCCGGTAGAGCAGAACCATCAGGCCCCGGGCCGGCTCGTCGCGCTCGTTGCTGATCGAATGCGGCACATCGACGGGATAGCGTGCCGTCTCTCCGGTCTTGACTGGATAGCACGACTGACCGCTGGCGATGACGAGCTGGCCCGACAGCACGGTGAAATGCTCGACCGCACCGGCCGCGTGCGCGGCGCTATCGAGCCGGCCATGGCCGGCGATCTCGACATCGTACCATTCAACCGTGCCGGCAAGGCTCGGTGGGCTGAGAATCCGCAATTGGCAGGAGCCATCGGCGCTGCGGATTTCCGGCGTATGCGCCGGCGCGATGATTTCGATGGCGCTTGTGCCGGCACCCGGCTCGCTCGCTTGCAGAAGCACGGAAAAATCGATCTGCAACCCTCGCGTCAGGCTCCAGAGCACCGCGAAGGTGGGGTTGGCTTCGCCTCGCTCGATTTGCGACAACATCGATTTCGAGACGCCCGACAAGGCTGCAAGCTGCTGCAGCGTCAAATCCCGTGCCTTGCGCTGGCGCTGAAGGATCGGTCCGATCTGGGGGGTGCTCAGCTCTGTCATGATGGCCGGCTAATGCGTCAGGACCTTGGTCAGGAACTGCTTGGCGCGCTCCGTCGCCGGGGCGGTGAAGAACTGCGCCTTGGGCGTGTCCTCGAGAATTTCGCCGCCGTCCATGAACAGCACCCGGTTAGCCACGCGCTGCGCGAAGCCCATCTCATGCGTCACGACCATCATGGTCATGCCTTCGAGCGCGAGCTCCTGCATCACCTCCAACACCTCGTTGATCATTTCGGGATCGAGCGCTGAGGTCGGCTCGTCGAACAGCATCGCCGCCGGATCCATGGCCAGCGCCCGCGCGATGCCGACACGTTGCTGCTGCCCACCGGAGAGCTGGCTCGGGCGGCTCGCCAACTTGTTGCCGAGCCCAACCCGCGCCAGGATCTTCTCCGAGCGTGCATTGGCCTCCGAGCGGGAGCGTTTCAGCACATGGATCTGCGCCAGGCTGACATTCTCCAGCGCGGTCATGTGCGGATAGAGCTCGAAGCTCTGGAACACCATGCCAATGCGCGAGCGCAGCGCCGGGAGGTCAGTCTTCGGGTCAGAGACCGAGACGCCGTTGATGGTAATTGTGCCGCTCTCGAACGGGACGAGCCCGTTGACGCATTTGATCAGCGTGCTCTTGCCGGAGCCCGAAGGGCCGCAGATCACTACGACCTCGCCCTGACGGACCGTCGCTGAGCAGCCACGCAAGATAAGCAGCTTGCCGTAGGATTTATGCACATCCTCGACGAAGATCATTACGCGCGGCCTTTCCGATAGAAGTCGAGCGCCTTCGTCGACGTCAGACAAATGACCAGATAGACGACGGCGACCAGCGTATACATTTCCGTGGGCCGCCCATCGCGCGAGGCGACGATGCTCGCCGTCGTCAGGAAGTCGTGCAGCGCCACGACATAGACTAGGGAGGTGTCCTGGAA
>NZ_JBFUIF010000136.1:0-3645 GCF_056402015.1 Allobosea sp. P4_C6
AGTGCATGTGCACCTGTCCTACTGGCATCCGGCCTCGACGATCCTCGAGTACATTCCCTGGATCAAGGACCATTTCCAGGAGCCGATCCGGGTGGAGGGCGGCCTCTATGCGCTGCCGCAGCAGCCCGGCGCGGGAACCACGCCGCTGGCTGCGAGCTTCGAGAGATTTGGCAAGCGCCCGTAGGCGCGGGCCAGCGCAGGCGACAACGCAAGAAACAAAACAAACCAAGAGGGAAGAGATGACTAACGAGATCGATCGGCGCCGTTTCGTCGGCGGATTGGCGGCCGCGACCGCATTTGCCGCTTCGGCCCACGGCGCCCGCGGGCAGGTCCCGAAGCCGGCATCGCCCCTGACGATATCCGTCATCGACGCAGCCGGAAGTCTGGCTTTGACGCAGCCCGTCTTCGAAAACTACCGCAAGGCGAGGCCCGACCTCGTCGGCCGCTTCGTCTTCACCAAGGCGCCCTCGCCCGAGCTGCCCGGGAAGCTCAAGGCCCAGCAGGCGGCCAACCGCGTCGACATCGACATCGCCTTGGTCGGCACCGACGCGATTTCCGCGGGCGCGGAGCAGCAGGTCTGGACGAAGCTGTTTCCCGACCATGCCGCGGCGCTGCCCAAACTCGCCGACATCTATGCCCCTGACGTCCAGCGCATGCAGGCCGTCACCCAGGGACAGGGCGTCTGCATTGCCTTCACGCCGTCGGGCCCCCTGCTCGAATATATGCCCGACCGGGTGAAATCGCCCCCGACCACCACGGCCGAACTGCTCGACTGGTGCCGGCAGAACCCGAACCGCTTCTTCTACGCCCGGCCGTCGAATTCGGGACCGGCGCGCGGCTTCCTCATGGCCTTGCCCTATCTGCTCAAGGACACCGATCCAAAGGACCCTGCCAAGGGCTGGGACAAGACGTGGGCCTATCTGCGCGAGCTCAATAACTTCATCGAGTATTACCCGACCGGCACCGCCGTGACGATGAAGGAGCTGGGCGACGGCTCCCGCGACATGATCACCTCGACAATGGGATGGGACATCAACCCGCGCGCGCTGGGCATAGTGCCGAAGGAGGCCAAGACGATCGCACTCAAGGGGTCGCATTTCATCGCAGACGCGCATTTCGTCGCCGTACCCGCCGGCGTCGCGCCCGAGCGAATGGCGGTCATCCTCGATCTGGTGTCGTTTATGCTTTCACCCGAACAGCAGGCGCTCGCCTATGACGAGGGCTACCTATATCCAGGTCCAGCCGTGAAGAACGTGCCGCTCTCGGCCGCGCCCGCCGCGAGCCAGAAGACATTGGCGGAGTTCGGTCGGGAGGAATACGAGGCATTGATCGCCTCGGTTCCTGTCGAGATGCCGCTCGAGCTCAACCAGATGGCTCAGGCGTTTCGAATCTGGGATATGGAAATCGCCGGGAAAAAGAAGCCGTGAGAGCGTTTCGCGCTACGTCTTCCGACGCGTATTTCATCGGAATCGCGCGGTGACCAAGTAACACGATGTCGTCGATCGCCGCGACTATCCCGGCCTCCAACGGCTATTCGAGAAGCTGGAGGCGGATCCGGCGGTCCGGTTCGCACACGAAATCGAGCGTGGCGAAACCGCTGTCAGCGCTGGCGGCCTCGTCGGCGAGGTCACCTTGCACGACGTATTACGTCAGCACGCGCTCGCTGCCTGATCCATTCCTCAAAATCTGAGCGGCCCTCCGAACAAACGGTGTCCCTGGGCGTTGAGTAGGTATTAGTCAAAACCAAGGAGAGATCCGATGGATTGGAACCGCGTCGAAGGTAATTGGAAGCAGATCAAGGGCAAGATCAAAGAGCAGTGGGGCGATCTCACTGACGATGATCTGGACGTGATCGCCGGTAAGCGCGATCAGCTCGAGGGCAAGATCCAGGAGCGCTATGGCCTGGCTAAGGATCAAGTGAAGGCCGACGTCGACACTTGGTACGATCGCCAAACTTGGTAGTATCTGCGTGTAGCGTAACAGGCCTCGCTCTGTGAGCGAGGCCCTTTTCGACTTACAGCGRCTTACCTAGTAGCTGGGCCACCGCCGCTGAACTGACGCCCGCCTTGCCGACCGCGGCTTTCGCCATAGTTTTCCGCGACGACAGTAACCATCCGACGACGATCTTGAGGTCGGCCAATGGGCTGTTCCCGGGCACTTTTCGGGATGCTCCGGAAAATGGGATGCGTACTATCTAGCGGTAAAGAACGTCAGCAGCACCTTGCTCTTATCACCGATCAGGCAAAGAAAGCCCCGCGGTTTGTCTGACTTGTCCGTTCGAAGATAGGCCTGCCCCATGATAATTCGATTGACCTCGATGTCCTCAATTTTGGTTTCGGAGGTCGCTATCGTCATACCGTCCTCGTCGAAATAGATATCTTTAATGTCAGGGTCACTTGTTGAAAGTGTGCGAAGCGCTGCTGCCTTGCAGGACGCCAGCTCTGGCGATGCAGGCTTTTCGGAAGGTGCAGCCGTCGTCGGCCCGGCAGTCTGGGCGACGGCGGTGTTAATTGACGCAAAAAGTAAGAGCGCCAGAACGGACGTGTGTTTCATGTTTGCTCTTTCTACCTATGGGGCGCGCCCCATGTGTCGAGGACGGGGTAAATCGGCTCCTTCGTAGTCAAGTCAGCGGCTGGGGTGGCATAGCTGGGTACCCCAGGCTTCGATGGCTTTGAGCAGTGCGTTCAGCTCCTCTTCTTCCGGGCTGTCAGGATCGCATTCGATCAGCTGCGCAACCCCATGAGGGCGATGTCGTAGTCGGCTTCCGTCTCAATCCAGATTTCGTCGGGCTGGGTCACGCCGCGGCACTCAGCGCGGCGATAACCTCTTTCGAGCTGTATGGTTTCTAATGTGGCGCACGTCGGAAGGCAGCTGTCCCTGATTGGGGATGACACGTCCGCTGGCCACCACAATTACGATGGGGGCAATGTCGTCGCGTGACTTAAGAATTTCGATGGCTTTTCAGCATGGGCAGCCTCAACAGCCTCAAAGCCTGCCTCTTCAATGAAGTCCACCGCGACCAGGCGGATCAATGCTTCATCTTCAACGACCAAAACGACGAGCTTTGACATGGCATACACTTTCAAGGTCTGCATTAGACCTAACCGCCTCGGGCGAACATTGTTGCCCGAAACCGAAAAGAATTTGCTGGCTCGAATTGGGGGTGAAGATAATGGAGCGCTGAGGCGCGTCTAAGCTGCCTGATTGATTTAGCTTTTCGCAGACATCGCACCGTGGTCGGAGGGTAGCCTAAGGAGTTCGGTATTGGTATCGTCGGATGCCTTCGCGTTGGGCGCGGAGCGGACGTTTGACGAAAGTTAGCGGGGAGTACGATAGGGCGTCCGGACCCAGGCTGCCTACCACACAGGGGACTGCGGGAGCCCCTCTCGATTTATCCAATCGCAGTTTCCCCAACGCGAACGATGACGAGCCCGACCCGCGTGTTGGTAGCAATCATCGAGCCTTGAACGTGGGTGCGAAAACGCTATTCAATCTCGCGCCCTATAGCGGCTACCCAGCGACTCAGCAGCCGATCGGTATCGCTGCGGGAGAGTTCGCGAAGGGCACGGTCCTCCCGATGGCGACGTAGTCGGGTATGGGATGACGCCAGTAAGATGGACCTGCCAGAAAAGGAAACGAGAATGA
>NZ_JBFUIF010000137.1:0-3591 GCF_056402015.1 Allobosea sp. P4_C6
CGCGTGGAACCCGTCGCCCTCACTCTCGATGACGTAGCGCTTCAGGCTCGGATGAGCCGGCGCAAGGTCTATCGGCTGCTGAAGACCGGCGAGCTTAAGGCTCGCAAGAACGGCCGGCAGACACTGATCCTGGCCGAAGACTTCAAGGCTTGGCTTGCCTCGCTGCCCTCCGCTCATCTGGAGGCAGCGTGAATCCATGCCCCTCAAAAAACTGGACCCGCTGACGCTGCCGGCCATGGCAGGCGTCATCGGGTCCGGGGTCTCGCAAAGCTCAGCAGCTTGTGTCCCCAACTATACCACCGGAGTCACGATCGTCCAGATCGGCTCGCCCATCCTCATGACCAGCGCCGGGGCCAATCAACCCCTCGCCCTCCGCGGCCGCAAAGCGAGGGAGCCGATCTGCACCGCCGCGCCCACCGGGCTGAACGATGGCGAGGTGCGCCATGACCGCTGAGCTGCAGTGTGTACGGACAGTTTTGCTGCCCGGCCCCCTCGAAGCCGGTAAAGGCGGCGAAGGCGGTGCTTTTCAGACGACGAACGCTGAATTCATCGACGCGGYTGTCACGGATCTGCCTGAAGGTGCTTTTTCGGCTGTGTGTTCGAAGCCCGGCGACCCGGACCTCGGCGGCTGGCCAGCCCGGCGCGCGGATAAAGTAGCATGCAGTGTTGCGCCTGAGCATAACAACTACCTCGGCTGTTCGAGTTTCTATCCGGGAGATGACGGCTCGTTCAGGGCGCGCAAAGCCCAGTTTGCCGCCTGCCATTTCCTGATGCTGGATGACCTTGGCACCAAGATCCCGCTGGATCGCCTGGGTGGTTTTGAGTTGTCATGGCTGATCGAGACGAGCCCCGGAAATCATCAGGGCGGCATCACTCTCAATGCGCCGATCACCGACGGCGCGGTTGCGGTGCGTTTACTCAATGCTGTGATCGACGCTGGTCTGTGCGATGCCGGAGCGACGGGACCATTGAGCCGTTGGGCGCGGTTGCCGGTCGCGATCAACGGCAAACCGAATACGCCGATACGGCCGGCACGCCGTTCCAGTGCAGGCTGGTCGAATGGCGACCTGACAAACGCTACGCGCCGCAGGACATTGTGGACCGGCTGCAACTTGAACTCGCGCCAGCCGGCAGGCCGAAGAAACCTGCGAAGCCCCGTGCGAGGCCCACCAATACCCCGCTGCCTACTGCTAACGAAGCGGATGACGTCCTGACCCCGAAGGCCGAGGAAAACCCTGTTGTTGCGGCGCTCAAGTCGCGGGGGCTTTACAAGACACCACTGGGTTCCGGCAAGCACGACATGACGTGCCCGTGGGGCCATGAGCACACCGAAGGACTAGACACGGGCGCGGCCTATTTTGAGCCCGACGAATTGTATCCGCTTGGCGGCTTCTGCTGCCTGCACTCGCACCGTGACAAGTACCACATTCGGGCGCTGCTCGAATTCCTTGGTGTGCATAACGACCAGGCCCGGCACAAGCCGGTCATCCGAGTGGTGGCCGGTGACCTGCACCGCGTCGTGGATGCGGCGGAAAAGGAGTTCGCGAACCGTGGGCGGCATTATCAGGCAGGTGGCTTGATTGTTTCAGTCTCGACCGATCCTACCAGCGGTGATCCGTCGATTGTGCCGACCAGCGCACCGGCACTGACACGCGAGCTCTCAGTCGCGGCGACCTGGGAGAAATATGACGCCAGAGCTGAAGACTGGGTGCGCTGCGATCCGCCGGCACGACACATGGGCATCCTGTTCGAAGCACAGAACTATCGCTACTTGCCGCCACTGGCGGGCGTGACGAGGCAACCGTATTTTCGTGAATCGGACGGCGAACTCATCAAGCAGCCCGGTTATGACAAAACCRCACGGCGGTTCGGCGTGTTCGATGCGCGGGATTTCGTAATCCCTGACCCGACACCTGATGCGGCCCGCGCGGCACTGGCCCTGCTGGAAGAGTTGCTCATTGAATTCTCCTTCGTGGCCGCCAACGATAAGGCGGCTGCATTGGCGGCCATCTTTACCGCTGTGGTGCGCCCCACGTTGCCTCATGCCCCCGCGTTTCACGTCCGTGCGCCGGTTTTCGGAAGCGGCAAGAGCTACCTTTGCGAACTGATCGGGGCCTTCTCCGGGCCGGGCGACAACGCCAGGGTGAGCTATCCCACGACCTCGGAGGAAGCTACCAAGGTCATTCTGGCCCTATTGCTGACGAGCCCTGGATGCGTCGATTTCGACGACATGGACACCGACTGGATCCCGCACGGCACCATTAAGAGGATGCTTACTGCGGAGACGATCACGGACAGAATTCTGGGCGTGAGCAAGACGGCGACAGTCAGCACGCGTACGCTGTTTCTAGGCTCGGGAAATAACGTCGGCCCGATACGCGATCTGCTACGGCGGGTGCTCACGATCCATCTCGATCCGCGCTGCCCGACACCGGCGACGATGACCTACAAAGGCGTTCCGGTCGATAAGGTGCGCCAACGCCGTGGCACTTACGTGGCCGCCGTGCTGACGATCATTCAGGCATGGCGCAGGGCAGGTTCGCCTCGCACTCAAGCGGACAGCATTGTCAGCTTTAGTGGCGCGTGGTCGGAGTATTGCAGGTATCCGTTGATGTGGCTGGGGCAGCCCGATCCGGCCACGGCGTTGCTCGAACAGGTCCGTCACGATCCGGATGGCGATGCCCTGAACGGTTTAATGCAAGAATGGTATGCCGTATTCGGTCAGTCCCCCACGACCGTACGCAAGGCGGTCGCGGCGGCGGTTCTTGGTTACCCCGATTTGCTCGATGCAATGCGCGAATTCCCGGTAGAGGAACGCGGCGAGATCAATCGCTCAAAGTTGGGCTGGTTGTTGAAGAAGAATGCCGACCGGATCGTCGGCGGCTTTAGGTTTCAGCAAGCGGAAGCGGACGGGCGTACCGCATGGCGTGTGGTGCCCGTCAATTCACCGCCTTTGCCGCCTTTGCCGCCCTCCGCTCCGTCGGCTGAGAAAACTGTCGCGGGCTGGAGTGCACGGCTATGAGCGCGGCCGAGGTCCTAAAGGCGGCCCGCGCCGCCGGCATCGATCTTGGAATGGACGGGGACGGTCTCGTGCTCGAGGCAACCTCGGCTCCGCCCGCCGCGCTACTCGACGCACTGTCGCTGCACAAGGCCGAGGTCGTCGCGCTGCTCCGGCCTGGCCGTGACGGTTGGTCGGGCGAGGACTGGCATGCCTTCTTCGACGAGCGTGCCGGCATTGCCGAGTTCGATGGCGGGCTGCCGCGGGCCGAGGCCGAGGACGCCGCCTACCAGGCCTGTCTCGCGCTGTGGCAATGCCGCAATCTCGTCCGCTCCCAGCCGACTTGCTGCCGCCAATGCGGCCGCCCCGAACGAGCGGACGACGAGCTGCTCGCCATCGGCATCGCGCCCGATCAGGTCTGGCTGCACGACGGCTGCTGGGCCGCATGGCGCGCTGACCGCATCGCGCAGGCCGAAGCCTTCCTCTCAACCATCGGGATCAACAGGAGGACGCAGTCATGAACCGCAAGCAACGCCGCACCCAGCAGGCCACGCCTACATCATCATATCGAGCGGACTAGCGCTGAACTGGGC
>NZ_JBFUIF010000138.1:0-3575 GCF_056402015.1 Allobosea sp. P4_C6
GACGATACGGTCAAGGCGTCCGGGCCGCCGCAGGTGGTGCCGAATGATAGCTTCAGCCCGGGATAATGGCGCCCGGTGACGACCTCGCAGCTCACATGCTGCGACCCTGCCAGCGCCTCCGAGACCGCGGTCAGCTCGCGAATCATAGCCTCGGTTTCGCTGGCGAGGTCGCGTGTCTCGAAAAGCTCCAATGCTGTGAGCAATCCTACGATCGATTCCTTGTCGACCTTGAATCCGCGGCCAATACCGTGGTGGGGCGGACGACGCCGCAGTTCGTCGGGTATCAGGCCTTCCGCGGGAGACCAGGTGGCCGGCGAGATGTCCATGTCCAACTGCTGAATCAGTGCCGAAGCGACGAGGTCGCGGCGACCGCACAGCAGGCCGGTGCCCTGCGGACCACGAAGCGCCTTGCCGCCGCTGATGGCCACGAGCGCGGCGCCCTCATCAATGAAACGGCGGAGATTCTCCTTCGGAGGCAACTGTGCAGCGGCGTCGACGATCACCGGCAAGCCATGCTGAGCGGCCGTCCTGCAGACCATGGCCAGAGACGCCTGTCCCGGCGGCCCCGCCGTGAAGGCGACGGCGACCGTGCGAGACGTGATCGCGCTTTCGATTTCCCAGGCTTCGAGACCCCTCACCCCCGAGCCGATCGCGATATCGTTGAAGCCGACATCGACGATGCGGGCACCTGCGGCACGTATGGCGTGGTCATAGGCGTTGCGGTGCGCGCGGAACATGATGACTTCGTTGGGTTCGTCATCGATCGCGGGTAATCGCTCCATGATGCGGACGTCGAATCGCGCGAGGCAGGCGGCGGTGGCGAGCGTGAGCGCCGCAGCGGCCCCCCCGGTGACGATGCCGGCCTCCGCTCCGGTATGACGCGCGATGATCGCGCTGGCCCGTGTCTGCAATTCCGTCATGTCGACGAAATGGCCGGCCGCCTCGCGCATGGCGTCGAGCACGGCGGGTGCCATAAGGCTCCCACCCAGTCGCGTCAGCAGACCCGCTCCGTTGATTCGCGTGGCAACGCCGAGACGTTCATAGATATCGGTCACAGTCCGCCTCCGGGGACGACGTCGGTATTCGGCCGCAAAAGCCTGGACAGGAAGGCGCGCGTGCGCTCCTGGCGCGGAACGCGCAGCCCTGATCCATGAACACGACGTGATCCGGTACTTCCGCGGCGAAGACAAGCTCGTGCGTGACAATGATCGACGTGCGGCGGCGGACGGCGGGATTGCTCGAATAACGTCAGTACCTCTCCGATCGACATTGTCACGGGAACCCCGACGAGCCGGAGTTCGCGCTGCTCGGGAGATCAGGTGGCGCTCGAGGTTGAAGAGATTGTGGACGACGGCATGTACGCAGAGAAAGCGCTGCGCCGACATCTGCGACTTGAAGCGCTGCATCTTGCGCTCTCGTTGTCGGATCACCTGGTGTGAGTTCTCAGCCCGATTGTGCGGCGCATGCCCTGCTCATGGCGCGCCGAGAGCCCCAGCTCGCGCCGGGCCGCGCCGTAGGATCGCAACTTGTCCGTCACCAGAACCCTGGGAGCAAAGCCATGCTTTTTGAGCAGTTGTAAGGCAGCACCCTTATCCCGTCTCGATTGCACCAGCATGTCGAGGATTTCCTCMTCGCTGTCGACGGCTCGCCATAGATACAGGTGCCGGCCCTGAAGGCGGATCACCTCTTGTCGAGGTGCCAGATGTCTGCCGGTTGGGGCCRCTGCCGGCGCAGGTTGCGGGCATAGCTGCAGCCAAATTTGAGTACCCATCGCCGGATCGTCTCGTACGAGATGTCGAGGCCACGCTCAGCCAGCAACTCCTCGACATCGCGATAGCTCAAGGTGAACCGCAGATAGAGCCACACGGCGTGCCGGATGATCTCAGGAGGGAATTGCTGACGGGCGTAGGAAATCGGCTGCATGCCCCCCACCCTAACCGGCGAGGCTCAATTCGCCCATTCCCGTGACAATGCCGTCGCGTCATCTCTGCAGGCCGCCTTATCCCGGCAGACATCGTCTAGCCGTTTTGCGAATCCCGATTCCGCTAAAAATCAGCACGCTAGAAACGACTTTCTTCAATCCATCTATTCGGCCTATCGTGTTGGCCGTTGCCAAAAGACGGAACGGGATCATGCGAGCCTTTTGGATCGCGCTACTAAGCATGGCGATATCAACGGCGACCTTGGCTGCAGACACCCTGGCACGCGCTCGTGAGACAGGTACTTTGCGGCTCGGCTTTCGGCTTGATGCGCCCCCTTACTCGTATCGGGCGGCTAACGGCGATCCTTCCGGATATATCGTTGATCTCTGCCGCGAAGTCGCTAGCGGTGTGAAGAAGGCGCTCAATATCCCTTCACTCAAAATCGAATATGTCGAGGTCTCGTCCACGACACGTTTGACCGCACTACGCGATAGCAAGATCGATATTCTTTGCGATCCTACATCGATGACTATGTCTAGGCGCGCTATCGTGGATTTTTCACTGCCGACCTTCATTGATGGCGCCGGAGTTCTCTACCGGTTCAATGAAATTTACCGGCTCGAGGATCTGAGCGGAAAAAAGATCGGCGTGCTCCAGGGCACGACGACCGAAGAGGTCTTGAAGGCGACCTTGGCGCAACTCGGCATCAAAACGGAGATCGTAGCGGTCCAGGCTCATCCAGACGGTGTCCGGATCCTGTCCGAGGGAAAGATCGACGCTTATTTCGCCGATCGCGGGATTCTCAGCTATCATCTGCTCAACAGCCGGAATCCCTCCGGTATGAAGATTTCCGATCAGTATTTCACGTTCGAGACCTATGCACTAGCTCTACCGCGCGGCGACGACAAGCTACGTTTGTTGGTCGATGCGACGCTGGCTGAACTCTATCGCACGGATCGTGTGAAGAAAATCTATGCCCACAGCTTCGGAAACTTCCCGCCTGATCAGTTTATCAAGGCGCTCTTCGTCATCAACGGCGTGCCGAGGTAGCGCGGAGGCTGCCCGAGGTGACGGTATAGTGTGGCGACGGATGCGGAATAGGCTGGACGTGAATGTCCGCTTCCGTGCGATCAGCCAATCTGCCGTTGGCGCGATCAGGTCGTTTGCGGCGGCGGTCGCGAAGTTCAGCTATCCACCCCACCGGTAGAAGCTGGCGCGGCCGACACCAAATATCGACAGGCCTTGCCCACGTCACCAATCTGCTCAGCGTGCCTGAGAAGACGCAGCGGCATTGGCACGGGAATCTCGACGAGCCGGATTTCGCCCACGCGGCCGGGCAGGTCTTCCCAATCGGTTGGCGCGAGGTGGTAGTGCGAGAGTGGTTGCGGCTGGCCTGGCTGGCGCAGGCCTGCCGGTGTTGGTGGTCAATCCAGCGCAGGTGCGTGCCTTCGCCCAAACGCTCGGCAAACGGGCGAAGACCGATCCGATTGACGCCAACCGTGATCACTCATTTCGCCGAAGCGACCAAGCCGAAGCTGCGGCAAATGCCGGACGAGATGACAAGGCTTCTAGCCGATCTGGTCGCTCGCCGGCGCCAAATCGTCGAGATGATCGCCGCCGAAGGTCAGCGGGAACGTCGCCGAGCGATAAACG
>NZ_JBFUIF010000139.1:0-3560 GCF_056402015.1 Allobosea sp. P4_C6
GCGCGAGCCCACGGCCTTGCAGCTAGATGTTGCAAGACGTCGGATCGAACTCCTGATGCAAGTGCTGGCGCGCTAACATCGCTTCGATCGCGAAGGCTGCCGACGAGCTGATCACGGCTCTGATCGACAATGCCGAAGCGCGCGGTCTCCAACCTACTGGCCGCTGGATGGAGGTCCCTCTTGTCGAGTGCCGAGAGTTCGAGCTCGAGGAGCGAGATCCCATCGGGGACCAGGCAGACGAGGCGTACGACCGGATAAGACAATAGACCCGAATGCTGAACGTAGGTGTTGCTATTGGCGTGGGCTTATCGGCGTGGAGAGCGGCCGACTTCGTTACGGGGCTACTCACTGCCGTATTAGTCTGGGGGATTATCACCCTGGTGAGGCTGGCGCTTCGCCAGCATTGAGCATTTCTCGGATCAAACCCTTTCCGCCACAGCGAGTGCTGCAGGAAGGGCGTTCGCGACAGTGATCGGAACGATTCAGCGGGCCGCCCGTTGGCGACTCGGTTCGTTGCGTTTGAGGTTGCGTTCATGTGTGCTCGTCGGGTTCTCAGAGCCGGGCCTGGCGTCGATACGGTCAAAGGACCGGTCACACGACGGCAGAAGATCGAGCGCAACCTATTCAGCGATCCAATGCCGGAGCGCGTCGAGCCCTGCCTCGCGCTGCTCCAAAGCAAGCCACCGACCGGCGACGATTGGGCTTTCGAGGTGAAATGGGACGGCTATCGGCTCGCTGTCCACATTGAGCGCAGCCGAGTCCGCATCATCACGCGCGGGGGCCACGATTGGACAGCTCGCTTTCCGACCATCGCGCACGATGCCCGCGAACTGGGCCTGGATAGCGCCATCCTCGACGGTGAGGCCGTCGTGCTCGACGAGCGCGGCGCTTCCGACTTCGGCGCGCTGCAAAAGGCGCTTGGCGGTCGTGGTGGAAAACGGTCCGCGGCGAGCGCGATGCTCTATGCCTTCGATCTGCTCTATCTCAACGGCCACGACCTCCGCGCGCTCAGCCTCGATGAGCGCCAGGCCATGCTGGAGGACGCGCTCGCAGCCCAGCCACACGGCTCCATCCGTCTCAGCGAGGAGATCAACACGGAGGGCGCACCATTTCTCAAGCTGGCATGTGAGTTAGGCCTTGAAGGAATTATCGCGAAACGCCGCTCGGCTCCGTATCGCTCAGGGCGCGGAGGAGATTGGCTAAAGGTGAAGTGCGTCCAATCGGAAAGCTTTGTCATCGTCGGCTATGAACCCTCCACTGCTGCACTCGGCGGCATCGGCCGATTGGTGCTGGCTGCTCGCAAGGACGTTGCGCTAGTCTATGTCGGAGGCGTCGGCACCGGCTTCAGCCATGCCAGCGCGACTGCGCTGCGCAAGCAGATGGACGAACTGATCATCCTGAAACCGCCGATCCGGATGAACGGGAGTCGACAGGCCTATCGCTGGCTGAAGCCCGTTCTGGTAGCGGAGATCGAGTTCCGGGCTTGGACGGATGACGGCAAGCTGCGGCACGCGTCTTATAAGGGGCTGCGCGAGGAGGCTGACCAAGCCAAGATTTTCCAGCTCGATTAGTGCTGCATCAGCGGGGACCCCTGCCCGCTCTCTACCGCCGTCGGGTATTCAGGCCTTTCGCTTCGGTAAGTTGGCAGGCTCGGGACAGGTGCTCGGCATTGAGGTGAGTAAGCTGCGTACGCTCAATTTCTGCGCGGCAATCTTGGCTGCGACCTCGTCTTCGAATGCTCTAAGGCCCATCGAAATATGCCCTAATTCCCGCGCCTCGGCCGAGCCCTCTGGCGCGCCTAGCAATTCTTCAAAGCGCTTCAACGCTCGGGCGAGGTCTTCAAAGCTTTGGATTCTCGTCATGGCCGTGCTGACAACTCAGCCGCACCTGGCCGTCGCGTAGGCCAGGGTGTTCTCGTTCGGTCTTGTCCTTCCAGTTCTCCACGAGGCGTTCGATTATGCCGACGCCAGGCTTCGTTATTCGGATGCGCGCCGATCCGTCCTTGATGATCCATTCATCTCCGTGGCGGTGAATGTCGAGCGCGGCCGTCACTGCTTCGCTCCGTCAGAGCCAAGTGTCTTCCGCCGCAATGCCTTCTCGACGGCATCGGCCGACGAACCGACTTCGCGCACCGTTTCCTCGAGCTCGGCTTTGGAAACTCCGAGCTTGTCGGTCCAATAGCGAACCTCATAGTCCTCGCCAAGGTTGATGCGCGACCGGTCCTGCGGGCCTCGATTGGTTTTGTCATCTGCCATGTGAGCCTCCTGCAGCGATAATCGGCTGGGAGGCATTTGGGTTCCCTACCCCTTATCGGAGCCGATGCTTCGCTCGCCAAATCTCGACATCGAGGACAAGCGCGACGAACCTAGTGAGGCTCACTTCGTTCCCTTTCTCGCCGCATCGATCAGTTCGTAATGCTCGTGGGTATCACCTCGCGACATGAGGTTCTTGGAGCCACAGACCGAACAGCGGTAGCGCAGGCAGATGTCCGGGATCGGGGTTTCCGGAGGCAGATCGCTCACGTCGATCCCGCCCCGGTAATGGCGGCAAGCGTTGCAGTAGATCTCAACCTGGTGCCGTCCGAGCATCATCTGGCTGGCTACCGTGGCCGGTTGGATTTCCCGCCCATCCTTGTCGTAGGCGCGGCGCGGGTTGCGCTTCATGCTTGACTCCTGCGAGGCATTTGTTCTCTTAATGTTCTCATTCGAGGACGAGAGCAATGTCAGCCGAGCCGCTACTGAAGCCGCCGGAAACAGATGAGTTCGAGTGGGAGATTGTCGAGCTTGTCGACGCATATGGAACCGACCGAGCCGCTTTGCGTGCAACCTATTACGCGCTGAAAACGGCCTTGGCCGATGCGGATAGATCCGTTTCGAGAGGCTTCGTGCGAGGCCTCTTTTCGCAGGGAGCGCGACCTATCCGCGAACCTGAATGACCCGTCATGGTACCGCCGAACGAACTCACCGAGCTTCAGGATTTTCCCTGGGTTCTGCTGCGCCTTCGCTGTCACTTCTGCCGGCGCGAGCACGACGCGCGAGTGGTTGTCCTGAGCTGGCACCACGGCGTGCACGCCACAGTCGGGCAGATGGTCGACATCTTCATGTCGCGTTGTCCATGGGACCCTCACAACCCGGCCCGAAAGCCTCAGAAATACGGCAGGAAATGCGGCGCCTACTGCCCGGATGTAGGCAGGACCTCTCCGCCGGACTGGCCACCGCCAATGCTCGGTTTCACCCTGATTGAAGGAGGAAAAGATGGACAGCTTCCAGCTGACAAGCCCCGAGAGCAGCGTCGAAATCGCGTCGGAGGTAATCCAGAGGATACGTGAATCGCTGGCGGAAACCCGCGACAAAGGGATTTCCGGCGCCGTGGGGTTCGACCAGCTCGGGAACGCAACCGATGTGATCCAGCAGCTCGACGAGCTGGCAGAGGAATATGGGTGCCTGGTGAGCGGCCCCTATGACAGCGAAGAAACGAACGGCGGAGGCTACTACCTCTTCGAACGCCAGGACGCCCCCAATGTTGTAGATGGCTGCTGGCTCACCAAGCCCGAGCCGGAA
>NZ_JBFUIF010000140.1:0-3505 GCF_056402015.1 Allobosea sp. P4_C6
GGCCAGACCACAGCAAGTGGTGCAGGCGGCCGGTAACCCAGCAAGGAGTGTGGGCGCCCGGTGTCGTAGTGCTGGCGCCAGCCTTCGATGACGATCCGAGCCTCAGCGAGGCTGTAGAACAGTTCGCCGTTCAGGAGCTCGTCGCGCAGCCTGGAGTTGAAGCTCTCGCAGTAGCCGTTCTCCCATGGCGAACCTGGCTCGATAAACGCCGTCTTCGCGCCGACCGCCGCGATCCACTCCCGCACCGCCTTGGCGACGAACTCGGAACCGTTGTCAGAACGAATATGCCCCGGCACGCCGCGTAGGATGAAGAGATCGGACAGGACGTCGATGACGTCGGTGGATTTGAGTTTCCTGTCGATCCGGATCGCAATGCACTCCCGGGTGAACTCATCGATGACGTTTAACATGCGGAACTTCCTACCGTTGTGGGTGCGATCTTCGACGAAGTCGTAGGACCAGACATGGCCGGAATGTTCAGGCCTGAGCCGGATGCATGATCCGTCGTTCAGCCCCAGAGGCGCGCCTTCTTCGGCTGCCTGGCCGGCACCTTGAGCCCCTCCCGCCGCCAGATACGCTGGACACGTTTGACGTTCACTGCCCAACCGGCGGCCTCCAGCATGGCTGCGATCCGGCGATAGCCGTAGCGTCCGTATAGGGTCGCGAGCGCGACGATGTCGGCAGTCAGCGCCACCTCGTCGCTCCGCCCCACTGGCAGCTTGCGTTGCGTCGAACGATGCTGCCCCAGAACCCGGCACGCCAGCCGTTCCGATACGCCAAACTTTACCATGGCGTGGTCGATGCAGCGGCGACGACGGGCGGGGCTCAGTAGTTTCCCGACGCGGCCTCCCTGAGAATGAGCTTCTCCAACGTCAGATCCGAGACGGCTTTRCGCAGCCGCTCGTTCTCTTTCTCCAGGTCCGTCAGGCGCTTCACCTGGTCGGACTTCAGACCGCCAAACTCCTTGCGCCAGCGATAATACGTGAACGCCGTTACGCTGATGGCCCGGATCGCTTCCGCCACCGGGCGCCCCTGGGACAACAGCACGTCGAACTGGCTCAGCTTCGCGACGATCTCTTCCGGCTTGTGCTTCTTCTGCGGAATCAAAAGCATCCTCGAAAAGCTCAAAAGCCTACTTCACGGAGGACCATTTTTCAGGGGGCAGACCAGTGTATTCAGCCTCTCGGGCATTATTCTCAAACGCACGGAGAGGCGGATCATACGAAGGCCTGCTCACCGGACTGCGTCAGCTTCGCTCAGCGGTCTTGGTATTTCACGCTTCCACTTGGTCCTGGCTGCGCCAAATAGCGTCGTGTTTCGATTGGGCCGGACCTACGGCAAACGAAATCTGTCCGCCGGGCCGTCTACCAATTTGAGAAGAGAAGCAGCTACGCCTTAGCCTTGGGGTGCCGAGATGCTTGTCCCCGGCCTGATCCGAGCTTTCGACAGCCGTCCGTAATCGTAGTGCTGAGCGTCTTACACAGTAGTACCGGCGAGCCAAATAATTGGCTTAGCAGGCTGAGGAAAAACTGGCGCTTTGCGCTGGATTGTCAGTGTTGCAGGCAATTGGTGTCGGCTTGGATGGCGTCCCGACGCTGTCGACTTTGACCGGGCGGACTTCGGGCCTGGGTTTTCCTTTCATGGCGTTGCGGCGAGGAGCTTGGGCAGCCTAATTAGGTTGTTTGCGGCAAGGGTGAAGGTGAACTGCCAGCCGACGCGTGCGAGCCCTCGGTGTCGGGTCTTGCGGAGGCCGGCGGCGGACGAGGCCGATCGCCTGGCCTTGGCGGCGACGTTCATCGCGCGCAGTTCGTTGACGAAGTCCTCGGCGTCGTAGCCCTTGTCGGCGCCAAGCATGATTCGGCCCGGCCGGTCGGCGCGCGGCTCGATCATGTGGAGCTCGGCGTGACCGTCGGCCTTGGTCAGGCAGGCATCGACCACAAGGCCGTTGCGGTTCCCCATCAGCGCATGGACCATGCAGCAGAGCCGCGCCTCGCGGCCGGGCCCCTTGCGGAACAGTCTTGCGTCCGGGTCCGTGGTGCTCTCGTGGGTGGCGTTGGCGGGAGCCTCACCGTGGAAGTCGCGCTCGCCGTTCCTGCCCGAGGTCGGCGGTTCGCCGGAGCCGTCCTTCGGGCGGAAGCTCTTCATCGACGCCCAGGCCTCGATCAGCGTGCCGTCGACGCTGAAGTGCTCGCTCGACAGTTTCGGCTGGACTTTCCACGTAATAATGCGACTGTAGCGTGCAGTTTGATGGGGGCGTCCCAAATGGTGTCGATTCGGGCGGTCGACGGTCGGACGGCCGTCATTAGGGACGAGACGATTTCCAAGATCAAGGGTCGAGGTGCGATCGGCCCGTACACCGAAGTCTGGGGGCCAAGCGGATCTGAGCCGATTCAAACGGCTGAGCCCGCCGAAGCGCTGATCGCGCGCCTCGTATTGATAAGGCCTCTTGCAGCGCTGCACGTCCCAAATGGCGAAACGGTCTACATGAAAGGCGTCGCAGTAAGCATGCTCCGCCCTGCAACGCCGTTCGAGCGCGGAACTCCTCCCCCGCACATTAACTCGATTGCGACGGTCGCCGGTCGTTACCAAGCCCTTATGGAAGATTTCCCAACGGCGCATCAAATACTCGTCGCTGCAGGCGCGAATCTTCCCAGAACGATGCACACGTTTACATTGGATGGGATCCAGATTGACGGGTTGTTATCAGACCCGTCTGCGGCGAACCAGACGGGCGAATTTTCGCCCTGGTAGACACCTCCCTTGGTTCCGTTGTTCTTCAACGTCGCGACGGCCGTTTCGCAGTTGGCGCTGGCCGGGGCGTCATGTTGCGGCAATTGGCGGACGGTGACGGCGTGAAAGAGGGGTATCAGGGCTGTCCGCGCAGCGACGCGGAACTCAGAACCGTTGCTTCAGATGGGGTTGGCCTCCCAGCAAAGGGCGCGTTGCCGTCCGCATCCATCACGCAGACGCTCATAGTGCGAACGGAAACATCAAGACCGACGAACAGCTCCATGGCAGGCCTCCTGAAGTGGCGGCTGCGAGCTACGAGGCTCGCGCCTTCGGGGTGCTTTTAGCGATGCCGTCGATCACGGCAAAACGGAAATGTCCCGACCTGATTTTTGTCCCGCCGCGGTTTGACGTTTATCGAGCAGTGTCGGCGCAGATTCGGGAAATATTCGCAGAGCACACGGCCTTGATTGAGCCGCTTTCGCTCGACGAAGCGTACCTCGACGTGACAGAAAACGAGCTTGGAATTCAGGTCGCAATCGAGATCGCGGCGATAATCCGCGCCCGGATCAGTGACCGGCCTCAACGCCTCAGCGGGGATTTCCTACTGCAAATTCCTCGCGAAAATGGCAAGCGACCTCAATAAGCCCAACGGTCAGGCTGTCATCACACCGCGGATGGGCTCAGCCTTCGTCGAATCTCTGTTGGTGGATAAATTCCACGGCGTCGGACCTGCAACCGCAGCAAAAATGAAGAGGATCGGGATCCTCACTGGCGC
>NZ_JBFUIF010000141.1:0-3490 GCF_056402015.1 Allobosea sp. P4_C6
CCTCAGGCTCGCTTGACTATGCTGTATCGCTCGACGGATCGCCTCCGTCGTTGTGGCGCTCCCGTGCAGAACCTGGCCCATAGTGCCTCCTTCCATCCGATGGAAAAGATCGCACCATCAAAACCTGGGATCAAACACCTAGATACGAATGGAAATCGTAATGTTCGAACTTTCAAAGCAGCGCTTAACGGCCGACAACCAATTTTCGAAGATCCAAACCCGCTCGCTCTCTCACGCAAGGATTGTTTCCGAAACGGAGAAGCTGATCCAGCATCGCGAGGACAACATGCTCAAACTGCGCGGGCTTCGTCTGGCGAAAGAAGCCAATGTTAAACAGGCTGGCCTAGCAGCACAGATCAAAACGAAGTCGCGGCGCCGTCCGGGCTTCAAATAGCCCAGGAGCCGAACTCTTTCAGTCTTGGCAGTATGTGGCAGCCCATTCAGCTTCCGTTAGGATTGGGCTCAATGGCCTTCATGCCGCGAAGTCTTCCGCAGCAAAGCGTCGGATCACGATAAACAGGTCATTCTGTCGCGCGGCGCCGGAAGCAATTAGCTCGGCCTCCTTGCACTTCGCATCTTCCGATCGGGCCTCAATGAGATGCTGTCGCGCGGCGCCGGCATCCCTGACACTCTCCAGCTTGGCGACGCGCTGCCTGATACCTGCTGTGCTCATTGCGGGCGCTCCTCATAGATCGTCACGAACATCACGAACTCGTCACGCTCGGCAGCCGTGCCGGCTCGGATCATGGCCGTTCGCTGGGCTTGCACGTCCTCATGGCTGCGGCCGAATATGATGCTTCCAGGGGCGCGACATCGCGAGAGCCATTGTGTACCACCCGTGTGTACCACTCGGGCGGCTGCAAGCCATTGATTTTTCAGAACTCTTTTTGGATCAAACCCTTAGCGGGATGATGGCGGACAGGGAGTCCGTGTAATTGAACTGCCATGGTATGCCTCAATGTGAACGCAGTAGGGGAGTCTCACGAACATAACCGGAAAATAGTTGCCGGGCTGTGCCTTTCTGTGTCATGAAATGACTGTCGCCTGGTGGGGTGAAAGGTGGGGTAGCGGTGGGGCGCCAAGTCAACAAACTCACAGCACGAGGCGTCGCCACATTGACGGCGCCTGGACGGCACAGCGACGGCGGCGGCCTTTATCTGTGGGTCGATGCCAGCGGCGCGAAGCGCTGGCTTTTCTTGTTCCGCTGGGGAACTGTCCGAAAGGAGATGGGTCTCGGCGGGCTCGATGCCGTTACGCTGGCGGAGGCTCGGGCGAAGGCATCCGCCGCCCGGAAACTCCTCGATGCCGGCAGCGATCCAATCCAAGCTCGAAAAGACAGCATTGCAGCGGCAGAGGCTGGCCCGAATGCAACGCCTGCTTTTGGCGAGTTCGCCGAGACACTGATCGAAGACATCAAATCCGGTTTTCGGAACGCGAAGCATCAGGCGCAATGGTCGTCATCGCTTAAGACGCATGCCAGTTCGCTCTGGCCTCTCCGCATAGACGAAGTTGGGACCGAGCATGTGCTCGATGTGCTCAAGCCGATCTGGAGGACCAAGGCGGAAACAGCATCGCGCGTGCGCGGTCGCATCGAACGCATCCTCGATGCCGCCAAGGCCAAGGGCAAACGTATCGGGGAGAACCCAGCGCGATGGCGCGGCCACCTCGACAAGTTGCTTCCGCAGAGGTCGAGGCTCGCGCGCGGCCATCACGCCGCCATGGCTTACGATGATGTGCCCACCTTCGTCCAAAGCCTCCGCGAGCGTGAAGCCACTGCGGCGCGCGCCCTTGAGTTTCTGATCCTGACCGCCTCGCGCACTGGAGAGATCCGGGGTGCGAAATGGAACGAATTCGACTTCGAGCGCGGGGTCTGGACCGTTCCTGCCGATAGGATGAAAGCCGGGCGGGTTCACCGCGTTCCGCTAGCCGAACGCCCGCTCGATATCGCGCGGTCTCTTCAATGCAACGCCAGCGAGTTTGTATTTGCCGGCGCTCGCAAAGACAGGCCGCTATCGTCTCACGCCATTCTGATGCTGATGCGCCGCATGCAGATGGAGCAATATACGCCACACGGCTTTCGATCGAGTTTTCGAGACTGGTGCGGCGAGCAAACCGCATTTCCGCGCGAGATTGCCGAGGCCGCACTTGCGCACGTCGTCGGCGATGAGACTGAGCGAGCCTACCGCCGTGCCGACTCGCTGCAAAAGCGCCGCAAGCTCATGGACGCCTGGGCGCGTTTCGTCGGTACGCCCAAGTCAAAGGGAACCAACATCACTCCTATCCGGCCAAAGGCGGCCGGATAGGTATCGAACTGCATGGGGATAGGCTGCGTGGTCCATCATTCGAGATCGAAATTCTGGAGTTCCGAAGACCTTTGGCCGAGAGAGCCTGAAGGATCGATTTTCCTCGCCCGCGCAATGTTAGAGGCGGCGCCTATAATCCTTGGCGCACCGCTGGACGGCAAAGAGTTCACCACGGAATGGGTCGAAGACCTTCCTTTTTCCGCGTCTCTCGCAACCGCCGATCAGCATACCTTTGCGAGGCGTCTGGTCTCTAGGATTTTCCCGGATCGCGCACCCACGATGCCGCCGCTCGCTCCTCTCGGCCAAGGCTCATCGATGACGTTGGGGCAAAAGTTCCCGATAGATAGCGAGCCCATATCTAAAGAGGATTGGGACACCGTACGGCGCATGGTTTCCGACAGACAAAATGAGATATTCCCGGCACTCCAGAAGCGGGGCCGTGTCACGGAATGGTTTGCAAAAACTGTCTATGATCGGGGCCACATTAGGGTCTTTGCCTGCCCTTTAACGGGAGGCGCCATGATCAATGCCGTCCCTTCGATATGGAACGTCCAATGGCCGGGCTTTGATCACGTCCTTCGCAATTGCTCCACGAACTGGGACAATCCGATGGACCCGGTGGCCGAGCGCACGCACTACATCTTTCTGGACCGCCCGCAGTTTGAGCGAGCATTAGACGCACATCGTGCAGCCGACGGCGAGCGTTCCGAGCGGCTAGCGCTGCTTGATAAGCCTGAAGCAGCTAACGCGTCTGCGCCACATTCTAATGCGGTAGAAGACGCTGCCATATATGCAACGGGTGGCGCCGGTGCACCGTCGTCTATGCATCTCGTTGTTGCCGAGTTGGAACGCAGAAGCGCCGCTGGGATGACCCCTCCCAAATCAAAGACTTCGATCGCCCGAGAACTGCAAGATTGGCTGCTATTGGCTCATCCGAAGGCTCCGCCACTGGGCGAGAAGGGGATGCGCAACAGCTCACTTTTTGACAGGGCCTATCGCCGTTGGAAAGACAAAGCTGCGTCAGAGTGACCGCCCGGAATTACCGCCCGAAATAGATTTGGTCGGGCGGATTCCGGGCGACTATTTCGGGCGGTAACACCCGGCTCATTCTCCGATCCATCGCCACGACGCGCAACGGCATGAAGCCGGCGCCGGATGGCGGGATTGGAGACCCCAACGTGGAACCC
>NZ_JBFUIF010000142.1:0-3421 GCF_056402015.1 Allobosea sp. P4_C6
GTGCCCCTCCTCGCAAGGCCGCCGGGCTTCGGTAGCCGGCTCGAACGCGGTCTAGCGAGTGCTCTAAACGCATCCATTGAGCGCGATTGGCAGCTGACAGGATTGGTCGCGTCAGTCGCGGTGTCAAAAGCGATGCTCGCCATCTGACAAAACGTGGCCTCGGGGCGCAGTATCATCTCCCGCCGTGGACCTAACTTTGCTGGGATCAAGGGCCGTGCCTTAAGAATGGGTGTTGCGTGGTTATGGCTAAAGCACGTCCGACTACTGGTCGGTCTTCGCAATTGGGCTGTGGTAACTGAACTGGCGGCACCGCGGTCTCTCAGACGCGGCAAGATAAAATCGACCGTCGCCAACGCCTGATCTCAGTCTTCCGAATTAAGAAAGCGCCTGAAAAGCTCTAATTTCTCCGCCATGTCTTTATCGACAATGGGCTTAACGATCGTACCAAGGGATATGCGTCTGTATTCCGCCGCAACTTGGGCCTGACCCGTGACAAAAATCGACGGGATACCTTTGTTTATTAACGCGCGATACTAAGAACGGGACGACAACCAGTAGGATTGCGATGGCGCGATAAAAACATCCCGCGCTCCGCTAACCCCGAGAAGCATGACTGGCTCATGTGGAAATGGCGCGTGTTCACGATGCTCGCGGCTTCGAGTATGCTCGCCTGCGCCGCAGCTTATTGGGCTGTCGCTCGGTTATGGCGGCTGGGCTTCGGCTGCGCGCATCGGAGCTGGTCCGACGAGCGCGGCCTTGCGTTGATTGCTCACCGGGGCCACTGCTTCGACAGTCCCCATTTTGCCAATTATCCCTAAGATGTGCTGCCTACGGTTAGAGCCAAAAGGCGCGAAGTCCGAAGAGCAGTGACGTGACCAAGAGGCGAGCAGGATTTGCAAGGTATTGGCTACGCTGTCCCGATCAGCGGCCGTATTTGACGCCGGATCGTCGTGAGGCTCTTTCCAAATGCTTTGAAGCTTATGAGCTGGCATGCTCCGCGGCATTGCTCTGGGAAAAACCGGTGGCGCGAGATGCCCCGAAAATTGCCGAAGAATACCGCCGTTTGATTAGTGAGCTCGAAGACGAAATCACAACTGCGCTTAGGGCTCGTCCTAAACCTTAACTGCTCGCGCAGTCACGAAGCCCGATGTCCGGAATGAGGAGAGATTCGTAAAGCCGGAGAGCCAGACGACAAAGCATCGCAGACCAATAGATCGGATCGAATTGCATTAGCGGTCACGATTTTATTACTGGCGGCGGCAGCGATTGTCGGTTTGGCACTGATCGCCGAACTGGACTTTACCGGTTAGGCTCTTCCCTCTACCAGACACATCACCTCGCCGCCGGCCGACCGGTGAGGTCCCCAGACGATGCAGTTGTGCTGATGAGCGAGCCAGACGAACTGCAGAGGCAAGCCCAGCCGGATAGTCCGATCAGGGATCAGCCCTGCATCCTCGATCGTCTTGTAGGTCACTGGGATGGGCTCGCCCCGGCGTGCGGATCTAAACGCAGCGAGGAGCGCTTCCATCGCTCTCGAAGGAGGCTGAGCAAACTGAGCCATAACTCGATTTTGGCAGCTTTACGTTAAGAATGCGCTCCGCTGATCTGGAAGATGCGCGAGACCGTTCGTCAAAGCGCCACACGACCGGGCATTCGCGCTGTCGCCCTCGGCTGCGTTGCGTAGATCGATGCTGCCCCAGAACCCGGCACGCGAACCGCTCCGACACGCCGAACTTCATCATGGCGTGGTCGATGCAGCGACGGCRCCGGGCGGGGCTTAGTATCAGATTGAGCGAGAACGTGCTGTATAAGAGCGCGTATCGCCCATGGCGGCTTAGCTATTAGGCGCCTCAAATCGTTACGCCATTGCGGCATGCGATCTATTTGTGCATGGACATATTTCCGTAAACAATTATCGACCAGCATCTATTCATGTTTTTATTTCAGAAAATAGCAATCTCGACACCGTACCTAATAGCCCTAAACTGCCTATTGTACGGCGCCTATCGCATTGGCGGTAGCCCGCACATTCAAAGATCGGCGTGATGGCGATACGGCTGCACGGAGCGGATCACCTATAGGCACACCCGGCGCAGAACTCGTCGTCATCAAAGACGCCGGACATTTGGTGCCCCTAGAAGCACCTGACCAGCTCGCCTGCATTGTCGGGTCATGGACTGATAGAATGATCTGACGTCGACTACCCACGACTCATCCCGGCGTGCGCTCGCACTACGGCGCTCCGTCAGCCGTGCGCCAACGGACTAAGCTGTTCTCGCGGCAGTTGCAGCGTGTGGGGCGCGCGTCGGGGATCATGATTTGGGGACGGCCGTGCCGTCTGAGGATCGGGGGGTTCACCTCACTCAGACGGCAGCTTCGCGTGTCAGCGCATACGAGTTAGCACGTGCTGGGTCGCGAACGCATCGAGCGCGGCCATGATCGGGTGAGTCGTCGATGAAGTAGGCGTAGACCCCTGACATCCGCGACCAAGGACGATCGTGCCAACTTAACCGTAATTGGAGATGTTGAGCCAGTTGCATTGCCCGGCCCCGCAAACACGTTACTATTCCGTTAAGGACTTCATCGAGTTGCCTCGCGGATCAAGCCCAGCCGCGCGTCTGCAATCCAGAGACGGGCTTTGACACAGGTGAAGTCATGAATACGCCGCTCGCACTCCCTGTGGCCGCCCTCATGGGATTCGCCAGTCTCGTCTTCACCACCAGTGACGCCGAAGCCCAGCGCCGTGGTGTCGGTGCAGGTGGTGGTTACCGAGGTGGTGCCGTGGGTGTTGGTTCTCGCGCTGGATACCGTGGCGCTGCTGTTGGCGGTGGCTATCGAGGTGGATATGGCGGAGCGTACCGTGCCGGATACCGTGGGGCCTACCGGGGGGCGGCATACCGTGGCGGTTACTACGGCAATCGTTACTACGGTGGCCGGGCGCTCCCAGCAGGCGTCGGTCTTGCAGCAGGTGCTGCATATTACGGCAACGGTTATGGCTACGGGTCCGGCTATGGCTACGCCGCGCCCGCCGCCTACGGTTCTGGCTATGCCGCTCCCGCTGCCTACGGCTACAATTTCAATGGCGCCTATAGCGACGGTCCCTATGCCACCAACACCTATTCCGGCTGTGCATGTTCCGATCGGGGAAGCGCGAGCCTCTATCCGCAGCCCGTCTACTACGGCACGCCGGCCTCAACTTACTATGGCGGGAGCGGCTATTATGGCGGCGGCTTCTATGGCCGACCTGTCGTTCGTGCGGGCATTCGCCGCGCCGCATACTACAATGACCGACCAGTTGTTGGTCACTACGGTAGGGGCTGGTAGATCACCAGCACGTGTGGGGGCGTCAGCGCACGGGCCGCGGTCCTTATAAGCCACCGTCCGAGCAAATGAGCGTAGGCTCGGCGATGGAACGCTGGTG
>NZ_JBFUIF010000143.1:0-3413 GCF_056402015.1 Allobosea sp. P4_C6
GACCTTGAGCTCGCGTCCGTCCTTGCTGAAGTCCCACACGAAATGCCCCCGTGACGCCGAGAGGCGAAGGTTGATGCATCGGTGACGAACCAGGTCCTGGGGGACCATCGGCGGCGGCCGCTCGGCGAAGTACGCGGGTGACCCGACCATCGCGATATCCAGATCCGGCGCGATGCGGACGGCGATCATGTCCTTATCGACGTGCTCTCCCAAGCGAACGCCGGCGTCGAGTCGCTCGGCCACGATGTCGACCAGGCCGTAGTCGGAAACGATCTCGACGCTGACGTCGGGATATTTGGGCAGGAATGTCTTGAGCACCGGGTAGATGATGGTGTCGGTCGCATGCTCGACCGAGGTGATGCGGATCGTGCCCGCCGGTTTCTCGCGCATCTCGCTCAATGCCGCGAGGCTCGCGTCCAGCCCGCTCAGCGCCGGCACCAACGTCTCCAGCAGCCGCTCGCCGGCATCGGTTGGCGACACGCTCCGGGTCGTGCGACGCAGCAGCCGCAGGCCCAGCCGGCCTTCGAGCCGTCGCACAATCTGGCTCAGCGCCGACTGCGACATGCCGAGCCTCGACGCCGCCAGCGTGAAGCTCTCGGCCTCGGCCACGGCCAGGAACGCCGAGAGATCGGCTAGGTCCTCGCGTTTCATTCAGTGCGCCTGCTTCTAGGTTCATGCACTTCATAGCGGCTAATCGCTGGACGCGACAGCGCCTAGGCTCACGCCAACGGAACAGCGCTGGCCCTTGGGCATCCCAATGGCAGCCTCCTGGCCATGACCGACGCGTCCGCCGAAACACCCGCCACCGTCTTCAACGGCCGGCGCGGATTCCTGAAATCGACCGCTTTGCTTGGCGCCGCCGCGGCGATTGCACCGCTCTGGGGCGCCCATACGGCAGACGCACAGCCAGCCGGAACCAAAGGCACGACGATGAAAACCCGCAAGCTCGGCAAACTGGAAGTCTCGGAACTCGGCTTCGGCTGCATGAACCAGAGCGGCAACTACAACGGCCCGGTGCCCAAGGATCAAGGCATCAAGACGATCCGCGCAGCCTTCGAGAACGGGGTGACGTTCTTCGACACCGCCGAGGTCTACGGCCCCTACATTAACGAGGAGCTCGTCGGCGAGGCGCTCCAACCGTTCCGGGACAAGGTCAAGATCGCCACCAAATTCGGGTTCGCGATCGACGGCACCGTCGCCCTGGACAGCCGGCCGGAGCGCATCAAGCGCGTCGTCGAGGAATCCCTCAAGCGTCTGCGGACTGACCATATCGATCTCTACTACCAGCACCGTGTCGACCCCGCCGTGCCAATCGAGGACGTCGCCGGAGCGGTGAAGGACCTGATCAACCAGGGCAAGGTGTTGGGTTTCGGCCTGTCTGAGCCGAGCGCCAAGACCATTCGCCGCGCCCATGCCGTGCAGCCCGTCACAGCCGTTCAGAACGAGTATTCGATGTGGACCCGCAACGTTGAGCTGAACGGCATCCTCGACACCTGCAACGAACTGGGCATCGGCCTCGTGCCCTGGTCTCCGGTGGCGATGGGCTTCCTGACCGGCAAGTACGACCCGTCGACCAAGTACGACGAGAAGACGGATTTCCGTGCCGGCTTCCCGAGGTTCTCGAAGGAGTTCATGCCGCTCAACATGCCCATCGTGGAGTGGTTGAAGGAGTACGCCGCCAAGAAGGGCGCGACGCCGTCCCAGGTCGCGCTCGCTTGGCTGATGGCCAAGAGCCCCAACATCGTCCCGATCCCGGGCACCCGCAGCGAGACCCACCTGCTGGAGAACCTCGGCGCGACCCGCGTGCAGCTCGACGCCGCTGACGTCCTCGCGATCGACACCTCTCTGTCCAAGTTCCCGGTCTATGGCGACCGCATGGGCAAGGACCACATGCTCTCGATCGATTACTCGATCTGATCCGCAGAAGGGGGGCCGAGACGTTCTCGGCTCCCATCGAGCGCCCGATTCCCCAGGCGATGAGGCGGCCTCGGCACGAAGCGTCATCGCCAAAAGAAGCAAACATCATGACCAAGATTTGGTTCGTCACCGGTGCCGGCCGTGGCCTGGGCATTGATATCGCACGCAAGGCACTCGCGGCCGGCCATCGCGTCGTCGCGACGGGACGCGATCCGGAGAGGGTGCGCAAGGCGATCGGCACGCATGACAGCCTGCTCACGGTCGCGCTGGACATCACCGATCCCGAGGCCGCCGGCAGCGCCGCCAAGGCAGCGATCGATCGCTTCGGTCGAATCGACGTGCTGGTGAACAACGCCGGCAACTTCTACGCCGGGTACTTCGAGAACATCGGCCCCGACGATTTCCGGGCGCAGATGGAGACCAACTTCTTCGGGCCTACGATCGTCACCCGCGCAATCCTGCCGATAATGCGCAAGCAGCGCGCCGGCCAGGTCATCACCGTCACGTCCCTGGCCGGCCTGATCGGGCAGGAATTCGTCGTCGCATACGCCGCCTCGAAGTTCGCCCTCGAAGGTTGGATGGAATCGCTCCGCTATGACGTGGCACCGTTTGGCATCGAGACGATGGCCGTCGAGCCGGGCTTCTTTCGCACCGAGCTCCTCGTCGAGGGCGCCTCGACGATCTGGCCCCAGTTGGCGGTCGACGATTACGCCGAGCGCACGGCCCAGACCGTCGCTGCCTGGTCAGGCATGAATGGTCTCCAGGGAGGTGATCCGGCGAAGCTGGCCGGTGCGATGGTCACCTTGTCCGATTCCGGGAAGCTCCCGCTGCGCTTCGTCGCCGGCGCGGACGCCATGGCGGCCGTCGAGGCGAACCTGAAGACCATCCAGCAGCAGATCGACGAGCATCGCGAACTCTCTACCTCGCTCGCTCTGGATTGAACCGCATCGAAAGGGAAACAGCATGACGGTCCACCGCATAGCTGCGATCGCGTTCCTACTGTGCTCGATCGTGACGGCGAACGCCCAGACCAACCGCGCGACCTTCCCGAAGGACTTCGACAAGTACGTGCTCTACGCCACGTACGATCGGGGCTTCAACAAGGAGGAAGCGTTCGCACTGCCGGAGACGCTCGCTCTGGCCAAGGCCGGCAAGCCGCTCCCGCCGGGCACCCGGCTCGTCCTCGGCGTCTGGAGGGCGCGTCAGCTCGCCGAGTATTTCGTGATGGAGAAAGGGGTGAACTGGGGCGCGGATTTCCCGGCAGACGTCAGCACCGGCGACTGGCATTTCCAACAGTTCGATACCAGCCGCCAGATCAGGCGCACGGCCTTCGCAGATCGGTGCCAGTCCTGCCACAGCTCGCAATCGCGCGACGACTATCTTTTCACGATYGACCGGATGCGAGCCTACGTTCCATAGGTTTTGCCCCGGAATATCGATCTTGCGCCATTTCGGGACATTCGGTGGCTGCCCGTAAGCGCACTCGGCTTTTTATC
>NZ_JBFUIF010000144.1:0-3398 GCF_056402015.1 Allobosea sp. P4_C6
TGTCGAAGCTTTGCGCCGCAGCCCCGACTCCCAGGCTGCCGTCTCGGGGAAAATCATCGAGGACATGGTCGGCGACAGCAAGGCGAGGCGCCGGCTCGACGGCCTCGGCTTCGGCAGCGCCGCGGACTTGATCGAGGCCACCTACCCTGACGACGCCGGGCGCTTCCTGTTCCGCGCGGAGCTATCGTCGCGGGTGCCGGAAGCGCTGATGCCGCTGCTCGATGGTTGTGAGCCCCGCGCATTGAGGCTGTGGGCCGCCATGGAGGGCGCGCTTGCGCTCACCAACGAAGCTAGCTTCGTCGCCATGCGCGAGCGCGAGGTCTATCGCCTGTTGCGGCGGACGCCGGAGTTCGAGCAGATCGAGACGATCCGCGACGCCGTTCGCGGCAAGGCTCTCTGGCTGCGGCGCAGGGCCGAGTTGTCGGCCAACGGCTTGATCGGGCACCATGTCACGCACCAGCTTCCGCTCAACCGGACCCTGGAGACCAGGGAAGGGTCGCATGGTCTGGCGTTCCTGCGCGCCGGCTTCTCGGCGCCCGAACCGGAACTCGTCTGGGTCGATGGCCGCTCCGGCCGCCTCGAATTCCTGATGCCGGCCGGCAAGACCGGTGTCGAGATCTCGCTGCTGGTCGCCGCGCGCGGGCAGGGAGAGCGGCTTTGCACGGTGTTTGCCAATGGAGCACCGATTCTTGTCGATGCCTCGATCGATGACAAGCCAGTGGAGCTTTTTGCGACGCTGCCGCCGGTTTCGGGCGCCGGCCTTGGCAAGATGACCATCGTCGTCCAGATCTCGGCGGCCGATCAGGTCCGGGACAAGCACGGCAAGGTCGTTGATCCGCGCTATCTTGGCTTCTATTTGCGCCAGTTCGGCGTCTTCGAGCGCGTAACGCCATCGCTTGCTGTCGGCAAATTCGGCGATATCGGCAAAAGCGGCGACGGGACGGCGATGATTCGCTCGGGCTTCTCGTATCCCGAGGACGGGTTCGTGTGGCTGGAAGGAAGGGTCGGGCGCCTCGAGTTCGCGATAGAAGGTGACGATGAAGAATATGAACTGCGTCTCCTCGTTCATGGCCGCAGGTCGAAGCTTGACGAGGATCAGGTCTGCACCATTCTGTTGAACGAAAAGGCGGTCCTAACAGATGTCATCGTGCCAGAGGCAGCAACGGAACTGACGCTGCCATTGGCGCGTGTTGCTCCAGGRCAAAAGCGGAATATGATGCTCGAAATCAGGCTGAAGCACGCCGACAGCATCTATGATAGCTCCGGACAGGTGCTGGATCCCCGACCGCTTGGCTTGCAGTTGATCGGGATCGGTCGTTTCGCCAGAACTGTTCCGGCCGAGGATGCTCTATCGTTAGATGCCTCCGCCCCCGTGTTGGAACCGTCTTCGGTTTCGGCCGAAGCCCCTTCAGGGTTGCGCCGGTTCTTCGGCTTAGGAAAGCCGCGCTGACGGACGCTTCGGGGATGAGTGCGTCAACGATACGCTGTTCTCGACGCTCACTGAAGCCCGTAACGCCATCAGCTCATGGAAGGACTACAACCGGAACCGACCCCACTCGGCTCGGCAACGTCACACCCGCCGAGTTCGCACTCAAATCCACGCTGGAAAAACAGGCCGCTGAGGGCCAGAAATTTGATCTGAGCCCTTAAAACTCGATCGCTTTGAGCTGGACACCCGCAAGAACCGTTTGATTTTCGGCATGCTCGGCGCCTTGGCGCCTTGGCGGCATGATGATCGGCGTCAGGCTGCCTGACAGAGCGGCATTTTGGGCTAATTTCAGCGCCGATCCTGGATTTCGGGCAGACTCATCCCATGGCCCTGACGCGTTCATGGAAGATCAGCCGGTCGAAGTTGTAGGCGATGTTGGCCAGGGTCAGTTTTGCCTCGGCGCGAGCCAGGCCAATGGTGCGGATGAACAGGCCGAACCTGTTCTTCTGATGGGCGAAGACATGTTCGACCGCAGCCCGGATTGCCGACTTGCCGGCATTGGCGCGCGCGACATGCTGCGGCATCCGCCGTCCAGGCGGTTTGCGGCGATGGATGCGGCTGACCAGCATCTTCGCCGCCAGACTTTTCTCGTTCGTCTGTGATCGGTAGGCGCTGTCGGCCCAGACCTCGGAGGAGGTGTTCTGCGTCGTCACCAGGCGCGGCAGCATCCGCCCATCCGCATGGGCTGCCGAGGTCACCGCGCTCTCCCGAATGAAGCCGAAGCGCCGGTCGATCGCGATATGGGTTTTGTAGCCGAAGACGGGCAAGGCGATCTGCGGCAAGGGCGTGCCGTCGGGCCGATACCGGATCTTGCCGCCGATCTTGAGCGTCCAGCGCGCATCGACGTCCTTCTGCGCCGCCTTGCTGGGTTCATCGGGCCAGATCTCCCGGGCCGTCCGCCTTGATCGCCTCCTTCTCCGCGTCCGTGTTCCGCTGCTTGGGTGCCGGCACGAGGGAGGCATCGACGATCTGGCCCGACATCGGGATGTAGCCCTTCTTCTGCAATTGCCAGTCGAAGGCCTTCATCACCCGCCGCAGCGTGCCGCTCTCGGTCAGCCTGTTGCGGAAGTGCCGGATCGTGTTCTCGTCGGGTGTCGGACCGCCAAGATCAAAGCGCAGGAAGCGCATCCAGGACAGACGGTCCCGGATCATGAACTCCATCTTCGCGTCGCTGAGATTGTGCTGCGCCTGAAGGATCAGGGCCTTGAACATCGAGACAGGGTCGAAAGCTGGACGTCCGCCCTTGGCCCCGTCCCCATAGCCAAGGCCCTCGACCAGCCAGCCCCGGAAATACTCGAAATCAATCGTCCCTTCCAGCGTCTCCAGCGGGTCGCCGATCTCGGTCAATCTCGCCAGATGCTCCGACAACCCAAAAAAAGACCGCTGTTCCATCGTCTCACCCGCCTCGTGTGCCGATGAGAGATTGAATCACGAAATCAGCGAAACCGGTAGGTTCTTGCGGGTGTCCAGCTAGAGTTTTCCGCGTCGTTTCCCATGGGCTGGGAGGAGCGGAAGACGATGAAGGATTCGAAGTTCTCGGACGCGCAGAAGGCGTTTATCCTGAAGCAGGGCGCGGCAACGGGCGCGGGTTGCCGTAGACCGCGTCCATCCCCTGCAGCTGATGTCCCATCAGCTTTTTGCGTGTCTCGTCGGACATCCCGGCGCTGACGCATGCGTCCCGAAAGTTATGGCGAAGGCTGTAGGCGCTAAGGCGCGGATTCAGGATGCCGAGCGATCGAAGCCGCCTGTTGATCCGTTTGGAAATCGCCGCGCTCCAATGACCATGGCGATTGGGCTTCAATTCCGAAAAAACCGGGCAGTCACGCCCAGTTCGTTGACGCCGCGAAGTGATGAAATCGAGAAGCCCCATTTTGATCAGTTCGGGATGGATCGGGATCAGGCGGCGCGC
>NZ_JBFUIF010000145.1:0-3365 GCF_056402015.1 Allobosea sp. P4_C6
CCCCTGACCTGGTGAATTGCAGAGCCCCGGTTCGTCCATGGGATACAAATCACGCAATTCGGCTTTAAAGCCGTTAATCGGATTATGGTCCTACCAACTTGATTAGCGCAATACGTTTGGGGGCCGTTCCGCCGCCTTTCCGCAGAAACCCCGTCTGGACGTCGATATGGCGAGCCATCCCGCTGGCATCTCGCCGGCTCGCGTTCGGAGTAGAGTGAGATTGGCGGCGCTCATGACGCCGACCTCGCGCTCAGGAGCAGCGTGACATCCGCAACCCCGATCGACGGCATCAACTCGTCGACGCTCTTCATGTTGGACAGGAAGAGCTTGGCGGCATCGGTCTCTAGTCCGCTGATCATGACCTCGCTCTGAGCTTCAAAGCTCGCGCGCTCGATCTTGGTCACCGCCTCCTTTTCGATCGCCTCGATCCGGGACTTCGCCACTCTGCGCAGTTCCTCGCGGCGCTGTTTCACCGCGTTCTGGCCGCGCTCGTACCAGCCGACATTTAGGCCGGGCGCGAACTCCTTGGGGATTCCAAGTTCCGCGCAGCGATCGGCGATAAGGGCCTGAGCGTCCGCGACCACCTTCTTGACCTGCTCGGACGCGGATTTCCAGACAGCGTCATCGTTGAAGCTGTAAACCGACGCACACTGCTGCTCGAATTCGGCCATCATGGCAGCGGCACGCTCAGATGCCGCTGCCTTCATCACACGCTCGCGCTTGCGGATCAGCGCGCCGATCTCGGCTCGCTCCTGCCTCGTCATGCCGATGGTGCTCATGGCGTCACCGGCGGATAAGAGGCCACGTCGGCGACAGCCTTCTTCGCCATGTGGCGCGTGACCCAAAGCAGCGCGCCGACACGGTCCAGATCGTCCTTGATGTCGTCGCGGCGYGTCACGCTCATCAACAGCCCCACGCCGATATCCAGCAGGTGCTGCAGGTCGCTGCAGACGTCGTCGAGCTTTTCCTCGCTCATGACTGCACCTCCGCCGCGTAGTCGGTGATCAGGTCGCCGATGATTTCCTCAGCGTGTTCGAGATCGCTGGTCCCTCCGACCTCGAAACTGATCAACGTCCGATACTTGGCTTCCTTCTCCTCCTCGCTGGCGGCCTTGAGGTTGCCGGCACGCGCCGCCGCTGCGGTCTGCGCTGCGTAGAGGAAGCAGTTGATCTGCGCGAGGATGGGTGCCGCCTCCCTCATCTCTCGAATATAGGCGTTGCCGACCAGCAGCTCGGCCATGCTGTTGAGGCGCTCGGCCGCCTCATAGACGGCACGAATTTGCCGATGGTCCGGCAGGGCAGCGATCATCGCTGCGATCGCTTGGGTTTCGGGCAAAGCGGTAGCGCTCGCCGAGCTGATGCTCTTCGTCATGGTGGTCCTAACGGTGGTGATATCGGCGCAGGTCCGGGCGCCGGGGCCGGTTTCTCTGGTACCAATTTGGAACTACTGCGACAGTACCAACGGTGGAACTATCGCCGGGCCTCTGTGGAGGCTTCAGATGCCGGAGGCGCCTTGTTTCCGGGCGATCGGCTCCGCGTCTGACGGTATCAATTTGGCACTACTTATAATATCTTGGGTGGGTGTCCTCTTCTTGCGCTCAGGCGTCACCCCTGCGGATCGAAGCTTCTCCGTGGCGTCCTCCGCAGACTTGATCCTGCGCCAATCGTTCGTCGCCGCCTCACCGTCCGCCGTCATCAGCCATGTCAGCGTCCAGAGCGACGAGGAGCCCTTGTCCCTTCCATTGGTCGGCCGGCCTCGACCCGCCATCCTTACGAAGCCCAAGGCGACGAAGGCCTTGATCGCGTCGGTGATGCTGCCGCGGCGGATGCCGTAGGCTTGGAAGTTGTTCCACGTCACCGGAAGCTCGCCGTTCTTCCTCCCGCCGTGGGCCATGTGCTCCTGCGCTATCCTCATGATGCCGCGCATGGCGTTGTCGGGCAGTGCAATCCATGCCGGGCTCGAAAGCATCTCGTTCGTGATCCAGACGAACGCTTGGCCCTCTGGCGGCTGGTTGCGCTTGCGGTATCGAGCATCCTGTATCCGAGGGCCGTCACGTCCGGTCGCGTGCGGCTTGCGGTCGAACGGCTTCACGCGGCGCCTCCCGGCGTCTGCATGATCGCCCTCCAGAGTTCAGCCCGGACAGCGCATTCAACGGCGCGGGCCTCGGCCACGATGATCGACCCGGGAATGCCGCGCTTGCGCATCGTGTCCATTTGAAGCTCAATCTGGCGCTGAAGGTGCTTTTCTCCCGCGGCTTGGTTCATCTCCGTCATCCGCCGGGCATGCCGAACGATGAAGGCCCGGTTTCGGACGCGGGGGAACGGGATCACTGCGGCGGACATTGCGGCACCTCCCTGATCTGTCGGCGCTCGGCGGCAATCACGACGGCCTGGACCAAGCTGTCGTCTCGGGTCCGGTCAGTCGCGGCCGCGATGAGGTTGAGCGGCGTCGGCAAGATGCCGGCACGGCGCAGATCGGCGAGAACCTCGTCGAGCATGACGGTCGCCTCTCGCCTGTCGGGGCGGAGACAGGCGGCCATTAGGCGGCTTCCTGCCGGGCGATCCACTTCAGGATCGTCGAGCGCCGGGCGCATATAGTGGCGCCCATGTTGAACGTGGGCATGCCGAGCCGGTCGGCAGCATGGTAAATCCGCCGGACATTCTTGTCGTCGGCATCGCCGTAGATGAAGGCGGCGATGGYCTTGGCGCCATGCAGCAAATCTTCGGACAGCGGAGGCAAGGCTTCGCCGTTCGCACCCTCGGGGCGCGGTGTCATATCTGTCATGGTGTGGTCTCCGGGTTAGGAGGCCAGAACTATGCCGGCCTCCAAAATTGTACTTAGCGAGATCGAAGTCTTTACTACTCGATCGCCTGCCGCGGCAGGCGGTCTCTCTGCAAAGAACGTTGCATTAAGCAGAATTTTTGGAACTACCTCGAGAGGGTCTTCTCTGACATAGAGGCCGTCGTTGTCTTCGATATCGAATTCGACGCGGCCGCTTGGGTGATAAAAGCTGATCGAAGATGTGACTAACAATGGTAGCCTGCGAACGCGTTCTCTAAAACCATCAGAGAGACGCGTTGGGATAAAAACATCCCATGCCAATTTGCTCAATATGTCGTCCGAGAACCGTGGCACAGCCATCATGAACTCAAATGCAGCGCCTAAACTCTCAGATTCTGCGAACGCCGATTGCATCTCGTTAGATAGACTGCACTCCACTTTGACGCATATGGCTTGTCTCAAGCGATGAACCTCAGAAGGAATTTCCTTCGCAGATCCGACACTGCAAAGCCCGATCAACAGGTTAGTCGCATCTCTGGCCGTCATCTTTGCGCCGCCTCGGCCGCGACCGCCCTGGGCAATAA
>NZ_JBFUIF010000146.1:0-3339 GCF_056402015.1 Allobosea sp. P4_C6
AGATCGTCGCGAAGCTGCGGCAGGTCGACGTGCTGTTGTCCCAGGGGCGCCCGGTCGCGGAGGCGATCCGGGCCATCAGCGTGACGGCGTTCACGTATTATCGCTGGCGCAAGGAGTTTGGCGGGCTGAAGTCCGACCAGGTGAAGCGTCTGAAGGATCTGGAGAAGGAGAACGAGCGGCTGCGCAAAGCCGTCTCGGATCTGACGTTGGAGAAGCTGATCCTCAAGGAAGCTGCCTCGGGAAACTACTTCTCTATTCGGGGTTCATAGGTCAACTCCCTTGCGTGCGCATCCTGGATCGGCGCGCGAACGGTCCTGCGGAGCTCTTGCTTCTCTCCGAGGTCGGCCTGTGCCGCCTCATGATGGGATCAGAGGGAGTGGGCGGAGCCATCTAAGCCGCGCGCTCGGCAGAACCGACGCTCGAGTTTCCTCGGTCTCGCCCGCTCCCATCGTCCCCGCAGGGCCCCCTCCACGCCGGAGGAGCTCGGTATTGCGTGATGCTAAAGCGCGGGCCTCAGGCCGCCGTGGCGGAWGCGGCCGACCAGCGGAAGTCCGTCTCGTCGCGCCACATGCGGTGCAACACGATGGCCAGCTTGCGAGCGACGGCCACGAGCGCCTTCTGCATGCCTCGGCGTTTGGCCACGGCCAACCCCCAGACCTTCAGGGAGGACCACGGGCCGCGCGGGCTGGTCAGCAGCACGAGCGCGGCTTCATAGAGCGCAGCGMGCATCATCGTGTCCCCGCACTTCGAGACCCGCCCGCCCCGCATCGTCTCACCGGACTGGTAAAGCCGCGGCGTCAGACCGAAATGCGCCCCGACGCATTGCGATCGTCCGAAACGGGCCGGGTTGTCGACGCATGTGCGGTAGGTCAGCGCCACGACCGGCCCAACGCCGGGTGCGGTCATCAGCCGTCGGCAGATCGGATCGATGCGGACCTGGTCCAGCAGCATCTTGTGCAGCTTGGCGAGTTGGGTCCGCAACGCGGAGCGAGCCTCCAGCAACGGTAGGACCACAGCCGCGACGAAGGGCAGATCGAGCACGAGGTCTCGCACGCGCTGCTCGAAGCCGGCAGCTCCCACGACACCGACCTTGAGGCCAAAATTGCGCAGCTGACCTCGTAGGTCGCTCTCGATGTCATAGGCCTTACGCTGAAGCAATTTGCGCGAGGTCAGGAGCAGGCGGCGTTGCTGGCTGGCTGGCGTCTTGACGTGGACCGGCTTGAATAGGCCGACACGCATCATCTGAGCGATACCCATCGCGTCGTTGCGGTCGGTCTTGTTGATKCGCGCCGAAAGGGCGGCGTGCATGTGACGGGTTTCGACGCAGATCGCCGGCAACCCAGCTTCGACCAGGCCGGCGTAGAGCCATGGCGAGAGAGGCCCCGCCTCCAGGCCGATACGAGCATAGCTGTGGCCGAGACCGATGAGGTGTTTGCAGATCACCTCAGGATGGCTCTCGACGGTGGTAYGGTGCACGACCTTACCGTGCGGATCGACGATGCAGATGGCGGTCTCTTTCACGGAGACATCGAGGCCGACATGGTGCTGGTGGTTCATGGTGGGACTCCCGCGTTGGATCGGAGCGCCACTATGCCGCCGCTTCAACCGCGCGAGGCGCCCCGAATACCCCATCTGAGCCCCGCCCGTCGCCGCGCCTGCATCGACCATGCCCGGCTCGCTCTGAAGAGTCGGAGCGGCGGGTCTGCCGTGTGCTCGGGCAGCATCGCTCGACACAACGTCGGATTCCGCACGGACGCGACGATGAGGAAAAGCTCATCGCCGATATCGTCGAGCTGATCCGCAGCCTCCAGGAGGAAGCTATGGCTGCGCTTGCCGGTCACAGTGAGCTGTTCCGCAGCGGGTGCTCAACCTGCAACGCCGGCTCAGCGATTCCGAGATCGACATGCATCAGATCGGCCCGGCCACGATTCAGCGGTGGCTCTAGGCAAGGCGTTCTCTCGTTGCCATGAGGCGTTGCGGCGTCTCAGCGCCCTTCTGCCATTCGCAGGATGGATAAGCCCGCCGTATGGGAAACCGCGGGCCTCTGACTTCTGTCAGGACTTGGCGGTTTCGTCCATCGCCGGGAAACTGGCTTTGCCCTCCTGTCGGCTGCGGCCGGTACATCCGCGGCGACGCATCGACTGGAGAGCAGGCAGGTGTCGTATGGCAACGCGCAGGCAACGAGATGATGACGACTTTGGTTCCCGCGAGGCGCGAAAATCTGTGGTCATATGCTGTGAGAGAATCTCTCGCCGGAGCGACTACGCAGCCGACGATTCAAGGCTTCTTGCCAGGTAGCGGCACCTGCGGATGAAACGCCCAGACCGTGCCGCTGACGCGATGGTTTGGCGTCGTCTCCACTACGTCCCCATTAGGCAAAGTCTTCTTCACCTTCGGCCCGAGGAACGAGACGATGTGAAGGCGCGCGCGATGGATTGGGTCGCCCCCGGGAACGTTTTGCTCCAGCACGTCAACGATGCCCTGGCCCACAACAGCCTCAACGACTGCTGTGTGGTGAGGGCGCTTCTCAACAGTCGTTCCCCCCGTTTCCCAATCACCGTTCGGATGCGTCGTTTTCACCTCGGTCCTGTCTTCCCAGACGAAGTTGCGGAACTGTAGAATGTCGCCAACGACAACGTCGCGGCGCAGATCCTTCACCAGTGTGCCCCAGATATAATCGCCGTCAGTTCCAACCTTGCCGCCCATGAGTTGGGTTGAGGTCTTGCCGCCGCAGTCAGTCAGGGCGGTTTCAAGCATGGTCCAGCATTCGCCATCACCGATTTTCTGACCGATACGCTTGATGCTCCAGGCCACGAGATCATCGGGAAGAGCCATGTCCGCCTCCGGTAAGGAGCTGCAGCCGAGATGCTACGCGGCGGACATACCGGGGACAATACTCAATGAAGCGTGCGGGGTGGGAACCGCGTCAGCGAGCTCACGTTATCGTGCAGCCCAAGCGAGGATGACGATGAAAACCCTGATGAGCGCGCTCGTGATCGGATCGACTATGGCACTGGCGGCGTGCAATCCGCTGGAGAGCCAGCCTGTCGGCAACTCCAATGTCCCGCAGCCCGCGAAGCCTGTGGAGCTGAAGCGCTATCTCGGCAAGTGGTACGAGCAGGCTCGCTATGAGGCGGGTTTCCAGAAGGGCTGCGAGGCGGTCACGGCGGAGTATTCTCAGAAGTCAGACGGTGCTGTTGCGGTGGTCAACTCCTGCCACCAAGGCGGCTTGACGGGATCGGTGAAGACGGCAGAGGCCACGGCCCGAGTCGTCGATGGCTCCAACGGATCGAAGCTCAAGGTCACTTTCTTCTGGCCGGTCGAGGGGGACTATTGGGT
>NZ_JBFUIF010000147.1:0-3320 GCF_056402015.1 Allobosea sp. P4_C6
GTTCTCAACGATCAATATCAGCGGCTACTGGCACGGGGGCGTCCGAAGAAAGTCGCCCTCGTCGCTTGTATGCGGCGCCTCCTCACCATCCTCAACGCGATCATCCGGAGCGCGACGCCATGGCAAAACGCTTGACGCGAAGCTCAGAGCTTTCGGCGGATGACGTCCTGCAACATCTCGCGGTCCAACGCGAGGTCGGCGACGAGCTTGCGCAGCTTCGCATTCTCGTCCTCGAGCTGCTTCAGCCGGCGCATCTCAGCCGGCAGCAGCCCGTCGTACTTCTTCTTCCAGTTGAAGTAGGTCGCCTGGCTGATCCCGGCCCGCCGGCAGATCTCCGCCACCGGAATCCCATCCGCGCCCTGCTTCAGGATGAACGCCTTCTGGGCGTCCGAGAACTTCGAATCCTTCATCGTCTTCCGCTCCTCCCAGCCCATGGGAAACGACGCGGAAAACTCTAACCTAAAGCGGTCCAGTTTTAAGGGCTCAGATCACCCCGTCGGCTCCGGCTGGTGGGGCCTTTGTCATTTCAGCTGGTGGAACCTTGGACTGACGTCTCCGGCGGCTCCCATTCTGGTTCGCACGAACCGCCCCGCTGGCAATTGCCGAGGGATTTTGTCTGCTCAATCTTGCGCCGGAGATCCAGCAGGTAGTCGGCGATGAGAGGAGAACCGGGTGGGCACTAGCACCCGCCGTCGCTTCGGATTAGGCCGCGGCGGCATCATCCACTCCCGGCGTTTGGAACGCTCAAACGTACACTTCGCATGGGAACAGATTAGCCGCATGACCAGAGTTTCAATTGATTACGCCGGGGCTTTCGCTTCCGAGCCTGACCCTCATTCCGGTTTAGGAAGTTTCCGTCCGATGTCTTCAACCAGTCTGTCTAACCAGCGTTGAGGTAAGCTCAGCGAGGTCAGACGCCAGGCGGTGCCTTGCAAATTGAAGCCAAATGACATCGATCCATCCGGGTTCTCAGGGGCCCTGACTGTGAAAGCGGTCAGATCCGTGAAGCCCGATTGACGCCAGAGCGCCAAGCCATCCTGCATCTTGCTCAGTGAGGTAACGGTCACAGGCTCTGCGCCCAGCTGGGGCGGGGCGCGCGTTTCGGCCAAGATCGCCTCCAAAGCTTGTGGAGTGAAAGTCTCCGCGAGGTAGGCGTTGATGAAGCCGCCGACGATCACTGCTCCAGCCGAAGCGCTGAGCGGTGATTTGCGAGCGACGTCGGGATTCTTTGCCAGGAATGCGCGGGCTGCTTGCCTTGCAATCGACTGTCGGACGGCGGGCAAATCGATCCGGGACGCTACAGCCGGCGTGTTTCGAGCGTCGAGGTCACGAGCAAACCGGGCCACACTGATGTAGGGCGAAGCGATATAGGCGATGGCGACCATAACAAGGGCGGCGCCCCCGATCAGCGCAATCTTCGACGTTCTCATGTGATCCGAACTAAGCCAGCGGGCGCCGGTTCCGCCAATATGAGGTCGAAACGATTCCGGGGGACTACGGTTTTCGACTCCGTCGAGTGCGCGTTGCCTCAGGTCTGCCCAGCGAATGTTTCGAGCGGGCCTATCCTCGGACACCGTCAGCAGCAGGCGAAATACGGCAGGAGGATGAGCGACAGGGTGTCCTCGATCTCCGCGTTCTTCCGACCTATCGCGCCTACACCGCCACCCTAGGCTGGATCGACAAGGTCGACGAGGTCCGGTGCTAGCCAGCACGTGGCGCGCCGGCGAAAAAGGATGGCGGCGATCCGACGCGCGATCAGCCGGCGCCAGCCTCGTTGATCTATGGCTCGGACCCATAGCCGATCGGTCGCGGCCGATGTTTTCACCACTTCCGGCCCTTCCGCGGCCTTTCAGCGGTTCAGGATCCTGGTCGGCTGTTCGAAAGTAAAAATGAGACTTGCTGGATTCCCACTAAACGGGAAATGATGGAATCGAGCCGCTCGCAGAAGGTGGCCGCATCGGGAGGGCGGCATTTTGAGCGACCTGGCTGATCACCATGGCAATCTTCTGGGCCCGGCCAGGGGTCCGGATGCGATTGCCGGGGCTGCCGTAGGCAAGGTCGACCAGCGCAACCTCTATCTGCACTATCTGAGAGGTCTCGCCGCGCTCTTCGTGGTCCTCTACCACTGCTCCGAATACCTGTGGGCCTACCGGGGAGACGATCGCTTTCTGTCGATCTTCGGCGGCTTCTTCGGCGCATACGGCGTCGCGATCTTCTTCGCGATCTCAGGATACCTGATCGCCGAGGTCCTGCGACGGGACGACCCAGCGCGCTTTGTCATGAGCCGCGTCGCACGGATCTATCCACTGATGCTGATCATGGTCGGGCTCTTCAGCCTGGCCCTGCTGATGGTCGGCGCGCCGCGCGGTATCAACCTGATCGCCCTCTCGCTCGTGCCGGCCGGGCCGCGCGGCTATTTCCTCGGCGTCGAATGGACGCTGCTCTATGAGATGTCCTATTATATCAGCCTCGGCCTGCTCGGCTTCGTCGGGCTCGCCGCGCTCCGGACGCGCATCGTCATCGCCTGGCTCGGGCTTCTCTGCTTTGCCTACAGCCTGGGCGGGYGGGAGCACGTCGAGGGCATGCCAATCCTGAGCGCGATCCCGTTCAGCGTTGTGACCTTCCCGTTCCTGCTCGGATACCTGGCCTCCGAGGCGCAGAAGCGCGGTTGGCTGCATCCGCTGCTCGCCTGCCTCGCCCTGCCACTCGCGGTCGCAAGCATCTTCTGGCAGGAGGCGCATTTCCGGCTGTTCGTCGGGTTCTCTGCCAGCCTCCTCGTCGCCGGGCTGATCTGTGCGCCGGCGCTCGGAAGCCGGGGCCCGTTCGCCCGAGCCGGCGTGCGGCTGGGCGACGCGAGCTACGCGCTCTATCTTTGCCACGTGYCGGTGATCACGATCCTTGGCGCGCTTTTCGGCGCTAACGCGCCGGCGCCCCTCGTCTGGGTCTCTTGGCTGGTCTGCTCGATCGGCGTCGCTCTGCTGCTTGGCCCGGTCGACGTCGCCCTCTATCGCCGGCTGAAGCGTGCTATCGATACCGCGCGCCCGGCGCCGCTGCAGGCGGCTGCTGTCGCCTTCACCGGCGCCTTCTTGGCGATCGCCTTCGTCACCGGGCGCGAGACGCGCYGCGCTGAGGCCCAATTGGAAGAGGCGCGCCGCATCCTGATGATGCCGACGCTATCGGAGGGAGGGGGGGTCCGGGCGGATGCCGATCAATTCGAGCGCTTGCCGAAGGGCGCTTGGGTGATCCGCGGGTATGCCATCGATCTCGCCGCGCCGGATCTTGCCGCGCATTTCGCGATCCGCCAGAACGGCAAGATACTC
>NZ_JBFUIF010000148.1:0-3275 GCF_056402015.1 Allobosea sp. P4_C6
ACTGTACGGGCGTATCGGCAGCATCTGACGCTGCACATCGCCCCCCGAATCGGCGCGACCAAGCTGTCTCGCCTCACCGCGCCGGCCGTCGCTGCGTTCAAGGACAAGTTGGTTGAGGACGGACGATCGCCGTCGATGGTGAAGCGCGTGCTCGGCTCTCTCTCGTCGCTTGTAAGCGAGGCGCAGCGGAAAGGGCTGGTCGTCGTCAATGCGGTGAAGGTCGGCGGCCGATCGAAGCGGGGAAAGCGGGAGACCGCGCATATCGAAATGCCCAGTCGTGACGAGTTAAAGGCGATGCTGGCGGCGACCTCCGACAAGACCCGGCCGCTGATCATGGTGGCCTTGCTCTGCGGCCTGCGTGCCTCTGAGCTTCGAGGGCTGCTCTGGACCGATATCGACCTCAAGGCTGGGATGATGAAGATCCGGCGGCGGGTCGATCGCTACAACCAATCCGGCCCGCCGAAGTCAGAGGCCGGCAACCGCGATATCCCGCTGTCCCCTGCCCTGCTCAAGGTGCTGCGCGAGTGGAAGCTGGCCTGCCCAAAGGGCGACCTCGGCCTGGTCTTCCCGACAGGGGCGGGAGGTGTTGAGAGCCATGGCAACCTGCTCTCTCGCGTGTTCTGGCCCTTGCAGATCACAGCCGGTGTGACGGTGTTGCGCGACGAACAGGACGAGCATGGCAAGCCCATCAAGGTACCCGATGCGAAATACAGCCTGCATGCCCTGCGCCATGCCGCGGCGGCGTTGTGGATCGAGCAGGGCCTCAATGCGAAGCGGGTTCAATATCTGATGGGCCATAGCTCGATCCAGCAGACGTATGACACCTACGGCTATCTGCTGGAGGCCAGGGACGAAGATGCCAGCGCGATGGATGAGATAGCGTCGCGGCTGCTCTCCTGACGACGGACGCAACACATCTGCAACACGGACTGCGAAAGCCCAATGAACATGGGCCGAAACAGCTGCATCATAATCCGCGTGTCGGGGGTTCAAGTCCCTCTCCCGCTACCAAACTCTCTCTCATCAATGTTCACCGACGACCGCGACCGACCCCTCAGGGGCCGGTTTTGCTGTCATTAGACGTCAGTGGTGTTCTCAGGCGTTCATTGACAGTCGGGCAATTTGTTGGCCTTCCTGTTGTCCTCACCCGAGGCCATCAGATACGAGGCCAACATGCCGTTAACCGATACGGCCATCAGGAACGCGAAGGCGCAGCCGAAAGTGACAAAACTTTCGGATGGCGGCGGCCTGCAACTTTGGATCATGCCGAACGGTGCGAAGCTCTGGCGCATAGCCTACCGCTTCGACGGCAAGCAAAAGAAGCTCGCCATCGGCCCGTATCCCGGCATCAACCTGAAAGCGGCACGAGCCGCGCGGGAGGTCGCCAAGGACCATTTGCGAGGCGGACGCGATCCGTCCGCACAGAAGCGCCTCGATCGCATCACGAAGCAGGAGAACCGGGCCGCCACCTTCGCCACGTTGGCCGACGAACTCCGGGACAAAAAAGAGCGCGAGGGCAAGGCTGCGGGCACGCTGGAGAAATTTGACTGGCTGCTGACCTTCGCGACCGGTGACCTGGGCAAGCGCGCTATCTCTGAAATCAGCGCGGCCGAAATCCTTGCGACACTTCGCAAGGTGGAGAAGCGGGGGCGCCTCGAAACCGCGAAGCGGTTGCGCTCAGTGATTGGACAGGTGTTCCGCTACGCTATCGCCGMCGGCAAGGTCGCGGACGATCCGACGTTGGCCTTGCGAGGCGCGCTCGCAGCCCCGAAGCCAACGAGCAGAGCTGCAATTACCGATGCCAAGGGCTTCGCCGGGTTGCTCCGCGCCATTGACGCCTACGAGGGCCAGCCCGGCACACGCGCCGCGCTCCAGCTCATGGCTCTTCTATTCCCGCGGCCGGGGGAGCTTCGCTTTGCCGAATGGGCGGAGTTCGATCTAGAGGATGCTATCTGGATAATCCCCGCCCAGCGCATGAAGATGCGTCGCGAGCACCATGTGCCGCTGCCCCGGCAGGCCGTGGCCATTATTAGGGAACTGCGTGACGTTCAGGACCGGAGCCCGTTGCTGTTCCCGTCGCTGCGTTCAGCCTCGCGCCCGATGTCCGACGTCACCATGAATGCCGCCCTCCGCCGCATTGGTTACGCCAAGGACGAGATGACGCCTCATGGCTTTCGCGCGACCGCGAGCACGCTCTTGAATGAGTCCGGTATGTGGTCGTCCGACGCGATCGAGCGGGCACTCGCGCATCAGGATCAAGACGCGGTGCGACGCGCCTACGCCAGAGGCCGCCATTGGGACGAGCGCACCCGCATGAGCCAGACGTGGGCGGATTACCTCGACCTCCTGCGCACCGGCGCCAAGGTCATTCCGATGAAGCCTGCGAGCTCCGGCTAATCGACCGAGACGGATGGGGCTGTCCCAGCCAGGAGAAAAGCGCGAAGCACCGCGCGCCTGCCCCATCCATCCCGCGTGGTGCTTGATGAGATGCAGCAATGTCGGCCACTCCGAATGAGATTTGGTGCTCCCCGCGCAATTGGGCCGATGCGCCGACCGGGTTCTTATTCCTTGCTCCGGCAATCTCTCAAATTGCCGATCATCTACTCGGGGACGCCTGGAAAGACGACTATGGGGCGACCGATTACCTGCGGAGCACCCCAACTCCAGAGGCCGCCGATGAGAATTTACGGGATTGGGCGCACCAAATCCTCACAAGCATAGGTGGCCTCGACTACGTGCCGAAGCTACAGACGCTCCCGCAACTTGGCCGCCTGGGAGAGCCGACAATCGAGGTTCGGGCCGGTTACAATTTTACGCAGCCAGAGTGGGATACCGTCCTAAAATACGTTTCCTATCACGATAAAAAGATCGAGCCGATCATTGGCCTGGTCAGGCAGGTTGCGACCTGGGTTCGGGACGCAATTTTCAATAGGCAGCTCACGCCCTACCTTATGAAGTTAGCGGGTGGAGGATGGGGTCCGGGCGACCCTGATGACTGGATCGTGCCGAATATCGACGTCATCCGGAAGCGGATTTCGCATTGCCGCATGCAACCGGGGCGGCCCTCATCATTTGCCGGGTCGCACTGGATATTTCTCAAGCGCGAAGAACTGGACCTACTGCTTGCAAGTCAACGACCATCGCCGCGGGTTGCTAGCACTGTGGAAATTCAGCCATCCGACATCGCGCGAGCGGAGGGAATGGGCGGGAGCCCCGAAGACGATTTGGTCTCGCAGGCGGAGGGCCAGGCGCCACAGCCGGGCTTGCTTTATGAC
>NZ_JBFUIF010000149.1:0-3262 GCF_056402015.1 Allobosea sp. P4_C6
AATCTAGTCGGGTCGGACTGGCGAAACAGTTTCGCGGATCCGCATGACGGTCTGGCGGCTTACACTGAAACGCTTCGCCAGAGGCGCCACCTTCTGGCCGGCCTGCAGGGCGGTTTGAATTTCGGCGCGCTGCGAGGAGGAGAGGGCGGTTGGCCTTCCGAGCTTCCTTCCCTCTGACTTCGCGCGACGCAGACCGGCATTGGTTCGCTCGATAAGAAGATCGCGCTCGAATTGCGCGACAGCGTTGATGACGTTCATCGTCATCTTGCCGGCCGAGCTCGCCAGGTCGACGCCCCCCAGAGCAAGGCAGTGAACCCGGATTCCAATTTCCTCGAGCTTGTGCACGGTCGTACTCACGTCGATCGTATTGCGGCCGAGCCGATCGAGCTTCGTGACAATGAGAACGTCGCCGGGCTCGAGCCTGTCCATCAGCCTGGTGAAGCCTTGGCGCTGTGCGATCGCTACGCTGCCCGACACCGTTTCCGAAATGATCCGATGTGGCTCGATGCGAAAGCCTGCGGCCTCAATTTCCTGCACCTGGTTGTCGGTGGTCTGGCCGTCGGTCGAGACTCGGACATAAGCAAAGGTTCGGGACATCATATTTTCGTCCAAAAAGGGTAGGGCGAGAATCGGACATGTCCGGAACTTGCGCAAGCTATTTTCTGGACAGAGACGGGGAAGGGTGTCCGAAATCGCTCGTTTTTGGACACCTGCCTCAGTTTGCGGCGATTGAGTACGGGAATCGCCGCAAATTGTGCGGAGATAGAAGGGGCCGGAGCTGTTATGACCACTTTCGCAGAAGTGGTCATAACAGCTCCGGCCCCTGAGACTCGTGGAGATATCTGCTCGCTTGGGCATCGGGATTTGCAGCTGCAAATTCTCCACTGCGATTTAACCGCGGTTAAATCCCATTGCTCCGCGGGTCTCAGCTGAAACCTTGGTGATGGCTTGCTCGCATGAGCGATCAGATTTGCAGCTGCAAATTCTCGGCTGCTATTGACAGCGGATCACTCAGTTTTTCGATGGCGTGCCGTCAGGAGTGAAACCCCAAACACCATGGAATTACACAAGTTATTGAAATATCGAGTGAAATTAGGGATTGCTAATCTCGAACTGGCATCGGAGCCGCCAGGACAGGAGTTTTGATCCGACGCCGGTGTTGAAGCTATTCCTGCCATGGGCGCCAGCTACGTGGCTCGTAGCTGAAATGAACCCGCTCGATCGAGACAGGCTATTTGGTCTCGCGATTTTTGCCGATGACGCGGAGATCGGGAACTTCAGTCTCGCCGAGCTAGCTGCGCTCACCGGGCCCGGAAATCTCCGCGTCGAGATTGATCCGCACTGGCAGGCTCAGAAGACGCTAAGCCAGTATGCCGCCGAGCGGTCGGCCTAGTGGATTGAATCGGACGCATGGTACCCGCCAGTGACCGTCGTCACAGTTCGGGAAGAGCCGTGCGGCCCTGTCCGTTTGCAGACGTTCGGAAGGTCGCGGGAGGGCCGATTGTGTTGAAGAAGTCGGTGTTGCTGGGAGGATGAGGTTCTGATTCAGTCGTCCTTGTGGAGGGCGGTGCGATGATGGGCGAGCGGACGGTTGGCAAGAGGCACTGTTCTACGAGTTCAGTCTTGAGCGGCACGTCCCTGGGCATCATCTGCTGCGCGCCATTGACCGCTTCGTCGATCTGTCCGGTATTCGTGGGCATTTGCGTCCGTTCTACAGCGACACCGGCCGGCCCTCGATCGATCCCGAGCTGATGATCCGGATGCTGATCGTCGGCTACTGCTTCGGCATCCGCTCGGAGCGCAGGCTCTGCGACGAAGTCCATCTGAACCTCGCCTATCGCTGGTTTCTTTAGGCGGGCATGTGTCAACTCCGTTTTTGATGATGCGCGGATTGGGAGCGCCCGGACGAGTTCAGGCTTCTTTGCGTGCTCGACGCTGGCTGCGTCGGCGGACAGGATGGGTTGAGAAGGATCGAACGGCCTAGCTTTGCCTCGCGATTGGACCGGCGTATGCCGAACCATCGCAACCAACGATGCGGGCTCGTCCGACCCTCGCACCCTCCCGGGCGCTCTTCTCCGCCTCGGCGACGGAACTATGAAGGTCGATCGCTACATGAGTCGCCCCACTACGCGGCGGTCGACCCGGGCGTCGCTGACCAACGGAACTCGGTGCCATCGGTCCACATGCGATGCATGATGACGGCGAGCCGGCGTGCGAGAGCAACCTTCGCGACCTTCACGCTGCCTCGCTTCGCCAGCCGCATCGCCCACGACCTCAGGGCCGACCAGGGACCGTGGTGGAAGAGAACGTGGGCTGCCTGGTACAACGCGGTTCGGACCATCTCGTCGCCGCACCGGCTGATGCGACCGTCGAAGTCGGTTTGTCCGGAGCTATAACGTCTCGGGGTCAGGCCAAAATGCGCGCCGACGTCTCTTCATCTCGAGAACCGCTCGGGAGCGTCGACACCGGTGCGATAGGTCAGCGCCACGACCACCCCGACACCGGGTATCGTCATCAGCCGGCGGCAGACCGGATCTCGTCGCGCCAACTGCCGGCACATGCGGTCCAGCTCCTCGAAAGCCYCGATCATCGTTTGGCGGACGCGCAGCATAGGCTTCGTGATCGAGAGCAGGATTGGATGATCGGCGACGAGTTCCAGGACGCGCTCCTCGAAGGCTCTCCGCGTGACGATCCCGATGCGAAGCCCGAACACCTTCAGCGAGCCGCGGATTGCGTTCTCGATATCGTGCGATTTACTCAAAAGCTGCTGGCGACTGACGAGCGCCATGCGCACTTGCTGTGCCTCGTCGCTTTTGATGTGGACCTGCCTGAACCATCCAAGGCGGAGAAGATGGGCGATCCCGCGTGCGTCGTTGCGGTCGGTCTTGTTCCTCATTGCACTCAGGCCTGCCTTCACATGGCGGCATTCGAGGCAGATCGCGGGATACCCGGCCTCGCGCAGCGCGCTGTGAAGCCATGATGATGTTGGGCCCGCTTCCAGGCCGACCCGCTTGAAAGGATGGCCGAACCTCGCCAGCAAATCAGCGATGACCGCTGGCTCGGCTTCGATCTTCCGTTCGAGCAGGACATCGCCTGTGTCGTTGACGATACAGACGTTCACGGTATCCAGGGACTCATCCAGGCCAGCGAAATAGTCCATCACCCTCTCCATGGCAGGTGTTGTGGGTCAAACCGCGCAACGCACTCTGGTCCTGGCGCGACCGCCCGCCTACTCCATCTTTGCCGGCTCGGGCTTGAGGGC
>NZ_JBFUIF010000150.1:0-3206 GCF_056402015.1 Allobosea sp. P4_C6
GGTTTGGCCCGCCTGAGCTCCGCTGGCCCGACTGGCGAGAGGGGCTTTCACCGGCCGCCGCGTTGGACCATATGCATCAACCGTAGGTGACGCGACCGGGCAAACCATGTCTTGCCCCGAGCGGCGATCGGTCCGCGGGGAGATCGAGGCTGAGACTACGAAAGGCCTCTTCGCGTCCTGGGCCGAGAAGAATAACATTCTGGGGCCCGGCGCGGTCGCCTTTTCAAGCGGCCGACCGGAAGCGACCTGCCACTCCCCTGATATCAATGAGGTCCCAAAGCTAGCTCGGATCATGGAGGCTAGGGAGGTGGCCAAGTTGTTTTTTGTGTTGAAGCCGTGCAACACCTTCTGTCCCTTGTCGATGTCAGGCTTGACACGCAGCAGTCCAAAAAGACCTATTCAGCTGGAAGGGTGGCCAGCTTTATTCGCCGCATTGCGCTTGGAGCGAGCCGTCGGATCGGCTTGGAAAAATCGAATCCCGCCGTGGCACAGTGGTGGTGAGATAGGCGGAGGTTGGGTTGTCGAAGACCCGAGTCGAGGCGGCAGCGCTAGTTCCCCAATTCGCCTACGGGCCCGACGCCCCTGACCCACGCGATTGGCTCGCAGCCATCATCGATGGTTCGGACGACGCAATTGTCAGCAAGAATCTCAGTGGGATTATTCAAAGTTGGAATGGCGGCGCAACGCGCCTGTTTGGCTACAAACCCGAGGAAATCATCGGTCAATCTGTGACTGTGTTGATACCGCCGGACCGCTTGGACGAAGAACCGATCATTCTGGCTCAGATCCACGCAGGCAAGCGCGTCGATCATTTTGAGACAAAGCGTCGCCGCAAGGATGGCTCTCTGGTCGACATTTCGCTGACCATCTCACCCATTCGCAATGAGCACGGGGACATCGTAGGCGCGTCAAAAATCGCCCGGGACATCACGGAGAGGCTGTTGGCGCAGCAGCAGCAGCAGTTGCTGATGGGTGAAATGCAACACCGGGTGAAGAACCTGTTTGCACTCGCCAACGCAATTGTCTCGCTCAGTGCTCGGTCGAACGCGGAAAAAAGTGAAGTCATTGCCAGCGTKCAAGACCGCCTTTCCTCGCTCGCACGAGCACACGAACTTATACTGGGTGATCGATCAAGTGGGTYCGACGGGTCGCACGTCACTCTCATCACACTCATTCGAGCGATTCTTGAACCCTACTACGACGACGACCGAATCCGCATTTCTGGTGACGATTGCCAGGTTGGCGGCAAAGCGGCCACGAATCTGGCGCTCCTGCTTCATGAGATGGCAACGAACGCTGCCAAATATGGCGCTCTGTCCGTCGAGAGGGGCCGGCTCCACGTCGAGATTTCGGCAGATGATGTGCAGGTGCGACTTTGCTGGAGAGAAAATGGCGGCCCAGTGCCCCTCCTCGCAAGGCCGCCGGGCTTCGGTAGCCGGCTCGAACGCGGTCTAGCGAGTGCTCTGAACGCATCCATTGAGCGCGATTGGCAGCCGACAGGATTGGTCGCGTCAGTCGCGGTGTCAAAAGCGATGCTCGCCATCTGACGCGTACCGGCAACGCGATTGTTTGCGCACTGCTGCGCCTGCCAACCCTCCGCCATCCTCGGCGGGCGTGAGGTCTCGACCTGGTCGGAGGAGTGGCGCCACGAATGCGAGGTCGCGTTTCTGACTAGACTTACCCTGGCCCAGCGCAATCAGGCGCTCGATGGCGAAAAGGACAGCATGCGTGGCATGAAAGCATTCGAGGCGACGCCGCGGTCACTCGTCTGCGCGCCGAGATCGATCTCTACGCCGCGTTGAAACTGAAGCGAAAAAGGCCCGGCCTCCTTTCGGAGTGCCGGGCCGATGGCCGTCGTCGCGCGCGGGYGAACGGCCGCTTCTGAATTCCATGGTCTACCGGCCGATCGGGGCGCCGGTACAYCCGCGGCTMSCYTCCTGATCGGCAGTARAAGAAGGGAGTCGGCAGCGGTGAATGCCGGCTCCCTTCGATGGYCATCTTGGCAGAGAACCATCGCCGCCGTCGCTTTGTATCAAGCARCRGYWGCGCYGCCACAACGAGGCAGCCGCAGCCGAGTTCCSCCCCGTCMAGAATTGAATTGATCCTCCGGGCCAGTCCCGYGCAAAGTAAGGGAGTGRGGTCGCGACGGGCGCGGTTCTCACGGCGGCGAGARCGCCCTGCAAGGCGGGTTCGTCGGAAGCGACGGCGGGGGTGCTAGCGCCCACCTGGTTCTCCCGTCGTCGCGGATTTCCCGCTGCATCTCCGGCGCAAGACTGATCCGCCAAAAAGCCCGCCCGCGGTTAGGGCCAACCTGTCAAGTCACGCTCTTGAGGCGGTCGATACGCGGATGCTTGACCGTCATCCCTACTGGATGGGTGGGCGTCTAAACCGAACGGGATTGAGGCGGGGCTAGTGATCTCTGAACGCGAGCCGCAGAAGGGTGAAGGCACCCGCGATCAGCGAAGAGGTCAACAGTCCCGTAAACACATCGAAGATGAGCCAAGCGACCACTCCAAGCGCCGCGGCAAAACCGAGATGAATACTCGCCAATTTGGACGCCTTTCCGCAGCCGCAGCTCACAGTAGGTTTCCATGCAAAAAGGGCGCCGCCAACCGAAGGATGATGCGCACAAGTCTAGGGAGGAAACGTCGAAGGAGGGMCGCCCCTTACGTCCCTCGGTTCCTTCAAGAGTCAGACGCTGCAATGGAATTCATCGGGGCACCCGAACTGAGGTTTTCCGACCCACGACGTTCGCGGTATTGAGCCGCACACTGACTGCGGCACCTGCGTATTGAGCCGATTTTTCCAGCCAAGCGGGCCCTGTATAAAACTGCAGTATCGAGCCTATTTTTTAGAGGAGGGAGGGGAGCGTCCATTTTGCACAGCGGCGATGGTGCATGGCTTCCACCATTGGTGGAAGTTGGCGTCGGGACAAGCGCGCCCCCCAGATTCGCCTACTGGCCTGCCCCCTGAAAAGTGGCCCTCCCTGAAGTAGGCTTTTTGAGCCTTTGGAGGATGCCCGCGATGCCGCAGAAGAAGCACAAGCCTGAAGAGATCGTCGCGAAGCTGCGGCAGGTCGACGTGCTGTTGTCCCAGGGGCGCCCGGTCGCGGAGGCGATCCGGGCCATCAGCGTGACGGCGTTCACGTATTATCGCTGGCGCAAGGAGTTTGGCGGGCTGAAGTCCGACCAGGTGAAGCGTCTGAA
>NZ_JBFUIF010000151.1:0-3198 GCF_056402015.1 Allobosea sp. P4_C6
GCATTCACGGCACGCCGGAACCTTCGAGGATCAGCAAGGCGTCATCGCATGGCTGTGTCCGGCTTACGAATTGGGACGCAGAAGAACTGGCCCAAATCGTCAGGCCCGGCACGACCGTGCGGTTCATCGAATAGCTCTCATCCCGGCTTTTGCCAACTTGGCCGGGCCGGAGCCATCGTCGGGGGCTGCGGGACGATAGGCCGATGGCTGCGCGCGAGCACAATGACATCCAAATCCGTGACGATGAAGAAGGTCCGGGCGCCATCGTGTCCTTCCCGTTCGACGCCGCAGCCGTGGAGCGCTTTCGGCGGGCCTTTCCGCGAGCACGCTGGAGCGAGCACTTGGCGGCTTGGCGGCTGCCCGGAACGACGGCGATGCGTCGCGCGGAACGGTGGTTCGCTCGCGAACTCCCGCGTGCTTTCGCCCCAGCCGACGAGCGCGGCCGCGATTCCTTCTCGTTCGAGCCGATCGTTAGTCCCTATTTGCAGGCCGCCGATGAGATGATCGTGCGCACACCGTTCTCGCGAACGATTGTCGACGAGTTGCGCGCTGTGCCATGGGCCTGGTGGAACGGCGAGGACAAGGCTTGGCAGGTTCCATATCGGTCGGTTGACGAGCTTCGCAGGAGATGGCCCGCGATCGAAGCTGCCGCGCAACGCAGCGAGCCAGAAGCACGAAGGCAGCGACGGGAGGCAGCGAGATCCGCGCCTGACTACGAGGAGGCGAAGGCCACGGCAGCCGAGCGGCGCCGCCGCCGCTATCCCGTTCCTGCAACTGAACTTCCGCCGCCGGACCGAGTGCTGATGTCCCATGAGGGACCGCTCGTCGTCCTTGAAGTGACAGGGGAAATCGTGCCAGCGGAAACTGCCGCTCGGCATTACGCTTGGAGTTCCGAACTGTTCGACGTTCTAGTCTGGGCGTTGTGGCGGCGTCCGACGCATGAAGAGCTTATCAGGGCGTGGCCTGCGCGACGCCCGACCACAACGAATGCCTTTCAACGCGGATGGTGGCAGCCGACAATCCAAGAATTGCGTGCCGCACGTAGGGCGGCGAGATCCGTAGAACGCGCTCGGGAAACCCGCAAAACCAGCCTCCCTACCAACGATTGATCATTGATCGATTGGCCCGTTCTTGTCCCGTTATCAGACGTGCTCGACTTAAAGGGGGAGAGAGCCGAGTCAACCAATGACGGTCGATGCCGTCGAACGACGTGATACTGATCGTTGCACAGCTCGTCGCTGGAACTGTCGCGTGCGCTGAAGTTGGTTGGGATGCGCCACGAGCAGAGTCACCCAATTTCCCATGACGAGGGCATGCTGGCGCGTCGTGACGTGCTCACCGTGCCCGACTACCGCTCGAGAGAGCCAATCGTCTTACCCCGGGAAACACCGCGGTACACGAAATCCTCGACCACCGATCGCCGCCGCGTCGTGCAGATGGCGGTGGAAACCACGCTGCCGAACGGCGTTAGGCGTTACTCCCTGCGCGGGAAGCAGTCGGCGATTTCAGCAACCAGCGGGACAGGCTCCAGCGAGCCCTTTCATCAGAAAGCTTCGGAGTGCCGCGCGCCAATCGCGCGCTCGGCGTTCGTCCTAAATTCGACCAACGCCGATAGCCCCACCGGAACGCGGCGCGGCGGCCTTCCAGGCGACCGGCCTGTCAGCGATCCGGGGCAATTCACGCCGTGCTCGGGTCGCGCCGCCGGCGCCCCATCAAAGCCATGAGTATGGCACGATTGGGACTTCATTCAGCTCGGCCTTCGCGTCGGACCGCACAAATAGCGCCGGCGTTGGCTTGGAGAAAGCTAATCAACCGGGCGGCGGACAGCGTTCAATGGCGGAGGTCAGCTGGCTTTGCGCGAACGGCTTACCCAGGCGGAGAAGATCCTCGAGGCCTTCATTATCCGGAATCTCGGCATAGCCCGAAGCCAGAATGATAGGCAGTTCCGGCCGAGAGGCCCGAATTCTTCGCGCCAGCTCTGCGCCGGTCATCCCAGGCATCGAATGATCCGTGATGACGAGGTCGATGCGCTCATTCTCCAACAACGCGTCCAAGGCCTTAGCGCCCGAGTTCACCTCAACGACCGTATGACCGAGATCCTCCAGCATTGCTGCCGTACCCATGCTCACCAACGGGTCGTCGTCGACCAGGAGAATGACGCGGGAAGCCGACGGCTGCTCCAGCGGGCGAGCCGCCTCTTCGGCCTTCGCAAGCGATGCGGACGTCTCAGCCTCACTTGCAACGGGTAGCCACAAAGTTGCGCTTGTCCCCATACCGACACGGCTCGACAGCGCCAGCATGCCTCCCGACTGTGCGGCCAAGCCTTTGATCATCGAGAGGCCGAGCCCCGTACCCTTGCCGGGCCCTTTGGTGGTGAAGAACGGGTCCGCTGCCTTCTGCAGAGTTAGCTCGTCCATGCCGGAACCGGTGTCGCAGACCCGGATGCAGACATAGGGTCCAGGCGCGAGTTCCGTTTGCGGATTGTCGGATGAGACGACCGAGGCTTCGGCGGTGATCGTTAGCTTACCTCCGTTCGGCATCGCGTCGCGCGCATTGACGACGAGATTGAGCAGGGCGAGTTCCAGTTGGTTGGCATCGACGAGCACTAAAGGCAGCGCCTTGGGCAACTCCCGGACGAACTCGATCCCAGGGCCGATCGCTCGTTGCAGCAAATCCCCCGTGYCGACCACGATGGCGGGAATGTCGATTGCCTGGGGCTTCAGCTCCTGGCGCCGTGCGAAGGCGAGCAGGCGCTGCGTCAGAGCAGCGCCTCGGTCGAGGGCCTGGATCGCATTGTTGAAGAGCTTGTCTATGCGCTCTTCATGCGGCAGCCGCTTTTGGAGCAGATGGAGGCTGCCGAGCGCCGCCATCAGGAGATTATTGAAATCGTGCGCGACGCCACCGGTGAGTTGCCCGATGGTGTCGAGCTTCTGAGCCTCGAACAATTGGGCCAGCGCTTCTTCCCGTTCGCGGGTGCGCTCTTCGATGCGGCTCTCCAATTGTTCGTTCAATGACTGCAGTTCCGCGGACGACGCTTCCAGCTGTGCGGTCCGCTCTGCCACGCGTCGTTCCAACTCGGTATTGAGGCGCTCGAGCTGCCGGTTCGTCCGGTAGAGCTCGGTGAAGACCTTGACCTTCGCACGCAGAACCTCCGGCACCACCGGCACGGAGACATAATCCACCGCGCCGGCTTCGTAC